>CACJZT010000005.1 GCA_902598015.1 uncultured Pelagibacteraceae bacterium
TAAAAGATTTTTAAACTATGCTAAAAAAAATAAATTGGGTTTTTTAGCACTAGAATATTCTGGTTACGGAAAATCTACAGGTGAATTTACAAAAGGTAATATTTCCACTTGGGCAAATGATGCAAAACAGACTATTAAGAATATAGTTAAAAAAAATGATATAATTTTAATAGGTTCTAGTATGGGTGCTTGGATTTCTTTATTATTATTTAAATCAATTAAGAAGCAGATTAAAGGCTTTATAGGAATTGGCTCTGCTCCAGAATTTTTAACAAGAATAATGTGGAAAAAATTTTCAAAAAAGACAAAGAGTGAAATTATCAAAAAAGGTATTAGCAAAATTAAAAATGGTGGGTATGAGTATCTCATAACTAATCAATTAATTAAAGATGCAAGAAAAAAACAAAATAAAGTTTTGAATGTTAATATTCCAATGAAAATACCTGTTACTATGGTCCATGGTCAAAAAGATGAAGTTGTACCAATTAAATACTCAAGAGAAGTTTTAAAAATCTTCAGCAAAGCAAAAAAAAAATTAAATATAATTAAGAAAGGTGACCATAGTCTCTCGTCAAAAAAAAATCTAAATATTATTTGTAAAGAGTTAGATAATATTATTAAAAATACTAACTAGCTTGACCGACTAATTTTTTGTTTGATATAGGATTTTCTAACTTATCTAACATTTCTTTTGGACAAACTTGGACGAAATTATTTATTTCATTTTCAAAATTCTTAACAATTTTTTTCGAGATTGTTGAATTTGTTTCTATCGCATGCTCATGAATTAATTTCCTTAGATGCTCAATCCAAAATTTAGTTTCTGGAGTTTGCCAAACTACACTTTCAGGATTTACTTTTTTATCAAATTGATTTTCAGGGTCATAAATAAATGCCATACCTCCTGTCATGCCAGCTCCAAAATTATCGCCAATATCTCCTAATATAATAATATTTCCGCCTGTCATGTATTCACAACCATTTGAATCACAACCTTCTATTACTGCAGTTGCACCTGAATTTCTAACAGCAAATCTCTCTCCTGCTTGTCCTGCAGCTAATAATTTTCCTGAAGTAGCTCCATACAAAACAGTATTTCCAATAATAGTATTTTCATTTGAAACAAGGTTGCTTTCATCTTGTAATTTAATCACAATAGTTCCACCTGATAATCCTTTGGCAACATAATCATTTGCATCCCCTTTTAAAATTAGTTTTAATCCTTTAATAGCAAAAGCACCAAAGGATTGGCCCGCTGAACCTTTAAAATTTAATTCGATCGAATTTTCATCAAGATTGTTATTTCCAAATTTTTTGTACAAATGATAAGAAATTCTAGTACCAACTGCTCTATCGGTATTTTGAATTTCAAATTCTTGATTTACTTTTTCTTTTTTATCTATTTTGTCTTCTATTTCTGGCCATAATTTTTGATCTAAAGTATCTGGAACAGAATTAATTTCAGGTTTCTCACAATATCTTTTATTTTTTCCAGGATCTGCCTGAACAAAAAGAGGATTTAAATCTAGATCATCCAAGTTTGGTGATCCTTTGCTTACTTGTCTTAGTAAGTCAGTTCTTCCAATTACTTCATTTAAAGATTTGAAACCAAGATCAGCAAGTATTTCTCTTACTTCCTCTGCTATAAATGTAAAAAGGTTTACTACTTTTTCAGGAGTTCCAGTGAATTTCTCTCTTAATTTGTCATCTTGTGTGCAAACACCCACTGGACATGTATTTGAATGACATTGTCTGACCATTATACATCCCATTGCTACTAAAGCAGTTGTTGCTACGCCAAATTCTTCTGCACCCATCATGGCTGCAATTACAACGTCTCTTCCTGTTTTTATTCCACCGTCAGTTCTAAGGGTCACTTGATGTCTCAAGTTATTTAAAGTCAATACCTGATTTGCTTCTGTTAATCCCATTTCCCAAGGAACTCCAACATATTTAACACTAGTCTGTGGAGTGGCTCCTGTACCTCCTGAGTGCCCTGAGATTAAAATTATGTCTGCTTTAGCTTTTGCAACTCCAGCAGCTATCGTTCCAATTCCTGATGAAGCAACTAATTTAACTCCAACCCTAGCCTTAGGATTTATTTGTTTTAAATCATAAATTAATTGAGCTAGATCTTCAATTGAGTAAATATCATGATGTGGTGGAGGTGATATTAAAGTAACTCCTGGTGTTGAGTGTCTCAATCTCGCAATTTCATCCGTTACTTTAAAACCTGGTAATTGTCCACCTTCACCTGGTTTAGCGCCCTGTGCAATTTTGATTTCAATCTCATTACAATTATTTAAATAATTAATGGTTACTCCAAATCTAGCTGATGCAATTTGTTTAACCCTTGAATTTGCACTATCTCCATTCTCCATAATCTTAAATCTTTTTTCATCTTCTCCACCTTCACCACTACAAGATGCACCTTTAATTCTGTTCATACCAACAGCAAGAGTTTCATGTGCTTCTTTAGATAAAGCTCCATGAGACATACTTCCACTTCCAAATCTTTTTAATATATTAGATGCAGGCTCAACATTAGATATATCGATAGGATTTTTAGATTTAAAATCTACTAAATCTCTTAAACTTATTGGATTTAGATTATAAATACCTTTTGTATATTTTTTATATATTTCATAAGATCCTTGTCCAACCGCAGTTTGTAGTAAATGAATTAGCTTGCCTTGATACTGATGTGTTTCGCCATTTTTTCTATATCTGTAAATTCCTCCAATAGGTAAAATATTTGAATTATTGAAAAATGCTTCTTTGTGTATAGTTCTAATTTTCTTTTCTATTCCTTTTAAACCAATTCCAGAAATCTTTGATAACATCCCAGGAAAGTAATCTTTTACAATTGTTCTGCTTAGTCCCACAGTTTCAAAATTACATCCACCTCTGTAAGAACTTAAAACAGAAATTCCCATTTTAGACATTATTTTAAGAAGACCGAGATTGACTGATTTAATGTATCTTGAAACACATTCATCAAAAGTGAAATTTCCAAATAATTTCTTAGAATGTCTTTGATATAAGCTATCAAAAGCTAAATAAGGGTTCACTGTAGTAGCACCAACACCAATTAATGTTGCAAAAGAGTGAGTATCTAAAGCATCTCCAGTTTGAACATTAATAGAAACATAACCTCTTAAACCTAATTTAACTAAGTGTGTATTTATTGCCCCTATACATAAAAGCATCGGCATTGGCATTCTATTTTCTGAAATACTTTTATCTGATAATATTATTTGTTTAATTCCCTCTCTAACAGCTTGTTCAGATTTAACTTTGAGTAAATTTATTGATGTCTCCAAATCATCATCTTTGCTGAATGTACAATCTAAAACTTTATTATTATTTCCAAAGAATTTCAAAAATTTTTCAAATTGTGCATTTGATAATATCGGACTATTTAAGACATAAATATTGTCTTTAGTTAATTTACTAAAATCTAAAATATTACCAAGATTTCCAAATCTTGTCTTTAAACTCATAACTTTATTTTCTCTTAGAGAGTCTATTGGTGGATTTGTAACCTGACTAAAGTTTTGTCTAAAGTAATGATATAGTGGTCTATATTTGTCAGATAAAACTGCTAAAGGCGTGTCATCACCCATTGAGCCTGTTGCTTCTTTAGCATCTTCTGCCATTGGATGAAGAATTAATTCTAAATCTTCTATGCTATATCCAAAACAATGTTGAAAATTCCTCAAACTTTGGCCTTCTAGCTCTACTTTTTCAGTTTCTGCCTCTAATTTTTTATCAAGATCAATAATCTGATTGTTGTAATGCTTATATTCTTTTGAAAGGTAGTTTTTTATTTCATCGTTTGAATATACCTTGCCTTTTTCTATTCTTACTCCTAATATTTCTCCAGGTCCTAATCTTCCTTTAGATACAATTTTTTTCTCATTTAAATCTATCATTCCTGTTTCACTTCCTGCAAAAAGAAGCTTGTCTCTTGTCACTGTATATCTAAGTGGTCTTAATCCGTTTCTGTCAGTTGCAACAATTACCCATTCATTATCTGTTGCAGCTATAGCAGCTGGTCCATCCCAAGGCTCCATGGTACTATTTAAAAAATTGAATAGTTGTTGATGATCTTTTTTTAATACCTTATTTTTTTTTGACCAAGCGTCTGGTATTAACATTAATTTTGCTAGAGGAGCAGGCTGTCCAGAAATATTTAATAACTCAAAAACATTATCTAATGATGCAGAGTCAGAATTTCCAGCTGGTATTACAGGCTTAAGATTCTCTATATCTTCGAAAACTGGACTAAACATTTCTTCTTCGTGGACTTTCATCCAATTAACATTTCCTTTAAGAGTATTTATTTCACCATTATGCGCTATAGATCTAAATGGTTGCGCTAAGTCCCAACTTGGCGCAGTATTAGTTGAAAATCTTTGGTGAAATATTGCATACCTAGATATAAATCTTTCATCTTTTAAGTCAGTATAAAAATCTGACAAAGCTTCTGCTAAAAACATTCCTTTATAAATGATAGATTTAGAACTAAATGAACATATATAAAAATTATTTAATTGATTATTGAGAGCTTCTTTTTCAATTACTCTTCTAGTTTCATACAATTTTTGTTCCAGAGATTTATTAACAATTTTTTTGTCATCGTATGTGAACAATACTTGAGTAATTTCAGGTCTTGTTTGTTCAGCTTTTTCTCCTAAGACAGAGGGATCAACAGGAACTTGTCTCCAGCCATAGATGCTAAAATTTCTCTTTGTTAGTTCGCTTTCAACAATAGTTCTGCATTGCTCTTGAGCGCTATAATCATTTCTTGGTAAGAAAATCATACCCACACATAGTTCAGAATTATCATGTTTATGACCTGTGACTTCAATTTTTTCCTCAAAGAAATCTTTAGGAATTTCAATATGGATTCCAGCACCATCTCCTGTTTTTCCGTCTGCATCGATTGCACCCCTATGCCAAACAGCTTTTAAGGCATCGATTCCATATTCTACGACTTTTCTTGATTTTAGACCTTCGGTAGATGCTACTAAACCTACGCCACATGCATCATGTTCCATTTCTTCTGAGTAAACATGATTACTTTTTAAAATTTTTAAATTTTTATTTCTTAACTTCATTAAGCAACTCTAAGTTTTTGTTTACTTTGTAAATAATTATCAATTGATGTTGCGGCATCTCTTCCGTCTTTAATGCCCCAAACCACTAAAGATGCGCCACGAACTATATCTCCAGCTGCAAAAACTCCCTCTATACTGGTTTCCATTGTATCGAAATCTGCTTTTATTGTTCCCCATCTTGATACTTGTAATTTTTCTTCATTAAATAATTTTGGAAGATCTTCAGGATCAAATCCAAGTGCTTTGATTACAAGATCAGCTTTAATTTCAAAATCTGAATTTTCTTCTACAACTGGTTTTCTTCTACCGCTATCATCTGGCTCACCCAATTTCATTTTATTAACAACTACACTTTCAATTTTATTTGTTCCCTTAAACTCTTTAGGGCTTGTTAACCAAATGAATTCAACACCTTCTTCTTCTGCATTGCCAACTTCTCTTGCTGATCCTGGCATATTTTCTCTATCTCTTCTATATAAACATTTTACAGATTTAGCATTCTGTCTCACTGAAGTCCTTAGGCAGTCCATTGCTGTATCGCCACCTCCAATTACTACAACGTCTTTGCCTTCAGCATTTAAAGTTCCGTTATCAAATAACTCAACTTTATCACCTAGCCCTTTTTTATTTGATGCTGTCAAAAATTCCATTGCAGGGAAAATATTACTCAGATCGTTACCAGGTAGATTAACTTCTCTAGCTTTATAAACTCCTGTAGCTATTAAAATTGCATCATGTTTTTCTCTTAACTCCGTCAAGCTGGAATCTTTTCCAACTTCAAAGTTTAAGACAAATTTAATTCCGCTTTCTTCCAAAAGTTTTATTCTTCTTTGAACAACATGCTTTTCTAATTTAAATCCTGGGATACCATATATTAGTAGCCCTCCAGCTCTGTCATAACGATCATATATAGTCACCTTGTATCCTTTTTTTCTGAGTTGTTCTCCACAAGCAAGTCCAGCAGGACCAGAACCTATAATTCCTACACTCTCATTTTTTTCACTATTTATTTCTATTGGTTTAACCCAACCATTTTCCCAAGCTTTCTCTGTGATATATTTTTCTATTGATCCAATAGTAACTGTTCCATGACCCGATTGCTCTATTACACAATTTCCTTCGCACAGCCTATCCTGAGGGCAAATTCTTCCACAAACTTCTGGCATGTTGTTTGTGCTTTGTGATAATTGATAAGCTTCCTCATATCTTCCCTCAGCAGTTAGTTTAAGCCAATCTGGTATATTGTTACTTAATGGACAATGAACTTGGCAAAATGGTACTCCACATTGGGAACATCTACTTGACTGCTGAACAGCTCTATCTTTTAGAAATTCTTGATATATTTCATCAAAATCCTCTTTTCGGTCTGATATATCTCTTTTAGGTGGATTTTGTTGACCTATATCAACAAACTTAAGCATTTTTTCTGACATGGTGGACGCTGTATATACGATAAAAATTTAATAATAAACAATTACAAGGTCATAAATATTGACTAATATTTCACAAAAATTAAGTAAATCAGCTGTTTTTTCTTATTATGCATAGATGGTATGCAAATATGTAATTGCTTTAATTTGGTTACAATTTCAATATGAAGTATTCGATATAATGATTTCAAAATATTTGGAGACGCTAATTTTATCAATTATTCAAGGAATATCTGAGTTTATTCCAGTTAGCTCGTCTGCACATCTTTTAATTATATCAAGATTGAGTGACTTCAATGTTAGCAACCTACAATTAGATATTAGTCTGCATTTAGGTTCTTTGTTAGCAATTATTTTATTTTTTAGAAAAGAGTTAATAAATATCATTAATAATAAAAATATATTTCTACTAATAATTCTTGGGTCTATACCATTAGTTATTGTTGGTTATATTTTTTACTCCACAAATTTAATTGATCAATTTAGAAACTTAAAAGTTGTCGCTTGGACAACTTTGATTTTTGGAATTTTATTATACTTTTCAGATAAGTTTGAATTGAAAAATAAAATTTCTTCAGGATTAAATATTAAAAGTATTATTATAATAGGGTTATTTCAGATTTTAGCTATCATTCCAGGAGTCAGTAGATCAGGTATAGTAATTACAGCTTCAAGATTTTTAAAATTTGACAGAGTTGAATCATCAAAGATAGCTTTTTATTTGTCTATTCCAGCTTTAGCAGGTGCAAGTGTTTTGGGATTTAAAGATGTTATTGATGATCAAATAAATTTTGATGCTATATTTATTTTTTCTACTGCGGCTTCATTTTTATTTTCTTATTTTACAATTAAATATTTTCTTATTTATGTTAAAATGTTTAGTTTGAGTTTTTTTGTTATTTATAGAATAGTTTTAAGTATTATTCTTTTTTCAATTATTTACTTATGATTTTTTGGACGTTGGAGCAATTTGAGAAAATATTACAGCAATAAGAATTAATACACATCCTATAATATTATTTAAGTTAAGAACTTGACTTAAAATAATCCATCCAGCAATTGTTGCAAAGACACCTTCAAGAGAGTAAATTATTGCTGCTGGAGCTTCTTCAATATTTTTTTGTGCAAACATTTGTAAAGTAAAAGCAATTCCTCCAGATAAGACGCCTGCATATAATATTGAACTATACTCAGTTAAAATTTTTGTAATAACTACTTCCTCTAAAATAAAAGCAAATACAAGAGATAAACTAAAAACAAGAGCTGCTTGTAATGCTGCATAAAAAATTGGTATATTAAATTTCTCCATAAATTTTCCAGCGAAAATTATATGTAAAGCCCAAAATAGTGAGCATAGAATAACTAAAGCATCACCTATCATAATTTCTGAGTTTGAAAAATCACTTAATAGGTAAACACCTATTATACACAAACATATTGAAGGCCAAAGACTCCAATGGACTTTAATAGAATAAATAAAAAATAATAAAATTGGAACTAATGGAACGTAAAAAACTGTAAAAAAAGCTGCATTAGCTATATTCGTGTATTGTAATGCGGCTTGCTGCAAGTAGGTGCCCAAAAATAATGATATACCCATTAAAAATAAATATTTTAAAAATAATTTTTTATTAGAATTGATTTCATAATTAATTTTTTTTCTTTCTAAAATTAAAGCAATGGGTAGGACTGTAAGAAAACCAACAAAAAATCTAGATGCATTGAATGTTAATGGGCCAATATTGTCCATGCCTGTGTCTTGAGCAATGAAAGCAGTGCCCCAAATAAATGTTGTTATCAAAGCGCATATAAGCGATGTAGTTTTAGACATTAATTTAATTAAATTTAGATAATATTATTCATTCTACAACAGCTATCAAAATCTTCTTTATTGATATAGCAACCAGCCATTTTTCTTATACCTGAAAATGCACCTCTACCATGCATTACTCTCCAATTATTAAAAATTAGTAATTCACCAGGTTTTAAAATATGCCTCCACTGATATTGCTTTTGGTTTGCCATCGTATCAAATACTTTAATTGCTTTATAAAAATTAATTGTTTTTTGATTGGTTTCTCTAAAAGGTGCTCTATCGTAATTGTTAAAACTAATTTGATCAAAATTATTTTTTTCATTTAATTTTATTATTGGTCTTTTTGCTTCAAGGCGAACACCATCACCAATATAAGAACCTTTAACTTTTGTATTTGTTAAAGTTTTAAAATGTTTTTTATATTTTTGTTTGATTTCATTTGCTAATTTAAATCCATCTACCATTATAGAATCTCCACCTTTAGCATCATACTTACAACAAAGCAGTAATTGTAAACCCGGAGCATCATTACTATATGTAGAGTCTGTATGTGGTCTCAGTTCTTGGTTTGAATATGCACTGTCTGCTTTTTTATTATTTGATTCAAAAGTCCACAATCCTCCAAAAATTGAATTTCTGACATAACCTATTTTTTTAGCTATATATTCAACAGAGTTTAAATTCTTTGAACAATTTCTCACGACTGCAAAACCATATATGTGAATTTTTTTTAATAAATTTTTAAATCCAACTTTAGTTTGTAATTGATTATAGTTAATGAAAATTTGATTTTTTATGTCTTTATCTTTCCAAAATTGAGTATCACTTTTAGTTTCTTCCTTTTTTAAAGAATTTTTTTTTAAAAATTCATATGAATATTTGATTGGTTTATTTTCATCAGACCATAATATTTCAATGAATTTCCCTTTTTTTAATAATTTTGCTTTTTTAACTTTGATATTAATGTCTAAATTTGCGGTATAAGTTATTCTTTGATTGGTTTTAAAATCCCAGTTTTCTTTATTTTTAATATGATCTCTTAACCAAATATTAGGAAATGTTTCAAACTTATTGTCATCAAAGTAAAATACAGTTTTATTATTTAAAAGTTTAAAATTTTTAATCATTGCTTAGCTAATTTGTAGGCAAAGTTTTTACCAAGGTTATTTTTTAATTCATTATTGAATCTTGAACCCTCAGCACCGTCAATAATTCTATGATCGTAAGAGAGAGATAAAGGCAACATTGTTCTAGGTTTAAATTGTCCATCAATATAAACAGGTTTAATATAAGTCCTTCCAATTCCTAAAATAGCAACCTCAGGATAATTTATTATAGGAGTAAAATAAGTTCCTCCAATACCACCTAGGCTTGTTATAGTTATGGATCCTCCATAAAACTCTTTTTTATCTATCTTCAAATTTCGGCAATCATCACTAACTTTTTTTAGGTCCTTGCTTATTTGATCTATATTCTTTTGATTAGCATTTCTTATTTTTGGCACCATTAAACCATTGGGAGTATCAACTGCAATTCCTACATGGAAGTATTTTTTTAATGTTATTTTTCCATTTTCAATATTATCAATAGAACTATTAAAACTTGGAAAAACTTTTAAAGCTTCCACAACTGCCTTTATAATAAATGCCAATGGAGTAATTTTCTTTTTTTCTCCAGTAAAAGTATCAGTCAAATTTTGTCTAAATTCTTCTAGCTCAGTAATATCTGCTTCATCACAACTAGTAACATGCGGTATTGTTTGCCAAGAATTTGATAAATGTGGAGCAGCAATTCTTTTAATTCTTGGTATATCTTGAATTTCTACATCTCCAAAATCAGCGTGATCATATTCTGAGGGCTTTATAGATGGAGCCTTCTTTTCCTCTTGAGGTTTATTAAAATTAGAAGATACGAATTTTTTTATATCTTCCTCTATAATTCTTCCTGATCTTTGTGATCCAGTAATATTATTAATATCAACACCAAGTTCTCTTGCAAATTTTCTAGTTTTTGGGCTAGCAAGTGCTTTGCTTGATTTGAATACACTAACTCTATTATTATTTAATATTTCTTTTGGTTTTGAAATTACGTTTTCTGATGGTTTTTGTATAATAGTTTCTTCTTTAATCTCTTTGACCTCTTCTTCAATTTGCTCATCTGGTTTTTCTTCTTCTGAACCAATTATTAGTATTGATGAACCCTCTGAAACCTTATCACCAACTTTTAAATTAACTTTTTTAACACTACCTGAGTATGGGCTTGGTATCTCAACACTTGATTTATCGCTTTCTATTGTAATTATCGGATCATCTTTATTAATATTTGATCCTGCCTCTATTAACACCTCAATTACTTCAACATCTTTAAAATCACCAATGTTAGGAACTAATACTTCTTTCTCGCTCATTATAATTTTGTGGGCATAGGTTTATCTTTATCAATTTTATATTTTTTAATTGCATCTACCGCATGTTTAGAAGCAATTAATTGTTCATTAGATAAAATACTTAAGCCATATGCAACTATATGCTCTTTATCGACCTCAAAAAATTTTCTTAGATTTTTTCTTGTATCACTTCTACCAAATCCATCTGTACCCAATGAATAAAAACTTTTATTTATGTAAGGTCTAATTTGGTCAGAATTCATTCTCATGTAATCTGAAGCTGCTAAAATAGGACCTTCGGTTTTTCCAAGACATTTTTCAACGTAAGAGATTTTTTTCTCTCCTCCTGGATTAAGCAAATTATACCTTTCTGTTTCAAGTCCATCTCTTCTTAATTCATTAAAACTGGTAACACTCCATACTTCACTATCAACTTGATATTCATTTTGTAAAATTTCTGCTGCTTCAATCATCTCTCTTAAAATTGTTCCTGAACCCAATAATTGAATCTTATTTTTTTTATTCTTGCTGAAATCTTTTATTTTATACATCCCTTTTAATATGCCTTCTTCACAATCTTTGGGCATCTCTGGATGAGAATAATTTTCATTCATTGTTGTAATATAGTAAAAAATATTTTCATGTTTTTCATGCATTCTTCTTAAACCTTCTTTAAAAATTGTAGCTAATTCATAATGAAAGGTTGGATCATAAGAAACACAATTTGGAATTGTTGATGCTAATAAATGACTGTGACCATCTTGGTGTTGAAGGCCTTCTCCAGCCAAAGTTGTTCTTCCAGCTGTAGCTCCAATTAGAAATCCTCTTGTTTGACTATCTCCAGCTGCCCACGCAAAATCGCCAGTTCTTTGAAAACCAAACATAGAATAAAAAAGATAAATTGGTATCATTTCTATATCATGATTTGAATACGATGTTCCTGCAGCTATCCATGATGCCATGGATCCAGCCTCATTTATTCCTTCCTCTAAAACTTGACCACTTTTCTCTTCCTTGTAAGAGCTTAATTGAGCTGAGTCCTCTGGCTCATATTTTTGACCTTCATGTGCATATATACCTATTTTTTGGAAAAAACCTTCCATACCAAATGTTCTTGCTTCATCAGGGATTATTGGAACAAGTCTTGGAGCAACATTTTTATCTCTTAGCAAATTCGTCAACATCCTAACAAGTGCCATAGTAGTTGACATTTCTTTTTCACCAGTTGATTTTTTCATAAAGTCAAAAATATCATTACTTGGTGTTTTGATTGGTTTCGAAAAAGACGATCTCTCAGGAATATATCCTCCTAAAGCCAATCTTCTTTTTTTTAAGTATTTTATTTCCTCTGAATTTTCATCAGGTCTAAAGTATTCTATATTTTTGACTTGTTCATCTGTTAATGGAACATCAAATCTATCTCTATAATATAGCAAATCATCTACACCTAATTTTTTTTGCTGATGGGTTGTATTTATACTTTCACCAGATTTTCCCATACCGTATCCTTTAATCGTTTTAGCTAATATGACTGTTGGTCTGTCTTTTGTATTAATAGCTTTATGATAAGCAGCATAAACTTTATGCGGGTCGTGACCGCCTCTATTTAATTTCCAAATATCGCTATCCGTATAACTTGTAACTAGATTTTTAAGTTCAGGGTATTTCCCAAAGAAGTTATCTCTAACATATAAGCCACCTTTTGCTTTAAAGGCTTGGTATTCTCCATCAACTGCTTCGTTCATTCTTTTTACAAGTAAACCTGTTTTATCATTTGCGAGTAAAGGATCCCAATATGATCCCCAAATGACTTTTATTACATTCCATCCAGCTCCTCTAAAAATTCCTTCTAATTCTTGAATAATTTTACCATTGCCTCTTACTGGACCATCTAATCTTTGTAGGTTGCAGTTCACAACATAAATCAAGTTGTCTAACTTTTCTCTTGCTGCTAAACCAATAGATCCTAGAGCTTCAGGCTCGTCTATTTCACCATCTCCTAAGAAAGACCAAACTTTTCTATTCTCATCTTTTATTAATTTTCTATTAATAAGATATTTCATAAATCTTGCCTGATAGGTTGCCATCATTGGTCCAAGACCCATGGAAACAGTTGGAAACTGCCAAAACTTAGGCATCAGCCATGGATGAGGATAAGATGACAAACCTCCTGGGTAAACTTCCTGTCTGAATCTATCTAATTGCTTCTCGTCAAGTCTTCCTTCCAAAAAAGCTCTAGCGTAAATACCTGGCGCTGAATGTCCTTGGAAATAAATTAAATCTCCACCAAATTTATTGCTTTTAGCTCTCCAAAAATGATTCATTCCTATATCATAAAGAGTTGCTGCTGAAGCAAATGTCCCAATGTGACCTCCTAATGAAGGATCTCTCATGTTTGCTCTGACAACCATCACTGCTGAATTCCATCGAATTAGTGCTCTGATTTTTCTCTCGATATTTTGATCGCCTGGAGATTTTATCTCTTCATCTGCTGGTATAGTGTTTATGTATGGTGTATTTTGGGTGTAGGGTATATTTGATCCCTCTTTATATGCCTGATCAATTAATTGTTTAATTAAAAAATGAGCTCTCTCAGGTCCTTCGGAATGTACTACAGCAGACAAAGATTCTAACCATTCTTTTGTCTCTTGAGGATCAATATCATTATTATTTTCAACTATTTCTAATCTCTCATTATGTTCTTCTACTTGTGTATTTTCTACTTTAATCTCTTTATGTGCACTCGTATCTAATTCAGAATTATTATATCCATTAGAATTTTCCGCTTCGGCAATTATTTTTTCCGTTGCAGGTGGTATCTTTTCAATAGTTTCTTGTTTTTGCTGAGTTCCATTCTCAGAGGATAATGTTAGTATCAAATCTCCTTTAGAAACTTTATCACCAATTTTTATGTTAATGCTATCTACAACACCCTCAAAAGCAGATGGTACTTCAACACTTGATTTATCACTTTCTAAAGTTATTACAGGGTCATTCTTAGAGATTTTATCTCCTTCTTTTACAAGAATTTCTATGATTTCTACTTCTTCAAAATCTCCAATATCTGGAACTAGTAATTTTTCACTCATTTCGCTATTTGTATATATATATATTATTTACTTTTAATAGATGTATATTTTTGACCATTATTAAAATTTAGTAAAATTAATAATAAATGTTAAAAGAATAGATTATAATAGCGCCTGTAGCTCAATTGGATAGAGCGCTTGGCTACGGACCAGGAGGTTCTGGGTTCGACTCCTAGCAGGCGCACCAAAAAGAAGGAAAAATGAAAATATCTTTGCAAAAATCTGTAATTTATTTTTTTGTAATAGTGTTAATAATATTATTTTTAATAACTTTAATAATTTAATGAAAAAATTTAAACAAATTAGCGTTAAAAAAGGTTTCATGAGACACAATGGTGGTTTGCTACTAAGAGATATCTCAAAAACTAAATATGAATTTAAAACTAAAATAAAAAAAAACCATCTTAACAGAGCTGGCATAACACATGGTGGGTATATAGCATCGATCATAGATACCGGGTGTGGATCTGGAGCCCATAGAATTTCGGGTAATCAGCCTTGTGTAACTATAACACTTAATATTAACTTTATCGGACCTTCAACTATTGGTGATGAAATTTTTGGATATGTAAAAATTAAAAAAAAAACAAAAAGCATGGTTTTTTTAGAGTGCTATTTAGAATGTAAAGGTAAAATAATTGCATCTGCAACAGGTATTTGGAAAATACTTCAACGTAAGTTACCCCATGCAGGTCTAAGCTAAATTCTTCTTCTTATATTTAAATAACCAAAGATTGATAAAAGAATAAGAGCGATAGGATAAATTATTTCTTTTTTTGGTCTATTCTGATTTTCAATTTTAAATTCATTAATAATATCTCCCATATCTAAACCAGATTTTTTTGCAATGCCATTCCATTTTAAAGTATCAATTATGGTTTTATTATCTTCTACAACTAAGCTCATTCCATAATCATCTAAACTGAAATTTTCATCAAAACTATTTTTTTCAATTACAAATAATTTATATCTTTCGCCATACTCTGTAAGTCTAGTAATTTTAATTCTTATCTCTTTATTATAATCAAACTGTTTTTTGTTTATTTCTTCAATACTTAAATAGTTATATTTTGGGTAAAATTTATTTAGAATAAATTCTGGAGATAATAATGATATTGAAATTATTAAAAAAATAATAATCTCATACCATCTCAGTTTATTTATAAACCATCCCTGAGTAGCAGAAGTAAATACTAAAATCCCAATCAAAGAGGTTGCTATGATCATTAAGCCATGCCATATACTTTCAATACCAATTAATAATAACTCGCTGTTAAATAAAAATACAATAGGAAGTATTCCTGTTCTAAGACTATACCAAAATGCCTGGGCTCCTGTTCTTAATGGGTCTCCACCAGAAATAGCAGCAGCTGCGTAAGATGCTAAGCCAACTGGAGGTGTTACGTCTGCCATTAGACCAAAATAGAATACGAATAAATGAACCGCAATTAAAGGAAAAATAAATCCTGATGCATTTCCAACATCAACAAGAACAGTTGCCATTAGAGACGCTACAACAACATAGTTTGCCGTAGTTGGCAAACCCATACCTAGCAGTAAACACAAAATAATAGTCAAAAATAAAAGAATAATAACATTATCTTTTGCAATCGACTCGATTACAATTATTAAATTAGTGCTCAAACCTGTAGATCCAACTGCACCAACTATAATACCTGCTGTTGCAATTGCTATTCCGACACTAACCATATTC
Source organism: uncultured Pelagibacteraceae bacterium (assembly GCA_902598015.1). Lineage (GTDB taxonomy): Bacteria > Pseudomonadota > Alphaproteobacteria > Pelagibacterales > Pelagibacteraceae > Pelagibacter. The sequence continues at coordinate 15,559 of CACJZT010000005.1, forward strand.
AAGGCGCCCTTTTCGAAACCAACAACAGTTTGGTTATACCAATATATTAAAGCATTCTTAAAGTTCTTTTCTTTGAAAAATTTATTTATAAGATTAACTATAATTAATGTTATTGTTGCAAAAAAAATAGAGTAAGAAGCTGTAAGCCTCATATAAACTAGTAGATATATGAGAACGAATATTGGAACTAAAAAATGTATTCCTTCAAAAAAAGTTTTTTTTAATTTTGGAATATCGTTTTCATCCATACCTTTTAAATTTAATTTAAGCGCTTCAAGGTGAGATATATAAAATAGTGCAATGTAAGAAATTATAGCTGGTAAAAAAGCATGTTTGACAACTTCAAAATATGTAACTCCAATAAAACTTGCCATCACAAAAGCTGCTGCTCCCATAACTGGAGGCATTATTTGACCATTAACTGATGAAGATACTTCGATTGCACCCGCTTTTTCTTTTGAAAAACCTGTCTTTTTCATAATTGGAATTGTAAATGTTCCCGTTGTAACTGTATTAGCAATTGATGATCCTGAGATTAATCCTGTCATACCAGATCCAAGAATAGCTGCTTTGGCAGGACCACCTCGCATTTTTCCAACCATTGCAAAAGCTAAATCTAAAAAATATTTGCCTCCTCCAGCAGTTTCTAAAAGTGCTCCAAAAAGTACAAAGAGAAAAATGAAATCAACTGAAACACCTATTGGGATTCCAAAAATTGCTTCTTGATCAAACCATTGAAAACCAACTAAACGTTTTAATGATAATCCACCATGCGAAATTATATCTGGTGCATATTTACCAAAATAAGAAAATAACAAAAAACAAACCGCAATAACGACTAATGGGATGCCTATTACTCTGCGTGTAGCCTCTAGAAGAATTAATATTCCAATTATTCCTAATATTAACTCAATTGGAATGGTAAAATTATCGGAAAGATTTATTTTAAGTAATATTCCACCCCTATCTACTAATTGATCATAAAAAAAATAAATATATAAACAACAAACCGCACCCGTTATCGCAATTAATATATCTATAAAATTTACTTTTTTACCCCGTGCATATGGAAATATTAAAAAAGCTAACAAAAGTGCAAAACCAAGATGAATTGCTCTAGCAGGTAAACCTTTAAACATTCCAAAATTAAGCCAAAATGGAAATGGAGAAGCATACCAAAGCTGGAATAAAGACCAAGTTATTGCAATAACTGCAACTAACTTTAAATGAAATCCTGATAGGTTTCTTGTAGGAGAAAGATCTTCTTTAATCTTATTTTCAATTTTTTTTTCTATGTCTGCTGACATTCAGCTTAATATATAAAAAAAAAGGCCCAATAGATATATTGGGCCTCAATTTTTTTTATATAGATTTAATTACATTAAACCAGCTTCTTTGTAGTATTTAACAGCTCCAGGATGAAGTGGTGCTGATAAACCATCAGCTATCATATTTTTTTTCTCTAAAGGAGCAAAAGCTGGGTGTTGTTTTCTAAAATCATCAAAATTTTCAAAAACAGCTTTTGTAACTTGGTAAACTAAATCTTCTGATACATCCACACTTGTTACTACAGTAGCTTTAACACCGAATGTAGTTACATCTTTTTTCTGTTTAGTATAAGTACCTTTTGGAATTGTTGCAGATGCATAATAATCAGCTCCACTTATAATTCCATCAATTACATCTCCTGTTAAATTGATTGGCATAGCTTTAGCTGCACATGTTGCTGCTTGTTCCATTGCCCCATTTGGAAAACCTACTGAATATCCAAACGCATCAATTTTACCATCACATAGAGCTTTTACTTGCTCTGAAGATGTTAGCTCAGTAACTGATTTAAAGAAACTGTTATCAACACCCATAGCTTTCATTAATTCTTCCATTGTTCCTCTTTGACCAGAACCTGGGTTCCCAATGTTTACGACTTTTCCTTTAAGACCCATAAAATCTTTGACTTTTGCTTTTTTTCTAGCCCAGATTTGAAATGGCTCGTTATGTACTGAGAAGACAGCTCTTAAATTTTTGAATTGTTTTCCTTCCCATTTGCTTGATCCATTGTAAGCATGATATTGCCAGTCAGATTGTGCTACACCAAATTGAAACTCGCCATCTTTTATTTGTCCGATGTTATAATTTGAGCCTCCAGTTGAAGGAGCAGTGCATCTGTAAGCTTTATCTTTCATACCTTTTTTTCTACCATGCTCAGCACTAATCGCTGACTTGTGTAACATTTTACAAATGGCGTTTCCTGTCTGAAAGTAAACTCCAGTTGGTCCTCCTGTGCCTATTGTAAAAAACTCTGCTGATTTTGCTATTGATCCAAATGAAAATATAGCAGCAAATATAATCAGAGAGCTTGATATTGTTGATAATATTTTTTTCATATACCCTCTCTAAAGTTTTAAAATCGAATCTAACTATTTATTACTTCGAGTGTCTAGTAAATTCATTGAATATAAGTGTTGTTAATTAAGGAATTTTTAAATTGATTATTATTTTTCAACCCAAGATTTTAATTTATTTACTCCTTCAACAACCTTTGGGGCATACAATTTTATTAACTCATCATTAATATCTGTTTTTTCATCAATATTTTTCATGAATGTATCTCCATCAAAGTCTGTAAAACTTAAACGAACTATCATCCTTTTTTGATCAAATCCAAAATCACTTCCTGGAAGTAAAGCAATATTTAAATTAGTTAAAATTTCATCACATAAAATGGAAGAACTATCAAATTTTTTGTTCAAAAATTCTGGCAATAAATAAAAGCCTCCCATTGGTTTGTTCATAATAATATTATTAGATGATAAATTTCTATATACGTATTCTCCAACAGCTTTAAGAATTTTTTTTGATTTTAAAATATATTCATCATGATTAGAATTAAATGCAGATATTGCAGCAAACTGGATTGGTGAACTTACTGCAGAAAATGTTTCACTTGCTAAAACTTTCATAGATTTAAGTAATTCAATTTTTTTCTTTGGTATTATAAAGTACCCAAGTCTCCATCCTCCAGCACCACACCACTTACTAAGTCCGTTACTTATTATGACATCATCAGGGCAGTGTTCGAAAATAGAATTATAATTTTTATCAAATATTAATTCAGAATAAATTTCATCTGATAAAACTAAAACATTATATTTTTTTATTACTAAAGAAATTTCTTTTAAATTTTTGCATACTTGTCCTGATGGGTTATTTGGAGAATTAAGAAATAAAAGATATTTTTTATCTGCCCCTTTTGAGATAATTTTTTCTATTTCTTGAGCTTTCGGAAACCAATTGTTTTCAGCAGATGTTTGAATCCAATGATAATTATTTTTAGCTATAATTGATTGTGGTTTATAAGATACCCAACTTGGAGCTGGTAACAAAACTTCACCTTCAAATGCTAAATGCATCAAGAACATTAATTCTTTGGTTCCAGGACCTACAATGACCTGATCTGATTTAAAATTGTAATTTTTCTTTTTTGACTCATATTTTGCGATGGAGTCTCTTAGTTTATCTAATCCTTGGATAGGTAAATAACTTTTCTGATGAGCATTTTTTTTTAATTCTTCAACAATAGTAATTGGAACTGGGAATGGTGATTGTCCAAATCCAAACTTAATAATATTTTTTCCTTCATTTTCAATAACTTTTGATTTTTCATTTATTTTTAGTGTTGCTGATAAATTAAGGCTTTTAATAGTATCTTTGATCATTACGATTTTAACTCAATAAGATTTTTATATTCATTTAAAGCAGATGGATTAGATAATGCTTCGATATTATTTATTTTGTTGCCATCTATTACATTTTTAACAGCTACTTCTACAATTTTACCATTTTTAGTTCTTGGAATATCATTTACCGTAATTATTTTAGCAGGTACATGCCTAGGAGAAGCCTCATATCTAATTGTTCTTTTTATTTTCGAAATTAATTTTTCATCTAATTTATTATTTTTTGACAAAATTAAGAAAAGTATTATTCTTACATCGTTATCCCAAGATTGACCTACTACTATAGACTCTTTTATTTCTTTAAATTTTTCTACAACAGAATAAATTTCAGCTGTACCAAGTCGTACACCGCCTGGGTTTAATGTTGCATCTGATCTTCCATAAATAATATAAGACCCATTATTTTTTCTCTCAGCATAATCTCCATGATGCCAAATATTTTTAAATTTTGAAAAATAAGCTTTTTTATATTTAACTTTTCTAGGATCATTCCAAAATTTTAAAGGCATCGATGGAAATGGGTTTCTACACACTAATTCTCCTTTTTTATTTAAAATTGATTTTCCTTTTTCAGAAAATACTGCTGTATCCATTCCAAGACCATTGTTTTGTATTTCACCACTATTCACGCTGGAGTAAATGTTTCCATTTACAAAACAAGACACAATATCTGTTCCTCCAGAAATAGATGCTAAATGAACATTTTTTTTTATATTTTTATAAACAAATTCAAAACCATCTTTGGAAAGTGGAGATCCTGTAGAACAAATCGTTTTTAAAGACTTGAGTTTAATTTTTTCTTTTAGATTAACTTTCTGTTTAATAAGTTGATCAATGTATTTTGCACTTATACCAAATAGAGTAACTTTCTCTTTATTTGCAATTTTTAACAATAAATCTGGAGATTTATGCATAGGAAAACCATCAAATAATAATATTGATGCTTTAGATGCTAAGGCTGTAACAAGCCAGTTCCACATCATCCATCCACAAGTTGTAAAGTAAAATATATTATCATTTGGTTTTATATTGCAATGTAATTGATGTTCTTTCAAATGTTGTAATAAAACTCCACCAGATCTATGGCAAATACACTTTGGTTTACCTGTTGTGCCACTTGAGTATAAAATTGCTAATTCATGGTCAAAATCAAATTTTTTTAATTTAGTTCTGCTTATTTCAAGTTTTTTAATCTCATTAAAATAATAAATTTTTATATTTTTAATTTTTTTTAATTTTCTTAATTTTTTTCCAGGATAATTTAAAATTAATACTGATTTTATACTTTTTATTTTTTTTAATATTTTAGGCAATCTCTCAATAATATTTATTTCCTTCCCATTATAATAATATTTGTCAGTAATAATTAATAGTTTAGGTTTAATTTGAGAAAAGCGCTCTATAACTCCAGGCACACCAAAATCAGGTGAGCACGAGCTCCAGATTGATCCTATAGCACTAGCACTTAAGAAACACTCAACTGTTTCTATTTGATTTGGAGTGTATGCCGCTATCCTATCCTTTTCAGCAATATTAATTTTTTTATAAAATGTAATTACTTTTTTTACGTCAATGTTAAGTTCTTTCCAGGACTTTTGTTCTCTATAACCATTTTCACTAACAAATGTTATAGCTTTTTGATTAGAATTTTTAACTAAAAGATTTTCTGTAAAATTTAATTTTGAATTAACAAAAAACTTACTATTAATAAGATCTTTGGTTAGTTTGAATTTGTTAGTTTTAATTCCTATTACTTCAAAATATTTCCAAATGGAATTCCAAAAATCTTTAGGATTTTTTACACTCCATTTTAACAACTTTTTATAATTTCTTGAAAAATTATAATTATAATATTTTGAAATAAATTTCTCATATGCAAATAAATTAGAATTTTTTATATCTGCTTTAGACGGTTCCCAAAGTTTTTTTGGCATTAAATATTTATATTTATATTGTAGAATTTATGCTAACCTTAGATGATATAAATTGAAAATGAGAACTTTTTCCTATCTGATTCGGACTAGTTTTAGTCCTTTTTTGTTCTTTTTGAGTAACAAAATATAGTAGGCTTAAAAAAGACCATACTAAAAGTTGATATGTCAAAAAATAAGATCACCGCAGTTCTTGGACCTACAAATACTGGTAAAACTTTTTTAGCTATTGAAACCATGCTTTCATTCGATTCAGGAATGATAGGTTTTCCTCTTAGACTTTTGGCAAGAGAAGTATATGACAAGATTATACAAAAGGTAGATGTATCTCAAGTTGCTCTTATTACTGGTGAAGAGAAAATTATACCAATTAATGCAAAGTATTTTTTGTGCACAGTAGAATCAATGCCTGTAGATAAAGTTTTAGATTTTGTGGGTATAGATGAAATTCAAATGTGTTCAGATCATGAACGAGGTCATATTTTTACAGATAGATTGTTAAATCTAAGAGGCGAAAAATTAACAATGCTAATGGGTTCCCATACTATAAAAAGCATTATTCAAAAACTTGATGATGATATTGAGTTTATGAACAAAAAAAGATTATCAAAACTCTCATTTGGTGGGCACAAAAAAATTTCAAGAATTGAGAGAAAAAGTGCTGTAATTGCTTTTTCTACAGAAGAGGTATATGCAATTGCAGAACTCATAAGAAGACAGAAAGGCGGAGCGGCAATTGTTATGGGATCTCTCAGTCCTAAAACAAGAAATGCTCAAGTAAGTTTATATCAATCAGGAGATGTTGATTATCTTGTTGCTACTGATGCTATTGGAATGGGAATAAACATGGATCTGGATAATGTTTATTTCTCAAATATAAAAAAATTTGATGGAAAAAAAATTAGAAGATTAAAAATCTCCGAAATCGGGCAAATTTCAGGAAGAGCAGGTCGATATCTAAATGATGGAAGTTTTGGTATTACTGGAAATTGCGATGAAATTAATCCAGAAGAAATAGAGTTTTTAGAAAATCATAATTTCCCAGAAATACAAAATATATTCTGGAGAAATTCTAATCTAAATTTTAAAAATAAAGAAACTCTATTAAAATCATTAGACGAAAAACCCAATAAAGATTGGTTGAGAAGAGTAGGAGAATGTGAAGATGAGAAAGTTTTAAAATATTTTTTAAAAGAAAATAACAACAATATAGAAAATAATTCAAATGTTTTGAAAATTCTCTGGGAATGTTGTCAAATACCTGATTTTGTCAAAAAAACTTATGGTCACCACTTGGGTGTTGTGGATAAAGTATTTAATTTTTTGATAGGTGAGGAAAGAAAAATACCTAACTATTATATGAAAAAACAACTTTCTATGCTTGATAAACTGGATGGAAATGTAGACTCAATTTCGAATCGAATATCGAATGTCAGAACTTGGTCATATGTTGCAAACAAATCTAATTGGGTTGAAAATCAAGATTATTGGGTCGAACGAACTAATAAATTAGAGGATAAATTATCGGATAGACTTCATGATGAATTAACAAAAACTTTTATAGATAAAAGAGCTAGCGTGTTGGCTAAAGGATTAAAACAAGATATTGAGCTAAAAACTGAAATTCTTGAGGAAGAAAAGGTATTAATCAATGATCAATATATCGGTAATTTAAAAGGATTAAAATTGCAATTAGATTTAAAAGTAGATGCTTTAGATGCAGATATTAAATCATTAAAGAAAGCTGCAAGGCAAAATGTAGGTCCGGAAATAATCAATAGAATACAACAAATAATCGATACTGGACTTATAGAATTGAAAGATGACTTTAAAATATATTGGAGAAATGATCCAATAGCAAAACTGACAGCTGGATCTGACTATCTTAATCCAAAAATTGATTTGATCATAGATGAAATGATAGAGAATAATGATAGAAACAATTTAAACGACTACCTGAATAAATGGATAATTAAAAAAATTGAAACTGAGCTTAATAGTTTGATTGAGTTGAAAAATATTAAAGAAGATAATCCTGAACTTAGAGCTTTAGCTTATAGACTTTATGAAAATAATGGTGTTATAAAAAGATCAAACATTTCTGAATATCTAAAAAAAATAAATCAAAATGATAGGAAAAAATTAAGAAAACTCGGTGTTAAGTTTGGAAGATATCATGTCTTTTTATTTAAGTTATTCAAACCAAGTTCAGTTTCCTTAAGAATATTACTATGGAAATGTTATAATAATAATTTTTTGAAACTATCACCACCAACATTTGGATTAAATTTTTTGAATGACATGAAATCTGCAAATAAAGATTTTATGTTACTTTGCGGTTTTGAGAAATTTGACGACATTTATGTTCGTATAGATATACTTGAGCGATTGTTTTTGTTGATATTTAATTCAGAAAAAGATCATAAGAAAGAGGTTAAAGTTGTGCCCGAGATGTTAAACTTGCTTGGATGTTCTAAAGAAAATTTTAAGAAGCTTCTAAAAAAAATGGATTACAAAATTTATGAGAAAGAAAAGGAGTATTTTATAAAGTATCTTCCAGCAAAAAAGAAAATTTCTAAGAGGCAAGACAAAAAAGACTATTCTAATAATCCATTTAGTGTATTAAATCAATTAAACTTAAAATAATGTTTAACTTGTTTACAAAAGAAAAAGAAGCTGAGAATGATGAAAATCATTTATCTTTAATCAGTATTGCTGCTCTTTTAATTCACTCCGCAAAAATTGATCAAAACTTCACAGAAAAAGAAAAAAATATAATAAAAAATGCTTTAATAGAAATGGGGGCTGTTGAAGATAGTTTGGATGAAATAATAAAGGAAGCAGAAACAAAAGAGAAGGATGCAAATCAAATCCTTGAATTTACTAGAGAAGTAAAAAATAAAAGTTTTGAGGAAAAAAAGATAGTTATAGAGGCTTTATGGACCATTATTTATTCAGATGAGCAAGCAGATATGTATGAAACAAATTTAATGAGAAGATTGTCAGGTTTATTATATCTTGATCCAAAAGTAGTTGGGGATATCAAAGTGAAAGTTAGATCTAAACAATGACATATTTAGTCAACGACAAATGTATAAAATGTAAACACACTACATGTGTAGATGTATGTCCTGTTGATTGCTTCTATGAGGGTAAAAATATGCTTGTAATTAAACCGGATGAGTGTATAGATTGTGGCGTTTGCGAACCGGAGTGTCCTATTGATGCTATAATCGCAGACACTGAAGATGGAAGTGAAAGATGGTTAGAGCTTAATACAAAATATTCTGAACTATGGCCCAATATTACAGAAAAAAAAGAGCCTTTAACCAATCACGAAAAATATAAAGATGAAGAAAATAAGTTTGATAAATACTTTGAAGAAAACATTTAATAAAAAAAAAGTTAGTAAAAAAAAAAATACTAAATCCGATACTAAAAAAAAAACAAAAGCCATATCGAAAAAGAAAAACCTTAATATCACAAAAAAGCAAAAGAACATAAAAGTAAAAAAAAACTCAAATAAAGCATCACCTAAATTAAAATCTACAAAAATAGAGAAGAAGGAAACTTCAGAAACAAGTACAAATCTACTTCGAATACCAAAAAGTAACGAACAAAAGCCTGAGATAAAAAAAGTAAAAAAACAAGAAACTGAAAAAAAAGAATACAAGGTAAAAGACTATGTTGTTTACCCAAAACATGGTGTTGGCCAGATTACAGAATTTAAAAAAATGAATATTGGTGGGATTGATATAGAGACATATATTTTAAAATTTGAAAAAGATAAAGCAAGCGGAATGGTACCTGTAAATAAACAGTCACACCTTAGACCCCTAGCTACTATTAACCAAGTGAATAAATGTATTAGTATACTTAAAAGCAAACCTAAAATTAAGAGAAGTATGTGGAGTAGAAGAGCACAAGAATATGAAACAAAGATATCATCTGGTAAAATTTATGAGTTGGCAGAAGTTGTAAGAGACCTAAATAAAGGAGATGATTTAATGGTTGATCAGTCTTATAGTGAAAGACAATTATTTGAAAAAGCTTATGATAGAATATTAACTGAATTTCAAATTATTCTAGGTTTAAGTTTAGAAGAAACTCAAAAAAAACTTGATAAAGCTTTAAAGAGAAATTTAGAAAAACAAGTTCAAAAGATTGAAACCAAGCCACCAGAACAAGAGATTTCAGAGGAAATAGCCAAATAAAAAAAAACGCTTCCCACGCAAGCGCCATGAGAAGCGTTATTTAATAAAAAGAATACTAAATTACTTTCTTCTTCTTTTCTTAGCTTTTTTCTTAGCTTTTTTCTTAGTTTTCTTTTTAGCAGCTTTTTTTCTTCTTTTAGCCATCTTTAGCTCCCTTTTTTAATTACGAATCTTTTTGATTCGTTTAATTACCTTTTTGTAATTTTTTTGAATAGTTATGTCAATTACATAATTTTTTGTAATTTTTATTTTTTGTTTAAAAAAAATAAAAAAATTAAAAATTAAAAAAGTTAAGTAAAATAGGGATTATTAAACAAATTTTTTCAACTAACTATAAAGATTTTCAAAATCTTTTTTATATTTATTTACAATCTTATATCTTTTTAACTTTAATGTTGGAGTTAACATTCCATTTTCAATTGAAAATTTTTCTTTAATAACAAAATATTTTTTAATATTTTCAATTTTTGAAAGATTATTATTTAATTTATTAATCTCTTGAGTGATTTTTTCTTTTTTAATATTTGAAAATTCATCATTTAAAACTAATAATGCTACTAGATAAGGTTTATTATCTCCATATATAACTGCTTGCTCAATAAATTCTAAATTTACTAATTCATTTTCAATTTTTAGTGGAGAAATATTATCCCCGCCAGGAGTAATAAGAATATCTTTTTTTCTATCAGTAATTTTTAAATAATTATTTTCAAATACTCCAATATCTCCAGTGTGCAGCCACCCATCTTTCAAGACTTTATCAGTCTCTTCTTTATTATTCCAATAACCCAACATTACATTTTCACCTTTTACTAAAATTTCACCATCCTCAGCTATTTTTACAGCATTTCCCTTAAATGGTGGGCCAACAGTATCTATTCTAATATCATCTATTGGATTACAGCTTACTACTGGAGAAGTTTCTGTTAATCCATAACCTTGAAGAGTTGGTAGACCAATGGCGTTTAGGAAATATCCAACTTCTTTATCTAATGCACCTCCACCAGAAACAAATGTTTTAAGAGAACCACCAAATTGTGATTTTATTTTTTTTCTAACTAATTTCTCTAGCATGATATCTTGTATTTTTTCAAAAAAAGTTAAATTTTCTTTTTTTATTTTTTTTAGACCTAATTCTAACATTTTAAGTATTAATTTTTTTTTCAATCCTATGGCTTTTTTAAAACTTGCATTAATTTTTTGGTAAAGGTTTTGATAAAATCTTGGTACGGCCGTCATAATTTCTGGAGAACAATCACTCATATTTTTAACTAATTTATCAATACTTTCTGCATAAAAAATTCTAGCTGCTACAGTGATTTGTACAAATTGGACAGTGTGCTCGTATGAATGTGAAAGTGGAAGCCAAGTAAGGAACCTAGGCTGTTCTTTAGTTAATAAGGGTTTTAGGATATCTATTGCACCCTCACAATTATTCAAGATACCTCCATGACTTAAAATCACTCCTTTAGGATTTCCTTGTGTACCTGACGTATAAATTATACAAGACGGATCTTTTCTTGAGGCTAGAGATTTATGAATTGGTAAATTTTTTTTAATATTATTTTGGATTAAATCTTCTAAGTTAATATAATCAATTTCTACACTTGGTAATTTTTCAAAAGAAAATATTTTTTTTACAAAATTTTTGTTCTTAATAACATTTTTTAATTTATTAAATTGTTCAATGTTTGAGACAAAAATTATACTTGGGGCACAGTCATTAAGAATATAATCGTAGTCATTTTCTGCATAAGTTGTGTAAGCTGGAACAGTTATTCCATCAGATAACATAATTGCTAAATCTGTTATAAACCACTCAGGTCTATTTTCAGAAACTAACAAACATCTGTCGCCTTTTGATAATAACTTTCTTAATTCGTTAGAAACTAAATTAATAAAATCGTAGGTTTCTTGCCAAGAGTAATTTTTTCTTTTATCGCCTAAAGTTGATAGTAAAATTTTATTTTTATCAATTTGTTTATTAAACTGATCAAAAAATAATTCGGTTAAATTATTAATTTGTTTTAAGTTCATATATTTTTTGGTGGGCAAAGAGAGAATCGAACTCTCACAGTATTGCTACTATTGGATTTTGAGTCCAACGCGTCTACCAGTTCCGCCATTCGCCCATTTATTTTTAGTTTCATAGAATTTAAATAATAGTATTAAAACACTATTTATATTAAAAGAAAATATGTTTAAGGAACTATTTAATAAAACAATTAAACTTGCGGGACATAAAAATTCCAAAAAAATTTTAGGGTTCATATCTTTTATTGAGAGTTTCATATTTCCTATTCCACCAGATGTTCTAATTATTCCAATGACTATTGCGGACAGACAAAGATGGATGAGGATAGCAATTATTGCCACGACTGGATCCGTCTTAGGGGCATGTTTGGGATATTTCATAGGATTTGTTTTTTTCAATGAAATTGGAATTAAGATTTTTGAGCTTTACGGTGTAGATAATACTTCATTTTTAAAAGATAAAATTTCATCAGATGGAGGGGTTTTTGCATGGGCAACTTTGCTGGCTATAGCAGGTTTTACACCCATCCCATTTAAATTGCTTACAATAACCAGTGGGTTTGTTCAATTTAATATTGTTTATTTTATAATTGTCTCCTTACTAACAAGAGGATCTAGATTTTTTATAATAGCTTTCTTGGTTGGAAATTTTGGTCCAGCTATGAAAAAAATAATTGAAAAAAAACTACTTAAAGTTTCAATTATAATATCAATTATATTGATAGTTTTTGCTTTTTTAATTTATAAATTTTTACAAAACTTCATGAGCTAAAATGAATTTTATTTTAAAAAGAAAAAATATTTATTTATTAATTTTTATATACTCAATTATTGCTTTATTATCTGCGATCTATATAGAAAAAGTTCTTGGGTATTTACCTTGTAAATTATGTATTTATCAAAGAATTCCTTTTTTAGTAGCGATCTTCATTTGTTTTTTGGGATATAACTATATTAAATCTGATAGAATATTAATTGCTTTAATCATTACATTCACACTGAGCACTGCTCTCGCAGGATATCATTTTGGTATAGAAAATAACATTTTTGAAGAATATGCCGGTTGCACAAACACAAATATAGATATCACAAATAAAGAGAAAATAATCGAAAGTCTTGGAATGGTTAAAAATTGTAAAGATGTAGAGTTTACTATTTTAGGCATATCTTTATCTGGATTGAATTTTTTAGCATCTTTACTAATTGTATTATTTTCGATAAGAGCTCTTATTTATGAAAAAGACTGACAAGAAAAAATTAGAAGAATTTATTAGAGTTGATCACGCAGGTGAAAGAGGTGCAATTAAAATATATGAAGGTCAACTTTTAGCACTGAAAACATTTAAAAAGGACTCTGAACTATTAAAATTAGTGGAAGAAATGAGAGAACATGAGCAAGAACATAGTGATTTTTTTGAAAATGAAATCAGAGAAAGAAATATAAAACCAACTAAATTTTTACCACTATGGGATTTATTGGGAGTTGGTTTAGGTTTCGGCTCAACAATATTAGGAAAAAAGGCAGCAATGCTGTGCACAGCCTCTGTTGAGGAAGTAATTGATAAACATTACCAAAGTCAAATAGATCAATTACAAGATGATGAGAAAAAACTTAGAGAAAAAATTAAAAAATTTAGAGCTGATGAATTGGAACATAAAGATATTGCATATGAGCACGGCGCAACAAAAAAAGGATTATATTCAGTAATGGATAAAATTATTAAAACTGGCTCAAAAATTGCTATAAATATCTCTGAAAAAATTTAACTAGGATCTAATTCTACATCCCAATATAAATAATCCATCCAACTGCTGTGTAGAAAATTAGGAGGAAAATTCTTCCCATTTCTATGAAGATCTTCTGTTGTTGGTTGAAAAGGCCATTGATTTAACTTCATTCCAGAATTCTTTAGCAATCTTCCACCTTTTTTTACATTACATGCTGAGCATGCAGTAACAACGTTTTCCCAATCAGTTTTACCACCTTTTGATCTTGGAAGAAGATGGTCAAATGTTAGTTCATCATTACTTCCACAATATTGACAACTAAACTTATCTCGTAGAAAAACATTAAATCTCGTGAAATTTGGATTTGAACGAGGCTTTATAAAAGATTTTAATGCAATAACACTTGGTAACTGCATAGAGAATGATGGGCTTCTTATCATTCTATCATAATGACTTACAATTGAGACTCTATCTAAAAATACAGATTTAATAGCGTCTTGCCAAGACCATAATGATAAAGGATAATAACTTAATGGTCTATAATCTGCATTAAGAACTAGAGCTGGACATTTTTCGAGTGAAAGATTTTCATTGATCATCATAGTCATAATTATTTAATATATTATATATTATTATTAATCAATGTAACAAAAAAGTTAATTCTTTTTAAATATCAAAATTATCTTTGATAAATTTTAATGCATTACTTGAAGCTTCAACTGGTATATGATGGTCGCAGTCTTTGATCATTAAAGTTTCTATACTAATATTATTGCGTGTAAAAAAATCTTTTGCTTCCAATAAATTGTAGGGTTGAACTATTTCATCTTTTTCACCATGAATTAATAAAGTTTTTGTTTTAGAAATTAATCTTAAACTAAGATCCTCCTTATCTATAATCTTTCCAGAAAATCCAACAATACAATTATAAGGATCTTTAGAAGTTAGGCCCAAGTTTATTGACATCATGCAACCCTGACTAAATCCAGATAAACATATCTTTGAATTTTCCAAATTATATTCTGCTTTAACTTCTTCAATATATTTTCTTAATTTATCTTCAGCTTTTTTTACTTCATTTAAAATATAATTTTTATCATTTATTTCTAAATCAAACCATTGATAACCAATTGGATTAATTTTACATGGTTCATGTCCATTCGGACATAAGAATACTGTGTTGGTTAAAAACCTTTTCCAATTCAGAGTTAACATACTTATATCTTTTCCATCTCCACCGTATCCATGAAGTAAAATTACTGCATTTTTGATGTCAGACCCATTTTCAGGTTTTATAATTGTTGATTCAAGGCAAAATGTCATAGATAAGTAATTATGTTTTTTTATTTTAAAAAGAAACTAAAATCAAAGTATGATTTCTGAAATATTTGTTAAAATTGCAGCTATTGTTTTGCTTGCAGCTGTAGCTGTAGTCTTAATTCTTGGAATTAGAACTCTTTTTAAAGGAGACGGAGATAAAAAAACATCTAACAAATTAATGCAGCTTAGAGTTTTACTACAATTTGTTGCTATAATTGTGCTTGTAGCATTAGCTTACTTTTATAAGAATTAATTTAATTCATTTAACCAATTTAAAAATTCATCACTGTTAAAATCTATTGAGCCAACAATTCTTGCAAACTCATAACCATCTTTGTCAATGAATAGTGTTGTAGGTAGTCCTCTTAATTTTAAATTTTTTGCAATTCCAGCACCATCACCGACAAAAACTTGTAATTCATCTATTTGCAGGTCATCAAAAAACCTCTTAGATGTACTAATATTCTCTCCACCGATATTTATTGGGATAATCATTATTTTTTTTTCACCCTTAAGTTTTTGAAGGTCGTTTAGTGATGGCATTTCCTCTCTACAAGGGGCACACCATGTTGCCCAAAAATTCAAAATAATTAATTCAGATTTAAAATCTTTTAAATTAACTTTATTTCCAGCCTCATTTAAAAAGTCAAAAAACTTAATTTTTTGTTTTTCCTCATAAATTATTAGATTTTTTATATCTGGTGCTTCTATTGAATATGAAGAACTAAATGATATGAAGTAAAGAAATATTATTTTAATGGATATAAATATAAATTTCATAGATTTATAATTGAATAACATGAGTAAAAATAAAAACAATAAACCAATTTGGGGTACAAGAATTAAGAAAAATGCCTCAACTTTATTTAAAAAAGTTGGTGGTTCATTACCAGTAGATAAAAGACTATTTAAAGAAGATATTGAAGGATCAATTGCTCATGTCGAAATGCTTCACAAACAGAAAATTATAAATTTCAGAATAAAGAATAAAATAATCTGGGGATTAAAAAGAATTAAAAATGAAATTGTAAAAAAAAAGTTCAATTTTGACTATGATTTAGAAGATATTCATATGAATATAGAAAACAGATTATTTGAACTGATTGGTGATGATGCTGGATATGTTCATACTGCTAGATCTAGAAATGATCAGGTAATTACCGACCTTAAATTATGGTTAAAAGAAGCGACAAAAAAAATAATAATTTTATTAGATAATACAAATTCAAACATTCTAAATGTTGCACAAAAAAATATCAGAACAATTATGCCAGGATTTACACATTTAAAGAATGCACAGCCATTATCTTTAGCGCATTATCTACTAGCATATGTTGAAATGTTTAAGAGAGATAAGAAAAAATTTAAGAATAATTTAGAGTTTTTAGATGAAAATCCTTTAGGCGTAGGGGCATTATCTGGCACTTCTTTTAAAATTGACAGAAATTACACCACAAAAAAACTTAAATTTAAAAAACCCACAAACAATTCTGTCGATACTGTTTCTGATAGAGATTTTGTATTAGACTTTTTGTATTCTTCTCTATCTTGCTCTTTACACATTTCTAGAATTGCCGAAGAACTCATAATTTGGAATTCTGATGCATTTAACATGATAACTTTAAATGATAAATTAGTAACCGGTTCGTCTATAATGCCACAAAAAAAGAATCCTGACCCATTGGAATATTTGAGAGGTAAAACTGGAACATTTATAGGAAATATCAATTCAATGATTTCAATATTAAAAGGGTTGCCTTTATCATATTTTAAAGATTTACAGGATGACAAAGAAATTGTTTTTAAAACAAATGATCAATTAAAAATATCACTGTCATTGTTGAATGATGTAATAAAAAATTTGATAATAAATAAAAAAAGTATGCTATCCCTTGCAGGAAAAGGTTTTACTACAGCAACAGATTTATCTGATTTTATTGTAAGAGAGCTTGGATATCCATTTAGAAAGGCATACATACAAACAGCAAAAATAATTAATCTGGCAGAAAAAAAAAACAAAAAACTTCACGAACTAGAATTGAAAGAAATAAATCAAATTGAGCCAAAACTTACATTAAATGTTTATAAAATACTAAATCTGGAAAATTCAGTTAATTCAAAAAAATCTTATGGCGGAACTTCTTTTGAGAACGTTAAGAAAATGATAAAAAAAGCTAAAAATGAGTAAAAAAATTTTAATTATTATACTTTGTTTATATTTCGTAGTTGCTTGTGGCCGTAAAGGCGATCCAGAATATAAATCTGAACTAAGTAAGAATATTCAAAAAGTATCATGAGATATATAAAAAATAAATTTTTTATTGAAGGAAAAAACATTGAGAATCTAACAAAAAAATTTAATACACCTTTATACTGCTACTCTTATAAAAATTTAAGAGAAAATGTAGAGAATTTTAAAAAAGCTTTTAAGGAAATTAAACCTTTAATTTGTTTTTCTGTAAAATCTAATTCAAATATTTCATTGTTAAAAGAAATAAAAAAACTTAGCCTTGGGGCAGATGTAGTTTCAAAGGGTGAATTATATGCATCACTTAAAGCTGGTATTGATAAAAATAAGATAGTTTTCTCTGGAGTTGGTAAAACAAGAGATGAAATTGAGTATGCAATTAAACAAAAAATATTATTAATTAATTCTGAGTCTTTAAGTGAAGTTTTAGCAATTGAAAAAGCTGCAAAAAAACTAAATAAAGTTGTTGATATAGGACTAAGATTAAATCCAGATACAGATGCTGAAACATTGAAACAAATTTCAACTGGTAAGAGTGAAAATAAATTTGGTGTAGATAAAAAGACTTTTGTAAAAATTATTGATTTGATGAAACAATCAAAATTTATAAATATTAAATGCTTAAGCGTTCATATCGGTAGTCAAATCTTAAACCACAAACCTTACGAAAAAATGCTAAATGTTCTTGATAAACTTTTAAAAAATTTAGATTATAAATTTGAGATCATTGATTTAGGTGGTGGGATGGGGATAAACTATGATAATAAAACGAAAAAACTTGATTATACAAAATATAAAAAATCAATAATTAAATTTAAAAATAAATACAATTGTAAAATAATTTTTGAACCTGGAAGATCTATAATTGGAAATGTTGGTATACTTGCATCAAAAGTAATTTATTTAAAACATAACAAAACAAAAACATTTGTAATATTAGATGCGGCAATGAATGATTTGATAAGACCAGCTTTATATAATGCAAAACATAGGATAATTCCATCCCTAAGAAATATGTCACGATCAAAGAAAATATTAGAATTTGTAGGCCCAGTATGTGAAACAACTGATAAATTTTTAACAGAAAGGAAATTTCAGAATATAAAAGAAAATGATATTATGATTATTTGCGATACAGGTGCCTATGGTTATTCATTATCATCTAATTATAATCTTAGATTAAGACCTGCTGAAATTTTGATTAAAGGAAATAAAGTAAAGATTATAAGAAAAAGACAAAAAATAACAGATATTATCTAACTTAAAACTTATAATGAGAAATATCCTCTTTAAAAGTATATTTTTTTCTGGATTAATTTTAATATCTATTATTTTTCTTCCATCATTATTACTACCCAAGAAAATCACTCTTTTTGGAGGTAAACTTTTTGGACACTGGTCATCATTCTGTTTAAAAATTTTTTACTCAACCAGCATAGTAATAAAAGGTCAAGAAAACATAATTAATAACGAAAATTTCTTTATCGCATGCTCTCATCAATCGATGTTTGAAACTTTTTTTTTACAAACAATATTTAATTCACCAATTTTTATTCTTAAAAAAGAACTATTAAATATTCCGGTATTTGGTTGGTATTTAAGAAAGATAGATTCTATTTCTGTGAATAGAAATAAAGTTTCTAGAGAAAACCTTAATTTTACTGAAAAAATTAAAGAAGTTATGGAAAAAACAAAAAGACCTATAATAATTTTTCCACAAGCTACTCGAGTTCTACCAGATGAAATTATTCCTTTTAAAAAGGGGGTTGGAAGAATTTACAGAGAATTAAATGTAAAATGTCAACCCGTCGCTATTGACTCTGGAAGAGTATGGCCAAAATCTGGAAAGATGAAGCCTAATAAAACGATTACTATTTCTATTTTAAAACCAATTAACACAGGTATCGAAGAAACAGAATTTGTAAAATTATTGCAAAAAGAAATTTATTCCGAACTTGGTCTTGCTAGCTAACCTTTCATAGGCATTACAACATAAATACTGTCAAAGTCTGCAGGATCTTTTATTAATGCAGGAGATCCAGTATCTTTTAAATATATTTCAATATTATCACCATTTAGTTGGGATGCTATATCAAGCAAATATCTAGAGTTAAAACTTATGTCTAAATCTGTTTCAAATTTTACAGATAGGCTTTCTTTACCATCACCACTGTTAGTGTTATTGACAGATAAATCTAAGTTATCTTTAGTCAAATTAAATTTTACACCATCTTTTTTATCTAGAGAAACTGATGCTACTCTGTCGACGGAATTTAGAAAAGATTTTAGATCTATTTCAAGTTTTTTTTGATTCTCTCTAGGGATAACTTGAATATAATTAGGGAATTTTCCATCGATTAATTTAGATATCAAAATACTATTATTAAGTTCAAATTTAATTTTGGATTTAATATTTGAGACTTTAACCTCGCCATCATAATCTTCTAGAAGAGAACATAATTGAAATATAGTTTTTTTTGGAAGTATTATTGGTTCAAATTCAATTTTGTTTTTTAGTCTTATTTTTGAGATAGACATTCTATGGCTATCTGTTGCGGCTGCAGTTAAAAAATTCTTATCATCTGTTTGGGTCTGATGGAAAAAAATACCACTAAGATAATGTCTTGTTTCATCATTCGAAATCGAAAATTTACATTTATTTAAAAGTTTTAATAAATCTTTTGAATTTATAGTAAATTCATTCTCATTGAAATTTTCATCTGTAATTGGAAATTCAGATGCATTAATTGAATTTAAATTGAATAGAGATTTATTTGATTCTAATTGTAATTTACTATCTCCAGTGTTTTCAAAATTTATCTGACTACCAGAGGGAATTTTTCTTACAATATCAAACATAATTGATGAAGAAGTAGTTGTTTTGCCTTCATCAAAAATTTTAATATTTGAAATTTCATTTACAAATATTAAATCTAAATCTGTTGCTGTAATTTTTAACTTAGAATTTGCTGCCTCTATCAAAATATTTGAAAGTATAGGTAAAGTGCTTCTTTTTTCTATTACACCCTGACAATAACCTAAAGATTTTTGCAAATCTTGTTGATTAACACTAAATTTCATTTTCTTGTTTGTATAATATTTTATTCTTTAGACTATCAATGCTTAAATTTAATTCATTATCGTCTTTTCTTAATTTTTCTATTGTTTTAACTGAATGAATAACAGTTGTGTGATCTCTATTAGCAAATGATCGACCTATCTCTGGTAAAGATTTAGATGTCAGCATTTTTGCTAAATAAATAGCAGTTTGTCTTGGTCTTACAAGGTATCTTGACCTTCTTGGTGACAACATTTCGTTTTTACTTATTTTGAAATATTTACAGACTATTGTTTGAATATTGTCTATATCAACTTTATTTTCTGTTAAATTTAATAGATCTTTTAATATTACTTTTACCTCTGACATTGAAGGTGTTTTTCCATAAATTCTTGAGAAAGATACTATTCTATTAAATGCACCAACAAGTTCTCTGATACTAGTGTTAACTTCAGTACTAATAAATTTTAGAATCTCATCGCTGATTTTAATATTATTCGGATCATGAATTCCAAGATCTTCATTTTTGGATTTTATTATATTGTATCTTAATTCAAAATCAGCATTTTGAATATCAACTACTAATCCTCCTGAAAATCTAGATTTAATTCTCTCTTGTATTCTAGTTAATTTGTTTGGTGGTCTATCTGCTGATACTATAATTTGTGATCCTTTCTCTAACAAAACATTAAATGTATGGAAAAACTCTTCTTGCATAGCTTCCTTTCCATTCATAAATTGAATATCATCAATCAAAAATATGTCAGTATTTCTGAAATACTCTTTAAACTTTACCATATCATTAGATTTTATCGATTTTACAAATTGATACATAAATCTTTCAGCTGAAATAAACATTACTTTATTTTTTTCTTTCAAACTTAATCCAATTGCATTTAACAAATGTGTCTTACCCATTCCAACTCCACCATAAATATATAGAGGATTATAATAAGCTATTTGTTCTGAGACTTTTTTTGCAGCTTCAAAAGCTAGTTTATTACTTTTCCCTAGCAAGAAATTCTCAAAGTTTTTATTTGGATCAATTCGATTATATTGAAGATATGAGTCTTTAATAAATGAAACCTTTTCATTATCAGATGAATTATCTGGTTTTATTTCATCAGTATTTTTGTTCTTTATATTCTCGTTAATCACAAACTCTATTCTGGAAATATCTTTTTTATATAATTTAATTATTTGTAATATTTGATCTAAATATCTTGAGGTTATCCAGTCTCTGATAAATCTTGTCGAAACGGACAATAAAACATAATTTTTAAACTCATCAACCAAATCAATTTTTTTTAACCAACTATCATAAATCTCAGAACCAAACTTATTTTTCATTTCATTTTGTAATAATTTCCAATCAATCTTATTAATATTGTCTGATTTAATGTTTGTGAGATTATTTTTCATGAGAGTCTGTTAAACTCCTATTCATAATCCAATGCAATAAATTTATTTTTATTCTCAAAAAAAAATAAAATTTACAATTGTATAAATTAATAATTGAATCTATTTTTAAGGACTTAAATTTAGTAATCTTAAATTTACTTTTTTTATTTTTTTTTATCTTGGGACTAAAAGATTAAAAGATTCTTTTTTTAATTGAAAAAATAATCTCTAGGGTTGTAATTTCTTTAAGTAAACTAAAAGTTGTTATAAGGAATTTATTTTTTTTGTTATTCTAGAAATATTTCTTGACGCGTTTTGCTTTTTTACCACCCCTGTCTTTGCTATTTTCATCAATTCAGAGTTTAATTTTGGCAAGAATGCTAAAGCTTCTTTTTTGTCCTTTTTATCAAGAATTAAATTCATTTTTTTTATTGCAGATCTAAACCTGCTTTTTCTAGACTTATTTACCGTTGTTTGACGTGATATACGTCTTATTCGTTTAATAGCTGATTTAGTGTTTGCCATAAGCGCGATTGTATATAACGAGAAATTTATACGGTCAATATAATAATTTTTTATTTTTGACAAATATTACAAAAAAAAGTTGATCTATTAGTGATAAATTTTTTTTTTATTGTCCCTTTGCATCCTGGTGAAAGACAACTCTTATTTTCTCTATTGTATACTTTAAAGTTATCTTGAAAAGATCCATTTTTACCAACTATATTTTTAAAATCTCTAATACTAGACCCACCTTTTTTTATCGCTAAATTTAAAATTTTTCTTGAATATTTAATAATATTAATACAATCGTTTTCACTTAAAGATTTTGCTTTTTTTTTTGGATTTATTTTAGAGCTGAATAAAATTTCACTTGCATAAATATTCCCCAAACCTGAAACAAACTTTTGATCTAAGAGAAAATTTTTTATATTCTTTTTCTTTTTATAAAAATATTTTTTTAAGTAGTTGAGATTAAATTTTGAAGAAAAAGGCTCAGGACCATAGTTATTTATAAAATTTTCTAAATTATTTTTATTTTCAAATAATTTGAAATAACCAAATCTTCTGGGATCATTATATATAATTTTTATGTTATCAAATTCCAAAAATACGTGGTTATGTTTTTTTGGTAAATAAGGACTATGATAAAAACTTGCATTTGTTTTTTGATTTAAAATATTTTTTCTTAAGAGATGTATAGTGCCAGACATTCCAAGATGAATTAAGCAAAATTTTTCATCATTTAAAGCTAGTATGATATATTTTGAAAACCTCTTAACTTTTTTTATTGATTTTGATTGAAGTCTTGTTTCAAAACCTTTTTTTATTTTGTACCTTAAATTCCTATTCTTTATACTTACTTTTTTTATTTTTTTTCCTGTTATTGTTCTACTTAGTGACTCTTTAACAACTTCTACTTCTGGCAATTCTGGCATTTATTATTATATTAATTAATATTATTTATTTTATGCAACAATATCTTCAAAATAAAAAAGGTCTAGTCCAAGGTGTCTTTGATAAAGTTTATGATAAATACGACATCATGAATGATTTGATGTCACTTGGAGTTCATAGAATCTGGAAAAGAAATTTAATAAATTGGATGAACCCAGGTAAAAATAAAATTCTAGCAGATGTTGCATGTGGCACAGGTGATATAGCAAAACTTTTTATCGATAATAGTTCAAATAAAAATATAGAATTATTTTGTATTGACCCCAATGAAGGAATGATGAAAAAGGGAAAAAATAGACTATCAAATTACAAAAATATCAAGTGGATTAAGGGGTCGGCAGAGAAATTGCCTTTAAAATCTAATTCATGTGATTATTACACAATCAGTTTTGGTTTAAGAAATACAAAAAATATTAATAAATCCTTAAGTGAAGCGTACAGAGTTTTAAAGTCAGGAGGTAGATTTTTTTGTTTAGAATTTTCAAAAATTCAAAATTTAAACTTAGATTTAGTCTATAAAAGATACTCTAAATTAATTCCAGAAATAGGAAAATTTGTGGTTGGTGAAAAAGAGCCTTATGAATATCTAATAAAAAGCATCCAAGAATTTGTTAATCAAGAGGAATTAAAGGGTTTAATGGAGAAAAATAATTTTATTAAATGTGAGTATAGAAACTTTTCTGGTGGAATAGTAGCTATTCATTCAGGTTGGAAAATATGATTAAAAAATTATACATACTTTTTAGGCTTGGTAGGAAATTAGCAAAATCTGACGCTTTAAGTATATTCACAAAGTTTCATAATCCACCAATTGGAATAAAAATTTTATTCTATTTGTTGTCTTTATCATTTTCAAAAAAAGATAATTCTTTTATAAATGAAACCGAAGGTGAAAGATTATCAAACTCCTTGCAATCTATGGGCACAACATTCATTAAATTAGGTCAATTTCTGGCAACTAGACCAGATATAATTGGAGAAAAGTTATCAAAGCAACTAGAGAGTTTACAAGATCGTTTGCCTCCATTTGAATTATCTAAAGCTAAAGAAATAATCAAAAAAGATCTAGGGGAAGATAATTTTAATTCAATTATAAATCTATCTGAACCAGTGGCAGCAGC
Organism: uncultured Pelagibacteraceae bacterium; assembly: GCA_902598015.1. Classification (GTDB taxonomy): domain Bacteria; phylum Pseudomonadota; class Alphaproteobacteria; order Pelagibacterales; family Pelagibacteraceae; genus Pelagibacter. The sequence goes on from CACJZT010000005.1 coordinate 39,809, forward strand.
ATCTATAGCTCAAGTTCATAAAGCGCAAATAAATGATAATGGCACAATTAAAGAAGTGGCTATAAAAATTTTACGACCAAATATAAAAAAAATATTCAACGAAGAAATTGATGCTTTGATGCTTTTTGCTTTTTTAACTGAGTCAATTATCAAAAAGACAAAAAGACTTAAGTTAGTTGAGGTCGTATATTTGCTAAAAGAAATAACCAATTTAGAAATGGATTTAAGATTTGAAGCCGCTGCAGCTAATGAGTATTCTGAAAACACTAAGAATGACAGTGGATTTCAAGTTCCTAGAATTTATTGGAATTTTACAAGTGAAAATGTAATGACTTTAGACTGGGTTGAAGGTGTCTCTATAAGAGAAACAGAAGAGTTAGAAAAAAGAAATATAGATACCAAAAAAATCGCATCAGATATTATTCAACATTTTTTAAGACATGCTGTTAGAGATGGTTTTTTTCATGCAGATATGCATCAAGGTAACATTTTTATAAATAATAGTGGTCAAATAGTTCCTATCGATTTTGGTATAATGGGAAGACTCGATGATTTGAGTAAAAAATTTCTTGCTGAGATTTTATATGGATTTATTAAACGAGATTATAAAAAAGTGGCTGAAGTTCATTTGGCTGCAGGGTTAGTTCCAAAAGAAGTGCCTGTTGATGATCTCGCCCAAGCACTAAGATCAATAGGAGAGCCAATATTTGGTCAGTCAATTAAAGATATATCTGGCGGTAAACTACTCAAACAACTTTTTGATGTGACAGAAAAATTTAATATGCAGACTCAACCACAGTTACTAATGCTACAGAAAACCATGGTAGTAGTTGAAGGTGTTGCAAGAAGATTAAATCCAGAGACAAACATTTGGGAAACGTCAAGACCTGTTCTTGAAAAATGGCTTAAAGAAACAAAAGATCCTATAACAACATTAAATGAAACTCTAAAAAATTCTGCAGAAGTTATAAAAAGATTACCAGAAATGCCGCAAATAATGGATAAAGCAAACCAAGCATTAACATTTCTTGCAAGTGGACAAATTCCACAAAATACTAATACGTATAATGATCTAAATACAAAAAAAAATGAAATGGTAGCTTTCAGAAATCAATCAATCATTGGTTTATTATTACTTGTAATTTTAGGATTAGTAGTATTTTAATCTCGACGATGAATTATTTTGAGAATAAAAAAATACTGTTAATTATATGTGGTGGAATTTCTGCTTACAAAAGTCTTGAGTTAATAAGATTATTTAAGAAAAATGGTGCTCGTGTAAAAACTATATTAACAAAAAATGCAAAAGAATTTGTAACTCCACTATCTGTTTCGTCTCTTTCTCAAGAAAAAGTTTATGACGATATATTTAGTGCAGAGAACGAAGCTGAGATGGACCATATATCTTTATCAAGATGGGCTGATGCAGTATTAGTTGCACCAATTACAGCTAATACTATATCTAAAGTAGCCTCAGGAAATGCAGAAGATTTGGCGTCTACTGTTTTATTAGCCTCTAACAAACAAATATTTTTAGCACCAGCAATGAATGTAAGAATGTGGGAGCATCCTTCTACTAAAGAAAACATATTAAAATTAAAAAGCTTTGGATACAAAATTATTGGACCAGAGATAGGAGATATGGCATGTGGTGAATATGGAGAAGGAAAAATGACAGAACCAAATGAAACAGTCAATACGCTTAAAAATTATTTTTCTAATTTAGATAAAAATAAAAAATTAAAAGCTTTAGTTACCGCAGGACCAACTAATGAATATATTGATCCTGTAAGATTTATTACAAATAAATCCAGTGGCAAACAAGGATATGAAATAGCCAAATGTCTTAGAGACAATGGATTTGATACGACACTTATTTCAGGAAAGACAAGCATTAAACCTTTGGACGGCGTTAATTTTGTAAGTGTTGAAACTGCTGAAGAGATGTTCAAAGAAAGTTTAAATAATCTACCAACAGATGTAGCTATTTTTTCTGCAGCTGTTTCTGATTTTAAAGTGAAAAATTATAAAAGTACAAAGATTAAAAAGAATGAAGAATTTAACTTAGAGCTAGAAAAAAATATCGATATTTTAAATCATATATCTAATCACAATTCATTAAGACCAAAAATAACAATTGGTTTTGCAGCAGAAACAAACAATCTCTCGACAAATGCAAAAGAGAAGTTGAATGAAAAAAATTGTGACTGGGTAATTGCAAATGATGTCTCAGATCAAAATATAGGATTTGGATCAGATTTTAATAAAATTTCTATATTTTACAAAGATAAACCTGAAGAAAATTTTGAAAAGATGAGCAAATCATTGGTCGCTGAGGAAATAGTCAAAAGAATAATTCAACAGATTAATTAACTTAATGGTTAAAGTCTTAATTAAAAAATTAGACAAGAAAGTTAAACTGCCAGAATATAAAACAACAGGATCATCTGGACTAGATTTGACTGCATTCATTGAAAAGAAAATAGTAATTAAACCGGGCGAAAACGCTTTAGTGCCAACAGGTATATCCATTGCAATACCTGAGGATACCGAAGTTCAGATCAGGCCGCGTTCAGGTTTAGCGGCTAAAAATAATATAAGTGTATTAAATACTCCTGGAACAATTGATAGTGACTATAGAGGAGAAATAAAAGTAATTTTATTTAATCATGGAGATAAAGACTTTACAGTAAATAACGATGATAGAATTGCTCAAATGATACTAATGCCAATTCTAAAAGTAGATTTTGAAACTGTAGAAACTTTGCCTGAGACAATTAGAGGTTCGGGTGGATTTGGATCAACGGGTAAGTGAAAAATTCATTATCTAAACGAAAGCTTGAGAGATACTCTAGACAAATAATACTTAAGGATATTGGTATATTAGGACAAAAGAAAATAATTAATTCAAAAGTTTTAATTGTAGGAATTGGTGGATTAGGTAGTCCAGTTGCAGATTTGTTGGCTAGATGCGGTGTAGGGTATATAGGTGCTATTGATCACGATAAAGTAGATATTTCAAATCTTCAAAGACAAATTTTGTATACTTCAAAAGATGTTGGAAAATTTAAGGTTGATATCTTTAAAAGAAGAATAAAATTAATTAACAGAGATGTAAAAGTCAAAATTTTAAAAGAAAAAGCATCAGAAAAAAATTTAAATAAAATTGTAAAAGATTTCGATATAATTGTAGATGGAACAGATAATTTTAAAACTAAATTTTTAATAAATAAATTTTCATTAAAATATAAAAGAAAATTAATAGTTGGTGCTATTAGCAAATTTGATGGACATATTTTTTCATTCGATTTTAATAATAAATCAAGCCCATGCTTAAAATGTTTTTACCAGTCAGAACCTTCTGATGAAGTTTTAAATTGTGAAAGTGAAGGAATATTAGGAACTACATCAAATATAATTGGGAGTATGCAAGCAAATGAAGTTTTAAAAAACATAATTTCTTCTGATAAAAGTCTTCACTCATCAATTCTGGTGGTTAATCTAAAAAAACTAGAATTTAGAAAAATAAAATTTACTAAAAAAAAGGGTTGCTTGTGCAATTAATCTTCAAGATTTTAATCATAATATTTTTTACCTCGAATGCCATTTCGGAGGATAATGAAAAATTTTTAATGCTTAAAAATGATAAGGTAAACGTAAGATATGGCCCAAGTTTTGATTATCCAATAAAGTATATTTACAAGAAAATAAACTTGCCGGTAAAAGTGATTGATAAAAAAGAAAATTTTAGAAGAATAATTGACAATAAAAAGAATGGTGGGTGGATACACATTTCTCAATTGAAGCAATCAAAATCCTTTATAACTGTATCAAATAAAATTCTATTCAAAAAACCAACTAAATTTTCTAAACCCTTGGCTAAAATAGAAACAGGAAGATTATTGATAGTGAAAAAATGCGAGAGAAATTGGTGCTTAGTAGAAACTAAAAGTTTTAAAGGGTGGGTTGACGAAGAAAATCTTTGGGGAAAAATTAATTAACCCTGTAAGTTATATATATTAACTAATTATTTTTGTTGGACACAAACATCTTTGATCACTGGAGCATTTGCACAATCAACACATTTAGTCTTTTGAACTATGCATCCATCATCAAGGACTTCAACATCAACTATTTTATCACACTTGGAACAAGTTGAAGAAATTGTTAATCCACATTTTTTACAATTATAATTTTCTATTTGCATATATTAAAAATTAAATATGAAAAAATTATTTTCAACAAATATCCTTGCGAATAATTATTATTTACGCATTTTTTTTGCGAATAATTATTATTACTACTAATTATCCTTATTAAATTTTTCTTAAATACTTATTGATAATGATTATTATTTACTTTTTGATCTACTTGCCCACCACTTATCTAAAATGAAATACCATATAGAATTGGCAATTGGTTCTACAATTGCATCAGTCAAAGCTATCATAAAAGATACATCAGCAACTATCATCAAAACAGTTATAGCAATTGCAAAATGACCAACTGTATAAACAATTGTTCTTAAAATAGAGCCTCTGTTATTGGAATAAATCTGACCGGCAGCTTTAAAAATACCGTTAGTAACTTCCATTATTCTTTAAACGGGCTTTCAAGAACACAAGCAACTAAGTGAACTCTAGCCTGTTCTCCTCCATTAAAAAAGTTATGATACTTTGTATTGTTAGTAATCCATACATGTCCATCTGCAGGCAAATGTTTTGCAACATTTTCAATGACCATTGAACAACCTGCATTAGTTACTATCGGAATATGTAATCTACACTCTGGATCTTTGTGCCAGCTTAGCGTTGATCTTGGCTCTTTTAATAAAAGCCTTACTCTTCCTAGTTTAAATTTTTTACTAAGAATTTCATAAACCTCTTTAAAATAAGTTTTCTCGAACTCTGGTAGCAACTGAGTATATTTCGATTCATCAATATCAATATCTCTTGAGACTTCTTTTCCTGTCTCATCAGCAATAGTCCAATATCTACCTCTGATATTGTTCCCTTCTATAGAGTCTTTGTTATTTGGAATTTGATTTAGAGGAATTGCACCAAAGTGAGTAACACCTGGCGAATTAAATTTCTTTTTCTCTAAAATTAGATTTAAGTCATTTCGCAATCTATTTATATCAAACTTAATTTCAGGAACTTTATAAAAGTCTTCGAACGATAGTGATGTCATTTTTCCGCTTTCCTTAATACTAGTTTAATCTTAAATCAAATCTATCTGCATTCATCACTTTGACCCATGCAGATACAAAGTCTTTAACAAATTTGTCAGATGAGTCTTTGCAGGCATAGACTTCGGCTAATGCTCTTAATTGAGAATTTGAACCAAAAATAAGGTCAACTCTTGAACCTTTCCACTTAGTTTTTTTAGACTTTCTATCTTTACCAACAAAATATTGTTCAGATTTGTCAGTTTCTTTCCAAGTGGTACTCATATCAAGAAGATTTACAAAATAATCTGTTGATAGAGTTCCAGGTTTTTTTGTGAATACTCCATTTTTAGAACTATCATAGTTTGTATCTAAAACTCTCATTCCTCCTACAAGAACTGTCATCTCTGGTGCCGTTAATCCCATTAATTGTGCCTTATCAATTAATTTTTCCTCAGCTGAAACATTAGATTTACCTTTTTTCATGTAGTTTCTAAAACCATCCGCTTGCGGCTCAAGTAATCCAAATGAATTTACATCTGTTTGGTCTTGTCTTGCATCTCCTCTTCCAGGTGTGAATGGAACCTGAATTTTATGACCAGCTTTTTTTGCTGCCATCTCTATTCCTACATTTCCACCTAATACTATAAGGTCCGCCATTGAGACTGATTTTTTATTTGTATCAAATTTTTTCTTAATTTTTTGTAAAGCTTTAATAACCTTTGAAAGTTTTTTAGGGTTATTGACTTTCCAACTTCTTTGAGGCTCAAGCATAATTCTTGCACCATTTGCTCCACCTCTTTTGTCAGAACCTCTGTATGTAGAAGCAGAAGCCCAAGCCGTAGAAACTAAATCAGAAACAGAGATTTTTGATTTTGAAAGCTTTGATTTTAAATCTCTTATATCTTTTGATTTAAGTTTATATTTTGGTTTATCTATAGGATCTTGCCAAATTAATTGTTCTTTTGGTACTTCGCTACCCAAATAACATGCTCTTGGTCCCATGTCTCTATGAGTAAGCTTAAACCAAGCTCTTGCAAATGCATCAGCAAATTCATCTGGATTTTGATAAAAATGTTTTGAAATTGGTCCATAGCTTTTATCCATTCTCAAAGATAAATCAGTTGTTTGCATCATTGGAGGATGCATTTTACTTTTATCATGAGCATCAGGTACCATTTTAATTCTCTGACCATTCTTTTTTGGAGTCCATTGAAATGCTCCAGCAGGTCCTTTTGTCAATTCCCATTCATGGTTAAATAAACAATCAAAGTAACCCATGTCCCATTGTGTTGGTGTTTGTGTCCATGCTCCTTCAATACCACTACTTATTGCATGTACACCTTTTCCTGATTTATAGTTACTATTCCAACCAGTTGCTTGATCTTGAATTCTTGATGCTTCTGGATCAGGTCCTTTATGAGATTCTGGTGCAGCACCATGAGATTTTCCAAAAGTATGACCACCAGCAACAAGTGCAACAGTTTCATAATCATTCATTGCCATTCGTCCAAATGTTTCTCTAATATCGTGAGCTGCTTTTAATGGATCTGGATTAAAATCTGGACCTTGTGGATTTACATAAATTAATCCCATGTGAGAAGCTCCCAATGGTTGTTCAAGATCTCTCTTTCCGCTGTATCTCTTAACACCCAACATTTCTTTTTCTGAGCCCCAGTAAATATCATCTTCTGGTTCCCAGATGTCAGTTCTTCCCGCTCCAAAACCGAATGTTTTAAAGCCCATTGACTCTAATGCTACATTTCCAACTAGTATAAATAAATCTGCCCAAGAAATTCTTTTTCCATATTTCTGTTTTATTGGCCACAAAAGTAATCTAGCTTTATCTAAATTAACATTATCAGGCCAAGCATTTAACGGTGCAAACCTTTGATTACCTGTTCCAGCACCTCCTCTACCATCACCTGTTCTGTATGTACCCGCTGCGTGCCATGCTAATCTAATAAATAAAGGACCATAATGACCGTAATCTGCTGGCCACCAATCTTGTGAGTCTGTCATTAATTTGTTTAAATCTTTTTTGAGTGCTTTGTAGTTCAGTTTTTTGAATTCTCTAGAATAATTAAATTTTTTCTCCATTGGATTTGATAAATTTGAGTGCTGACTTAAAATTTTCAAATTCAAACTATTTGGCCAAAAATCTCTGTTTGTTTGTCCTCTTCCAGCACTAAATTTTGCTGGTGTACCTGCACCCGTAAAAGGGCACTTACTTAATTCTGCTGATTTAAATGTTTTACTTTTATGAAATTCCGCACTCATTATTATTTATCTCCTTTAATATTATAATTATTCTAATTCGTTGTTTATAATTATTCTAAAGAAGATTGTCAATAAGTCAGAATATTTACGATGTAATTTTGAAAACCTAGTCTTCTAATTTAACTAAAACTTCAACTGATTTAATTTTTTTTCCAGGTATAGATTTTTGAATTTCTATTGGTCCTACATCCTCATTTTTAAGATCAATAAGCTTTTCTTCTTTAACATCGAAGAAGTGGTGATGATCTGTGACATTTGTATCAAAATAAGTTTGATTAGAATTAATAGGTATTTCTTTTAAATATCCTTTTTTATGAAATGCATGAACTGTATTGTAAACAGTTGCTAAAGAAACTTTCTCTCCAGTTTTATCTTTTATCAAATTGAATAAGTCGTTTATTGTGAAATGGAAAGTTTTATCTCTATTAAATAAAACCTCGCATATATTTATTCTTTGTTTAGTTGGTCTTAAACTAGAGTTTCTTAGTTTTTCAATAAATTCTTGTTTACTCGTCATTAGCAATTTAAAACTATTCTAAACTATTTGTATATTATAATGTACCTAAATCAAGTAATAAGATTACAAAATTATGAAAAAAAGTTCCTTTAATTACGACGAACTAATTGATTGCGCTAATGGTAAGTTATTTGGTCCAGGTAATGCAAAATTACCTTCTCCACCAATGCTAATGTTTGATAGAATTACAGAAATAACTGAGAGTGAGGGTTTTTATAAAAAAGGATCTATGAAAGCCGAACTTGATATTAAGGATAATTTGTGGTTCTTTGATTGTCATTTTAGAGAAGATCCAGTTATGCCAGGTTGTCTTGGTTTAGATGCTATGTGGCAGCTAGTTGGCTTTTTTCTTGGTTGGCTTGGAAATCCAGGAAGAGGTAGAGCATTAGGTGTAAGCACTGTAAAATTCACTGGTGAAGTTCTTAAAAATGTCAAAATGGCAACATATGAAATAGATATGAAAAGAATTCTTGTTAAAGGAGAAACAACTGTAGGTCTTGCGAATGGAATATTGCTTGCTGATGGAAAAAAGATTTATAGTGCAGAAAATCTTAAGGTAGGATTATTTAAATAATGAAAAGAGTAGTTGTAACAGGACTTGGTGTAGTTTCATGTTTGGGAAATAATCAAGATGAGGTTTATCAATCATTAGTTAATACAAAATCAGGAATAACATTTTCTGATGAATACAAAGAGCATAATTTGAAAAGCCATGTTCATGGTAAACCTAATATCAAATTGGAAGATTATATTGATAGAAAAGTTATTAGATTTATGGGTGCTGGATCAGCATATAATTATGTTGCAATGAGTGAAGCAGTTAAAGACTCTGGATTAGAAGAAAATGAGGTTAGTAATATTTCAACTGGGATGGTAATGGGATCTGGAGGGCCATCAATTGAAAATGTTATTTTAGCATCAGATAAAACGAGAGAAAAAAATCCAAAAAAAATGGGTCCATTTATAGTTCCAAGAACAATGGCAAGTACTGCTTCTGCCACTCTAGCAGTTCCATTTAAAATAAAAGGCACTAATTACACAATAAGTTCAGCATGTGCAACGAGTGGTCATTGTATTGGTAACGCAATGGAACTTATTCAATTAGGAAAACAAAATATTATTTTTGCAGGTGGCAGTGATGAGGTTCACTTTGCAATGACTGCAATGTTTGATGCAATGACTGCACTATCATCAAAATATAACGATACCCCTGAAAAAGCCTCAAGACCGTATGATAAAACAAGGGATGGTTTTGTAATTGCTGGTGGAGGTGGAGTTCTTGTTTTAGAAGAATACGAACATGCCAAAGCAAGAGGTGCTAAAATATACGCAGAATTAACTGGATATGGAGCAACATCAGATGGCTATGATATGGTTGCACCATCTGGCGAGGGAGCGGTGAGATGTATGAAAATGGCTTTAGCAACTTCAAAAAATAAAATTGACTATATTAATACTCACGGGACATCAACACCTGTAGGAGATATTACAGAATTAAAAGCAGTTGGAGAGGCTTTCCCAGACTATAAACCTAAGATAAGTTCTACAAAATCTTTGTCAGGTCATTCATTAGGTGCAACTTCAGTTCACGAAGCAATTTATAGTTTGATAATGATGAAAAATAATTTTATTTCAGCGTCAGCAAATATTTCAGAAATGGATGATGAAGCTAAGAACTATCCAATTGTTACACAGGTTGAAAAAAACGTAAATCTAAATGCAATTATGTCTAACAGTTTTGGTTTTGGTGGAACTAATGCAACATTAGTGTTTGAGAAAGTTTAGATCTATGAATTTAATGAAGGGAAAAAAAGGTCTTATCATGGGCGTTGCCAATGAAAGATCAATTGCATGGGGCATATCACAAAAACTTGCAGAAGCTGGAGCAGAGTTAGCTTTTACATATTTGGGTGATGCTTTAAAAAAAAGAGTTGTTCCACTTGCGGAAAAATTAAATTCAAATGTAACATTTAGCTGTGATGTAGAAAAAAAAGAAGAAGTTGTAAAACTCTTTGAAGATGTAAAAAGTCAATGGGGAGAAATTGATTTTGTTGTGCATGCAATTGCATTTTCAGATAAGTCTGAGTTATCAGGAGAATATTTAAATACAACTAGAGAAAACTTTTTAAGAAGTATGTTGATATCCTGTTTTTCATTTACTGAAGTTGCTAGAGAGGCATCTAAAGTAATGAAGGAAGGTGGTAGTATGATTACTTTGAGTTATGAGGCAAATAAAGCCATACCTAATTATAATGTAATGGGAGTATGTAAAGCTGCACTAGAGTCTAGTGTTAAATACCTCGCAAGGGATCTAGGAGCAAAGAATATTAGAATTAATGCAATAAGTGCGGGACCAATTAAAACTCTAGCAGCTTCTGCTATTGGGGATGCTAAATTTCTTTACAAGTGGAATGCAGATCATTCATTTTTGAAAAGAAATGTAGATAATCTCGACGTAGGAAATTCAGCTTTATATTTACTAAGCGATATGGCTGGAGGTGTTACTGGTGAAATTCATTATGTAGATGCTGGTTACAATAAAGTTGGAATGCCAGATCCTAAGAATATTAGTTAATATTTTTTATGAAAAAAATCCTACTTTGTTTCACATTTTGTTTTTTTATTTTTGGAGATCTCAGTGCTAAAAGTTATAGTATAGGAAGTAAAATTTCTGGCCATATTGAGTTTTATAAAAAATATAAATTTGAACTTCCACCTGGTGAATGGACAGTTGCTGATAGATATGTTTATGAACAATGGGGTTTCTATAATAAAGGCTACATTTTACTTAAATTAAACAATAAAAAAGCTGAAGACATAATAATGATTGGTGAGAATGTAATTCCACAAAAATGGATTGGTTATGTTGATCCTTGGATAGTTGAGGTTGTGTTTAAAGATAAATATGATGGGTGTTATAAAAGACCTGAATATTATGTTTTTGAATTTTTTTCTAAAGGATCATCATTTAACTGTTTTTGGGTTTACCATTTAGACTTATATAAAGAACTATTTGATCCTGAAGATCCTTCTAGAAGGGGTATTTATTCACAATTTAAAGCTTGGCTTAGAGACAGTAAAATTGAACTCCCAAAAGTTACACTTGGGCATTCACATTGGTTCTTTTCAAGACTTACAGGAGGAAAATGGTTTTACATAGTTCGTAATATGGATCCGAAAACTATAGGAGCACCAAAAAATAAACATATAAAAGAAGATAGATCTGAATATCATCCACATAATATTTCTCAATACCCCGAACATAAGAAAAGTATGGAGAAAGTTGTTTCAATTGCTGCAGAAAGGCATAAACAATTTGAAATAGAAGTAAGGGCAAAAGAACATCATAAACTTGATTTAGCCTCTTACATTAATTTATCATTGAATAAAAAATTAAATCTTCAAAATGTTTCAAAAGTTAAATCGAGCGATATTTTATCCCAACTAAAAAGTTTAAACGAATTATTTAAATCTGGGGCATTATCAGAAGAAGAATTCAAAAAGGCTAAAGATAAAGTATTAAACCAATAATTTTACTTCTATTAAATTTGAAAAATATAAGGTAATTCTCTAAATATGATTAGTAATATTAGTCTCTATCTAACAACTATAATATTAGGAATTATGCTCTTCTTTTCTTTTGTTGTAGCACCTGTTACTTTCACCGCATTAGATGAAGAAAATGCTAGAAAATTTATAAGAAAAATATTTCCTTATTACTACACTGTTAATTTAGCAATTAGTATTTCAGTTTTAATTTGCTTTATAAGTCTGAAAATTTTTTCCTTAGATTTTTATTTAATTTTGAGTGTTGCGGTATTATTTGCTGTATCAAATTTTGTACTAATGCCAATTATAAATAAGTTCAGAGATGAAAAGCAGGATAAAAAATTTAAACAATCACACTTTGTTTCTGTGGTGATAAATTTTGTTCAAATGATTTTGTTGGTAATTGTCTTAATTTAAAAAGAATTAGTAATACCTAAGCCAACAGCAATAAAAAAACCTAACCAGATTAAACCTTTAATAAAAAAAATGCAAAACTACCAAGTAATAAATATCTTCCATATTTATTTTTCTGTAGTTCTAACTTAAAGTTTTTTAAAAGCTTCATTCTAATATAATTTATTACAATTATTTTTTACTTGATCTTTTCCCACTCTTTCATACCACCAGTGATATTTTTGACATTTTTAACTCCCATATCCTTCATAGTTTTGGTTGCTAATGTTCCTTGTCCACCAACACCACAAAAAACTACATATTCTTTATCAGGATTATTTTTAAACATATCATTTTCAAGAGGACTTCCTTCTGCTAAGTAAAATTCTAATAAACCTCTATCTAAGTGAATTGCATTGCCGATCGTGCCTTTTGAAAAGCTCTCTTTGTCCCTAACATCGATAAATTGAACATTTGGGTCATTTAGCTTTTCTTTTACATCACTTGCGCTGATATTTTCAATTTCATTGCTTACGCTCATCAAATCATCAAATTTTTTCATATTTCTCCTATAAATTTATATTGCAGCTTGTTTAATTGATAACTTAACTTTTCCTCTATCAAAGCCTATTACTTTAACTTTAACTTCATCACCTTCTTTTACGACATCAGTTACCTTACCGACTCTTTTATCAGCAAGCTCTGATATGTGAACAAGGCCATCTTGTTTTCCCAGGAAATTAACAAATGCACCAAACTCCATAATTTTCATTACTTTTCCATTATAAATTTTATTGAGTTCAGCTTTAGCAGTTAAGTCTTTAATCATTTGCATAGCTTTATTCCTAGACTCCTCATCTGGAGCAGCTACTGTGACTTCTCCTTCGTCATTGATGTCAACTTTGGCACCAGATACCTCAACTATTTCTCTTATAGTTGCACCACCTTTTCCAATGACTGTAGCAATATCCTTCTTATCTACAGAGATTTTTTCCATTTTAGGTGTATGTTTTCCTACATCTTCTCTTGATTTGGATAAAGCTTTATTCATTTCACCTAGAATGTGAATTCTTCCATCTTTTGCTTGTTTTAAGGCTTGCTCCATAATTTCAAATGTTATTCCTGTAATTTTAATATCCATTTGAAGAGATGTTATTCCATCTTTAGTTCCAGCTACTTTAAAGTCCATATCGCCTAGGTGATCTTCATCTCCAAGAATATCTGAAAGTACGCTAAAGTCATCTCCTTCTTTAATTAATCCCATTGCAATACCAGCAACTGGTTCTTTAATTGGTACTCCTGCATCCATCAAAGCCAAAGATGAACCACATACAGTTGCCATAGATGAAGAACCATTTGACTCGGTTATTTCTGATACAATTCTAAATGTGTAGGGAAAATTCTCTTTAGATGGCAAAGAAGAATTTATTGCTCTCCAAGCTAATTTTCCATGACCTATTTCTCTTCTACCGGTTCCTATTCTACCAGTTTCTCCAACAGAGAAAGGTGGAAAATTATAGTGAAGCATAAATCTTTCTTTTTGTAATCCTTCAAGACTTTCTATTTTTTGCTCATCATCAGATGTACCAAGTGTAGTTGTAACTATTGCTTGAGTTTCTCCTCGAGTAAACAGAGCAGAGCCATGAACCCTTGGAAGAATTCCAACTTCACACATGATTGGTCTAACATCTGCAAGACCTCTACCATCAATTCTATTTTTATTTTTTAGAATATCTGTTCTTACAATACTTTTTTCTAAATTTTTAAGTTCAGAATTTACATCAAGATCTGTATAATTCTCATCTTCTTCATATAACTTTTTTGCTTTATCAGTTATCTCAGAAATTAAATTTGATCTTTCCTGTTTATCTTTTATTGAAAATGCTTTTTTAAGATCTTCTGTGAATTCACTTTCTAATTTATTTTTTACTTCCGAAAGATCTTTTTTCTCAACCACCCAATCAGGTTTTTTACATTCTTTAGTCAATTCCTCTATCATTTGAATTACTGGGACAAATCCTTCATGGCCGAACTTAACAGCATTTAACATTTCTTCTTCGGTTAAGCCGCTTGCTTCGGATTCAACCATTAAAACTGCATCTTTTGTTCCAGCTACTACAAGATCAAGTTTTGAATCTTTTAGTTCTGCTTTAGTGGGATTAAGAACGTATTCTCCTTTAATAAAGCCAACTCTAGACGCCCCAACAGGGCCTAAAAATGGCATTCCTGAGATAGCTAATGCAGCTGATGAGGCAATAATTGATAAAATATCTGCCTCATTCTCTTTATCGTATGATATTACTGTTGGTAGTACCTGAACTTCGTTTTTAAATTCATCTGGGAAAAGTGGTCTGATAGGTCTGTCAATTAATCTTGAAATTAATGTTTCACTATCTGTTGGTCTTGCTTCTCTTTTAAAATATCCACCTGGAATTTTACCTGCTGCGTAATATTTTTCTTGATAATTTACTGACAATGGAAAGTAATCTATATCCGGATTAACTTTTTTAGCTCCAACTGCAGTTGCTAATACAACCGTTTCTCCACATTGCGCTACGATAGCGCCGTCTGCTTGTCTTGCAATTTTACCTGTTTCTAAACTAATCTTTTTCCCTGCTACTTCTATTTCTTTCTTTACAACTTTAAACATTTACTTCCTTAAATTTAATTTTGATATTACTTCTTTATAAGACTCCATTTTATTTTTCTTTAAATAGTCTAATAATTTTTTTCTTCTATTTACCGCTCTTAAAAGTCCAACAGATGAGTGTTTATCTTTTTTGAACTGTTTAATATGTTTAGACAAGTTCTCAATTTTATCAGTCAATTGAGCAACCTGAACTTCTGAAGAACCTGTATCCTTATCATGGATTGCTAGTTCTTTTGATTTATTTACCATTTTCGTTTCCTTACTTATTTGTTTGTTTGATTAAATTTTCAATTTTTTCTGCATAATCAAAAGAATCATCTTTTACAAAAAATAGTTTAGGTAAAAACTTCATCACTATTTTTTTTGATAAAACTTTTCTAATTATAAATGAAAATTCCTTTAATTTAGTAACGACTTCTTCAGCATCTTTTCCACCTAAAGGCATTACAAAAATTTTTGCTGTTTTTAAATCCGGAGACATTCTAACTTCAGTAACTGTTATTTCTTTTGTAGATAATGTAGGCAATTTTGCTTCATCTCTTATAAATAACATTCCTAAAGCTTGCTTAATCATTTCACCAACCCTTAGTTGTCTTTGAGTAACTGGTTTACCTAAATTAGTCATTATATTGTTCTCTCTGTTATTGTTGAATTGTACACTTCAATTACGTCATTTTTCTGGAAATCAACAAAATCCTTTAATGTTATTCCACACTCTAGTCCAGCAGATACTTGTTTAGTTTGATTTTTTTCTCTAAAAATTGAACTTATTTTTCCATTAAAAATTATAGCACCATCTCTGATTACTCTTGCACTTGAGTCTTGAGTAATTTCTCCATCAGTTACTTTTGAACCTGCTACTTTACCTACTTTTGAAACCTTGAATATTTCGAGTATCTCTGCTGTTCCTATTATTTTTTCATCTACTTCTGGTGTTAATAGACCAGACATTTTACTTTTTATAAAATCTAAAACTTCATAAATAATATTATAACTTGATATAGAAATTTTTTCTTGTTCAGCTCTTTTTTTAGCTTCTTTACTTGGTTTTACATTGAATGCAATTATTACAGCGTTAGAGGCTTTGGCTAAAGTAACATCAGTTTCTGTTACCATACCAATATCTGATAAAAGTATCTTTGCCTTTACTTCATCGTGTTTAATTTGATTTATTGCATTTTTTATAGCCTCTGATGAACCATGAACATCTGATTTTATAATGATATTTAGTTCTTGAGAAGATGCATCTTTGAATGCTGAGTCTTGAGTAACAAATGACATTGGATTTTTGCTCTCTTTTACTTCATGTATTCTTGCATCACAAAGAGTTTTGGCCTCTTTCTCACTTTTCAATACTATAAAATCATCCCCTGATTTTGCCGCTCCGTTAATACCTAGTATTTCTACTGGCGTTGCAGGTTCAGCGTTATCGATTTGTTTTCCTTGATCATTTATTATGGCTCTAACTTTTCCCCATTTTAAACCACTGACAAAATAGTCACCTTTTTTTAAAGTTCCCCCAGTAACAATTATATTTGCAATTGGTCCTCTACCAATATCAATTTTTGATTCTAGAACTATTCCTTTTGCAGCAGTATCAAAATCAGTTTTTAGATCTAATATTTCTGCTTGTAAGATAATACTCTCTACTAACTTATCTAAATTTTGATTTGTTTTTGTAGAAATTTCTACCATTAAAGTATCTCCTGATAAATCTTCAGCTATTAACTCATATTCTAAAAGTTGATTTTTAATTTTTTGAGGATCAGCTTCAGGAAGATCACACTTATTTATTGCTACAACAATTGGTACTTTAGCAGCCTTTGCATGTTTAATTGATTCTATAGTTTGTGGTTTTACACCATCATCAGCCGCAACAACAAGAATAACTATATCAGTTAACTTTGAACCTCTAGCTCGCATTTCAGTGAATGCTGCATGACCAGGTGTATCGATGAAAGTTATTTTATTTTTTTCATATGTAATTTGATATGCTCCTATATGTTGAGTAATACCACCAAATTCTCCAGAAACAACATTCGCTTTTCTCAACACATCTAAAACTGATGTCTTGCCGTGATCAACGTGCCCCATAACCGTTACAATAGGTGCTCTGCTCTTTAGATTTTGAGTTTTAACTTCTTTAATTTTTTCTAAAATTTCCTCTACTTTTTCCTCTTTTACAGGATTATGTCCAAATTCCTTAACCAAATACTCTGCTGTATCAGCATCAATTGTATGATTTATCGTAACTGTCACACCCATACCCATCAAATGTTTTATGATGCTACTTGATTGTTCAGCCATTCTATTCGCTAATTCTCTTATAGTTATAACTTCAGGTATATTAATATCTCTTTTAACTGGTTTAAAATTATCTTTAGTATCGTCTTTATTTAGTAATCTATTTTCTTTTTGTTTTGCTCTTTTTAGTGAGGCTAAACTTCTTGATCTTGTACCAATATCATCTCCACTTAATGCTCTAGAAACTGTAAGTTTTAATTCTCTTCTCTTTCCCCCAAGTTTTTGGGATTTACTATCTTTTTGAACATTCTCACCTTTTAATCTCCTTGTTGCCCTTTGCTCCGCTAATTTTCTCTTTTCAAAATCAGATGTAATTGGTGATGGAGGCTTAGAAAAATTTGTTTTTTTTGGTATAAATGTTTTTTGTAATTTATTTTCCGTTGATTTAGCTCCTCTAGAAAAGTTTGGTTTACCACCAAACCTTGAAGTTCTTTTTTCTATTACAACTGTATTTTTCGATTGAGATCTCGCTTGTTCAATACTACTAATTGTCTTCTTGGAGGCTCCAGAAATTGATAACTTTAATTTTTTCTTTTCCATTTTTCATCTCTCAATCTTGATAGACTATATTTCTCGCAGACATAATTAAATCGTCTGCTTCTTTTTTTGAAAGAGCAAAATCTTCTAAATACCCTTTAATTTTTACTCTTTCACCTTTAACTACATCATAGCCACCAGTCAACTCATCAGATGCCAAGTCAGCAAAATCGTTTAATGTAAGTATTTTTTGTTCACCAAGTGTTAATAGCATTCCAGGTGTTAAACCTTTGTGATTAATTAAATCATTCTCTAATCCTAAATCTTTAATCCTTTTAGCAATTTCTTCCTGGTCTTTTTGATAAAATTCTTTTGCTCTTTCTATTAGTTCCTTTGCAGTTTCCTCTTCAATTCCCTCTATTTTCATCAATGCCACGGGGTCACTTTCTTTAATATCATCTATTGATGAGAAACCTTCAGCTACAAGCAACTGGCCTAATGTTTCATCTAATTCCAAGTTTTTTACAAAATTATCCGTCTTTTCCTTAAACTCTATCTGTCTTCTCTCAGAATCCTCTTGATCGGTCATAATGTTGATTTCATAATTCATTAATTTTGTTGCAAGCCTAACATTTTGCCCTCTTCTTCCAATTGCTTTGCTTAGATTTTCTTCTGTTAAAATAACATCAAGTTTTCTTCCTTCTTCATCTACATTTACTCTTTGTACTTCCGCGGGTGATAATGCATTTGCAACTACAACTGCTGGATCTTCAGACCAATTAACTATATCAATTTTTTCTCCTTGAAGTTCATTTACAACTGCTTGAACTCTACTACCTCTCATACCTACACATGCTCCAACTGGGTCCAATGAAGTATCGATTGCTTTTACACAAATTTTAGCTCTACTACCCGGATCTCTAGAAGATGATTTTATCTCTATAAGACCATCATAAATTTCTGGAACTTCTTGAATAAATAATTTCTCCATAAACTTAGGATGAGCTCTTGAAAGAAATATTTGTTGTCCTCTTGGTTCCCTTCTTACATCAAGACAATATGCTTTTACTCTATCACCAGCTTTTATATTCTCTCGTGGGATCATCTCATTTTTTTGAATTATTGCCTCTGTTCTTCCCAGATCTACAATTACATTCCCAAATTCTAATCTTTTAACAATACCACTTAAAATAGTATCAATTTTATCTTTAAAATCATTATACTGTCTTTCCCTTTCTGCTTCTCTTACGTTAAAACTAATTACTTGTTTTGCGGTTTGAGCTGCAATTCTTCCAAAGTCAAATGAGGGTAGTGGTTGAAGTACTTCATCGCCTATCTGTTTTCCTTCATTATTTTCATTAAGCTTAATTGCATCATCCAGAGTTATTTCTAAATTATAATTTTCAGGATTTTCTACTATCACCAATTTTCTAAAAATTCCTATGTCTCCGCTTTCTCTATCAATTTCAACTTTTATTTCATTTTCAGTTCCAAACTTAGATTTAGCTGCTTTTGCAATACCATTTTCCATTGAGCCTATTATTAGCTCTTTATCGATAGATTTTTCTAAAGCTACTGCTTCAGCTATTCTTATCAACTCTAATTTATCTGCTCTTCTATTTAACATTCTTATTAATCCTAAAAAAAAATGGGCCGAAGCCCATTTTGAAATTTCAATAATGTGTTTGAAATATATTTATTTTTTTTTAATATTCAACTTTATTTACTTGTTAAATACGTTTGATTTATCTGTTTTTTCCCATGAAAATGATCCTTTATCATCAGGAAGTCTTCCAAAATGTCCATAAGCAGCTGTTTTTTCATAGATTGGTTTATTCAAACCTAGCATTTCTCTTATTCCTCTTGGACTTAAATCAAAATTTTCACTTATAAGCTTTTCCACGTGCTTATTTTTTTCTTCATCATTATCAAATAAATCTACGTAAATTGACAAAGGTTTCGATACTCCTATTGCATAAGCAAGCTGGATTAAACATTTATCAGAGATTTTGGATGCAACAACATTTTTTGCTAGATATCTTGATGCATAAGCTGCTGACCTATCTACTTTAGTTGGATCTTTTCCTGAAAATGCACCTCCACCATGAGGAGCAGCTCCACCATATGTATCAACAATAATTTTTCTACCTGTCAAACCACTATCACCGTCCGGCCCCCCTATTACAAAATTTCCTGTAGGATTTACATAAATTTCATTTTCGTCCAATGAATTTAATAAATCTTTAGGTATTGATCTTTCAATATAAGGTTTAACTAGCTCTCTTACTTGAGCTTGATTTATATTAGGCGAGTGTTGAGTTGATATTACGACTGATTTAACTGATGATGGTTTTCCATCTTTATATTCAATTGTAATTTGGCTTTTTGAGTCTGGTTCTATATTTTTTAATTTTCCAGACTTTCTGTCTTCAGCCATTAGTCTCAATATTTTATGAGAATAATGTATTGGTGCTGGCATAAGGACATCCGTTTCGTTACAAGCATAACCAAACATAATTCCTTGGTCACCTGCACCCTCGTCTTTATTTACAGATGAGTCTACACCCATAGCAATATCAGCAGATTGAGAATGCAAATGACTTTCGACTGATGTTGCTTCCTTCCAAGTAAATCCATCTTGATCATAACCTATATCTTTGATGCAATGTCGAACTTTTTCTATTAAATCCTCTTTTTTAATATCTGGACCTCTTACTTCGCCAGCTAAGACAACTTTATTTGTTGTTGTTAAAGTTTCACAAGCAACTCTCGATTGAGGTTCAGCAGCCAAATATGTATCTACAACCATATCTGAAATTCTATCACAAACTTTATCTGGATGACCTTCAGACACTGACTCGCTGGTAAATAAGTAATCTTTTTTCATTTATTCTCCCTAATTTTTAAAATCACGATGAAAGTAGTATAAATTAAGACAAAATAAAAGAAGATCTTGTTACCGTGTTTAGCAAAATAAGTTTTATCAACACGTTTGATTTTATTAATATCAAAATATCCTTTTTCTCTAATTTGTTTAATAATTTGACCTTTTGGATTTACAAAAGCAGATACTCCATTGTTTGAAGACCTAATAACATTTTTACCTTCCTCAATTGATCTGAATATCGAGTGAGTCAAATGTTGAGCCGGTCCAATAGATTTGCCAAACCAACCATCCTCAGAAATATTTAATATAAAATCGTAATATTTTTTATTTGGATTAATTTTTCCAGAATATATAATTTCATAACAGATAAGTGGGATAAATTTAAATTGATCAATATTGAAAACTTCTCTTTTATTGTCAGATGAAAACGATTGGTATCCTTGGGTTATTTTTTTTAAACCTACTCTTTTAAAGAACTTTTCAAAAGGTAAAAATTCTCCGAATGGAACAAGTTTATTCTTGTTATATTTGTACAATAAGTCTGAATTATTATTTAATACTACTAAGGAATTATAAATTTTATTATCTTTAATACTATTAATTCCCAAGATGACCTTATGGTTTAAATTATATTTTTTTTTGAAGATATCTTTAAATAATTTCAGATCTTTAAAGTAAATACTAGTAATTATACCCTCAGGAAAAATAAATATTTTTTTTTTAGATTTATTTGGATTGCTCAAAGTAAGTAATTCATCGATATTTTTTTCTGGACTCTGGTTTGTTAAGAATCTTTCAATTGGTATATTTGGAGAAACAACTCGAATAACAGAATCTAGCTTGTCGTATTTTTTTTTTTCAAAATTTTTAATATTAAAGTATCCATACAAATAATTTATTACTACTAAAATTAAACCAGAACAAAAAATGAGTGCTGTAAGCGAACTTTTAAGCTTATTAAAAAATATTATCGGTAATAAAAAAATAGTAATTGATAATAAATTTAATGAGTAGGTCCCTACATAAGATAAAATTTGTAAGGATGGTAAGTAATTTGAAATACTAAAAACTATTAGATTCCAAGGGAAACCGCCAAAAATAAAACTTCTTAGAAATTCAATGCCGCCAAAAAAAATTGAAAAAATTAAAACTGATGAGAGTTTATTTTTTAAATTAAAAAAGCTACTTAGAAAAGTAACTAAACCATAAAATATTCCCAAAAATAGAGGAATTAATATTAATGCAAATGGAATAATAAATTTAAAATTTATATCGAATTTTAAAGAATTTGTAATCCAATAAAGGTTAGAAATAAAATAACCAAATCCAAAGGCCAAGCCAATAAAAAATGATATAATTTTTTTATGGGCATAATTTATTAATATATAAAGTAATGTAGGGAGTGTTAAAAAATTAATAAATGCAAAATTATATGGTGGTAAACTAAATGATGTTATTATACCTAATAACAAACATATTAAATATAGATAAGCTTTATTTTCTAGAATAGATTTCAATTTATTTTATTCAATTTTTTAAATATTAAATTTTCTTTTTTCTTCATTAAATAATAATCTTTATAATTTTTATGATCATATCCTAAGAGATGTAAATAACCGTGTATCCACATTTTATCTAATTCACGATTAAAACTAGATGATTTTGCTCTTCTATTAATTATTTCAAAAGAAATTGCTATATCTCCTAAATATATTTTATTTTTTAATTTAACTTTTAAAGGAAAAGAAAGTACGTCTGTTGAAACATTTTTATTTCTAAATTTTGAATTTAAATCTTTCATTTTTTTGTTATTCGTAAGCATCACAGTAAATTCTTGGTTTTGATTTTTAAATGTACTAAATTTAGATAATTTGTTTAATTTCTTTTTGAAGTAAATTTCTGGTTTTTTTAATCTTTTTTCCCAAATTTTTTTGTCTAAAACTATGTTGGCTTTAATCATTAATCTGAATTTTTATCAGAATAAGCCTTCACTATCTTAGAAACCAGCGGATGTCTTACAACATCTGTATGATCAAAATCTACTACAGATATCTCCTTTAAATGACCAAGTAATTTTTTTGATCTATTTAAACCTGACATTGTTTTATTCGGTAAGTCTATCTGGGAAGGATCACCATTAATAACTATTTTAGAATTCTCACCAATTCTTGTTAAAAACATTTTTATTTGAGTATCAGTAGCATTTTGCGCTTCATCAAGAATTGCAAAAGAATTTTTTAAAGTTCTCCCCCTCATGAAAGCAAGTGGTGCAATTTCAATATCTCCAACTTCTATTTTTTTTTGAATTTTTTCAAAATCTAATAAATCATATAATGAATCATAAAGAGGTCTTAAGTAAGGGTCAACTTTTTCTCTCATATCTCCTGGTAAAAAACCTAATCTCTCACCCGCTTCAACTGCTGGTCTAGATAAAATAATTCTCTCTATTTTTTTATCCAACAACATAGTTAATGCAACCGCAACTGCTAAAAAAGTTTTACCAGTTCCAGCTGGACCTGCAGAAATAACAATGTCTGACTCTTTTAAAGCTCTTATATAATTTTTTTGTTTCTCTGATCTTGGTATTACAGATTTTTTTGGAGTTTTTATTATGTATTCTACATTTCCACTTTTATTTGTAACTTTTTCATCAATCATAAATTTGTTTACTGATGACTCTATATCCTTTTTTTCTAATGTTCCATTATTTAAAAATTGTTCTACAAGAAATTGAATTGCATTTTTTATTAATTCATTTTTTTCAGGAGTATTTTTTAATAAAATTGAATTTCCTCTAGAGTAAATGCTAGTATTTGTAATTTTTTCTAATTCCTTTAAGTTATTATTAAATTCTCCTAAAACACCTAAAAGTAATTCATTGCTTTGGAATACAATACTTAAGGCATTGTTTTCGGAATACACATATTTTAAATCAGGATTAATTTTTGATTTTGCAAAATTTTTCAACTTATGCTGCTTTCATTTCATCAATTACTTTGCCAAATAAAGAGTTTTGATTACTTTTTTCGATATTAACTTTAATTAATTTGCCAATATGACTTTCATTACCATCAAAAATTACTGAATTTAAAAATTTATTTCGTCCAAAATATTTCTTCTGGTTTTTAAGTTTATTTTCCACAAGCACCTCTAAGGTTTTACCTTCCAAAGATTTATTCAACTCTATTTGGTTACTAAATAATTTTTCTTGAATAGTTATCAGCCTATTTTTAAGTTTATCTTTATCAGTAATCTCTAATTCACTAGCCTTTGTTCCTGGTCTTGGACTAAAAATAAAAGAGAATGAATTTATAAATTTAATTTTATTAACTAAATTTAAGGTTTCTTTAAAATCATGCTCCGTTTCTCCGGGGTATCCGATAATAAAGTCACTAGAAAATTTTATATCTGGATTAATTTTGATTAATTTTTCATAAATATTTAAATAATAATTTACAGTATGTTTTCTGTTCATCATTTTTAATATTCTGTCAGAACCACTTTGAATTGGTAAATGGACAAAAGGCATTAATTTTTTTGAATTTTTGTAACATTCAATAAGATCATCTGTCATATCTCTTGGATGGGATGTGGTATATCTAATTCTACTTATTTCGTTATATTTACTAAGTGTGTTTATAAGGTCTGATAGTCTATACTCTCTGGATCCATCTGTATAAGAATATGCATTAACGTTTTGGCCAAGAAAAGTTATTTCTCTAGATCCGTTCTTTATCAATCTCTCAGCTTCATCAATAATACTTTTAAATGGTCTAGAATACTCTGGTCCTCTAGTATAAGGTACAACACAAAAGTGACAGAACTTATCACAACCTTCTTGGATCGTTAAAAAAGATGAGACATTGGTATTATTATTTTTAATATTATCGAAGTACCTAAACTTAGAAACTGAGTCAAATTCAGTTTCTTCAACTTTATTTTCTTCCTCAAAATTCTTTAAAAGACTATTTATTTTTTGGTAAGATTGTGGACCTATAACTAAATCTATATATTTTTCCCTATTGAGCATCTCAGTATTTTCTGCTTGTGCAACGCAACCTGCAACAACCATTATTGGTTTTTTTTTATCTTTATATAATTTTTTAACCCTTCCAATCTCATGATAAACTTTATCTTTAGCTTTATCTCTAATATGACAAGTATTTAAAATATAACAATCAGCCTCATCTTGATTTTCAGTTTTGTTATAACCTATTGCCTTAACAGCATCATATATCCTGTTGGAGTCGTACTCATTCATTTGACAACCAAATGTCTTTATAAAAACCTTTTTATGCATGAACTACTTTTTTTTGATCCCGTATAGTTCTAACTTGTGATCAACGAGTTTGTAGCCATATTTATCGGCGATTTTTTTTTGTAATTCTTCGATCTCTTCATCAACAAATTCTATTATTTCACCAGTTTTAATATCAATTAAGTGATTATGATCATCATTTAGTTCATATCTTGCTTTGCCAGATTTAAAATCATGTTTTGTTAAAATTCCAGCTTCTTCAAAAAGTTTGACTGTTCTATAAACTGTAGCAATACTAATTTTAGAATCTATTTTAGAAACTCTATTGTATAATTCATCAACATCTGGGTGGTCAGATTCTCCGTATGTTTTTTTAGACTCGGATATTACTCTTGCTATTATTCTTCTTTGGTCTGTAAGTTTTACTCCATTTTTTTGACATTTTTCTTCGATTGTTTCTAGCATAATATATTTTAACTCGAGTAAAGGGGTTTAATCAAATTAATATTTGTAAAATTTCTTTTATCAATTTTTGTTAACTGATCTACACCATTTTCAGTTAAGTGTTCACTTAAAAATCCATATAAATCAATATTTTTTGCAAAAGCAATGCCTTTAGCAATTGCTATTGAATTTCTAATACTTGAGATTTTGCCAGGACCTTGATTGACAAATATTTCGCTAATTTTATCTAAACTTGAATCATGCTGATTAAGAAAATTTAAAATTAATATCATTATTTTGTCAAAATTTTCTCTACTGTTTACATGAGCGGTAGTATAAGATTCTATGCTAGTTATGAGAGAAAATAAAATTTTATCATCTGCAGCGTTTATAACTAAAGTACTCATTTTTTTTATTATTTTTTTAAACGTTAAAGCTGAAGTAGTAAATAAAAAATATTTTAAAAATGAACAAGGTATTTTGGCAATTATGTATCATAGATTTGAAGAAAATAAGTATCCATCAACAAATATAAGATTAGATATATTTAAAAAACATATTAATTTAATAAAGGAAAATAATTTAAATTTTTACAATCCTGGTGAATTTTCAAAAAGCTTTAAAAAGATTAAGGAACACAAAAAAATTTTATTAACTATTGATGATGCATTTACGTCTTTTTATGAAAATGCTTGGCCAATCTTAAAAGAGGAAAAAATTCCATTTATTTTATTTGTCTCAACAGAGGCAGTTGGTAATAGAGGATATATGAGTTGGGACCAAATAAGAGAAATAGAGAAAGAGAAATTTGCATTCATTGGCAATCATTCACATTCACACGATTATTTAACTAAATTTACTTTTAAAAAATTTATAGATGATATTAATAAATCAATTAAAATTTTTAAAAATAAATTAGGTTATAATCCAAGTTTTTTTTCTTATCCATTTGGTGAATATAGTTTAGAGCAAAAAAATTATATTTCAAAAAACTTTGAATTTGCATTTGGCCAACATTCAGGTGTTATTGATTTAAACAAAGATAGATATGAACTACCAAGATTCCCTATAAACGAAAAATATGGTGAAATAAAAAGATTTAAAGAGGTAATATCTTATTTGCCACTTCAGTATAAAATTGTAAAACCAGAGAACAAATTTATGAATGATGGCGAAAACCCACCTAAAATGACAATAGAATTTTTTGAGGATCAAAAAAATTTAGAAAATATTAATTGCTTTTCAAATGAAGGGTCAAAATGGAGAAAAACAAACATTGTTTTAATTGATAATATATTAAATATTAATTTTGCAGAAAAATTTATTGAAAGAAGAGGTAGGATTAACTGTTCCCTCAAAGATGATAAAGGCTGGAGATTTTCAGGTTTCCAATTTGTTCAAAATTAAATTAGTTTTTTAGTCTTATTACTTGTTGGCATTACATTTACATCATCAAAATCCTTAAGAGAGTTTTGCTTTATAATTTTTTTTAATACATCAATGTACTGTTGCCCAGTCTCAGCATATTTATCTAAATAATTAACCAGCCTTAAACTGTCTAACATTTCGCCATTGTCTCTTTGGATTGCTCTTTCTTTTCTAAATTCAATATAGCTACTATGAGTATTTAAATTTCGCTGATATGCTCTTACTGATGCTTTAAGAACTGCAAATTTTGCAACTTTGTGTTTTGCATCTTTATCTACACCCGCTGGTCTAATTCCTTCACCATTCCAAGTCCATTGTCCAAATAATGCATTACCCTCTTGTGCAAATCTTGATGTTCCCCAACCAGTTTCTTTAGCAGCCTGAGCAAGTGCTAAGGAGATAGGTATTTCATCCATCCTAACTTTAAGAGAATAAAAATCACCATCCTTTAAACCATATTGTTTTAATTTTTCTTTTAACCAATTCTTTTCTCTTTGAGTGTTGATGTTCTTACCTAATATTCTAAATAATTCTTTTCTATCAAGTCGAATTTTTGCATTCTCCTCTACAATCAGAGGTAAAACTATTTGAATAAATAATTTCTTCCTTTTTTTTGAGCTTTCAATACTTTTTATTTCTTTTGGAAGATGGTCAATTTTATTACCAATATTTATCAATTTGGTCTCTTTAACTCTTTCAAGATTATAGTTTGTATCTTTAAATAATTGCTCAATAGTTCTTGCATCAAATCTTATTGAATTTTGCCCTTCATCATCTGTACTAAAAAAATCAATGTCTGCAAAAATATTTTTTAAACTTAAATTTTTTGTTATCGTTTCTTTTTCTTCATCAACAATTTTTTTTCTTTTTTCTAATTCTTGATCAAAGTTTACTCCCGCATTTGAAATAATAGATTTATTAAAATTCAGGTTTTTATCAAAAAAAATTTTTATAGTTGGTAAAACAAAAAAAGAAAAAATTACTAGGAGACTAATTGCAGAAAATCTTAATATATTATTTTTCTTTTTAATCTGTTTAAGATTTTTATTTTTTTTACGTCTAACCATTAATTTAAATATAATAATTATTTATTAATTATACAGCTAAAACTTCTTTAACTTCAGGAATATAATGACAAAGCAAGTTTTCTACACCTTTTTTTAAAGTAAGAGTTGAAGACGGACAACCTGAGCAGCTGCCTTTTAATAAAACTTTAACTTTTCCATTCTTGAATTCTTGGAATTTTATATCTCCGCCATCTCTTGCAACAGCAGGTCTTATTTTAGAATCTAGTATACTTATAATTTTTTTTTCAATTTCAGAATAATTTTTGTTTTGCTCTTCTTCATTTTTTTTTTCGATAATACAAGTGTTACCACTAGCATAATGCTCATTCACATAAGATATAACTATATGCTGAATATCTTCCCATTTTTTATTCTCTTCTTTATTAATAGAAAAGAAATCTTCCCCTAAAAATACTCCAGTAACTCCATTTATCTGTAATAAGTTCTTTATCAATAAATTATTTGTATCATCTTGATTTAAAACTTCTAAAGAACCATTATTAGATACCTTCCTGCCAGGTAGAAACTTTAATGAATTTGGATTTGGTGTACTTTCAGTTTGTATAAACATATACTTTATATAATGTTTATTTCAAAATTATAAATGATTAAAAACCAACTATTTCTTTTATCTTTTTAACTTTTTTAGATGAAATATCCTGTGCTTTTGCGGCTCCATCCTCTAAAATTTGATCTATATAATTTTTATCTGACAGCAATTTTTGTATTTCTTTTGATATAGGTGACAAATTCGTCACAATTACTTCAGATAGTTTATTTTTTAGATCAGAAAAATTTTTTCCCTCAAATTCGTTTAATGTATCAGTAATATTTTGATTACTTAAGCTAGAATAAATACCCATCAAATTTTCTGCTTCAGGTCTGTCCTTTAGTCCCTCTTCATTTCCAGGCAAAGTATCATTATCTGTTTTTGCTTTTTTTATTTTGTTAATAATTTGATCCTCGGTATCTGTTAAATTGATCCTACTTCCTTCAGCAATATCTGACTTACTCATTTTTTTTGTGCCATCTTTCAAACTCATTATTCTTGAAAAATTTTTTTGTATGAGAGGCTCGGGAGGCCTTAAGAAATCTGGACATTTATATTCATTATTAAATTTTTGAGCTATATCTCTACAGAGTTCTAGATGCTGTTTTTGATCATCTCCAACTGGTACATGAGTAGCGTCATATAAAAGAATATCAGAGGCCATTAGAATTGGATAAATATACAAACCAACACTAGCTTTTTCCTTATCTTTTCCGGCTTTCTCTTTGAATTGTGTCATTCTATTTAGCCAACCCATTCTAGCGATGCATCCTAAAATCCAAGAACCCTCTGAATGTGCGGGAACTAAAGATTGATTGAATATTATACTATTTTTTGGATCAATACCGCTTGCAATAAATGCTGCTGCTGTCTCTCTAATATTATTTTTTAACTCTGACGGATCTTGCATTACTGTAATAGCATGAAGATCAACAACACAAAAAATACAGTTGTTATCTTTGTTGTTTTGTAAATCAACAAAATTCTTTATTGCACCTATATAATTCCCTAGATGTAAATTTCCCGTTGGTTGAACTCCAGAAAAAATTTTTTTAGACATAATTTAATAGTTTAATTTAATATCAGATATTTTAAAGGCCTTAATGAGTATTGAAATCAGCAAATAAAAAGCAAAAGTTAAAATAACTAATAATATAATTGCTAAAAATTTATAACTATTTGAAAATATAAAATAATTTTCAAAATAATTTATTAATATTTTAAATAATCCTAAACAAATTATATTTGAAACTGATATTTTAAAAAGCTGTATAAAAAAAGAGTTGTTGAAGTTAAAGTAATTTTTATTTAGGGCAAATACCATTAATAGGAATCCATTCAACCATGAGGAAATAGTTGTTGCTATAGGAATTACAATAAAACCTATTTTACTAAATAAAGATACACTAATAACAATATTTAAAATTACAGAAATCAATGAAAAGTAAAAAGGTGTTTTAGTATCATTTCTTGCAAATATAAAACTTGAAAATATTTTTATCATTGAGAATGCAGGTAGGCCTAATGCAAAATAAAATAATGCACGGGCTGAATTAGTAACGCTTTTCTCGTTAAAAGATCCATAACCAAAAAGTGCAGAAACAATTTCCTCTGAGGCAATAATAAGTGCAAGTGTAGCGGGTAAACTTAAAAATAAACTCAATTCTAAAGACTTATTTTGTAAGATTTCCAATTTTATTTTGTTTTTACTTTTAACATATCTGCTTAGGTTGGGTAAAATAATTATACCAATTGCAATCCCTGCTATTGCTAAGTTGATCTGGTATATTCTATCTGCGTAATACAAATATGAAACTGCACTTGCTTGGAAAGAAGCAATTATTGTTCCAATTAATATATTAATTTGAGTAACCCCAGATGAAAATATGCTTGGTAAAAGTTTCCTAAAAAAAAATTTTACTTTTTTATCTATTTGGAAATTGAACTTAAGATCAGGATAAAAATATTTTCTAGTAAAAATAATTAAAAATATAAATTGTATAATTCCCGCAAATGTTACTGCATAGCTTAGATAATAAACTAAATCTGTATCATTTTTTATAAAAAGGAAACATATTATTAATATAATATTTAAAAAAAGAGGAGCAGCGGCAGCGGCAGCAAATTTATTATGAGAATTTAAAATTGCTGAAAAAAAAGAAGCTATACTTATAAAAAATAAAAATGGAAAAGTAATTCTTGTTAAATCAACTGCTAATTTGAACTTTTCATCTATATTTGAGAAGCCAGGGGCAATTAATTTTATAAAGCTTGGCATAAAAATCTCAACAAGTATTGTTAGACTTAAAAGTGCTAGGACCAATAAATTAAATACAGAGTTAGCAAATTTTTGAGCTTTTTTTTTTCTAGACAAGAGTTCCGATGTATAAGATGGAACAAATGCTGCATTAAAAGTACCTTCTGCAAATAATCTTCTAAAAGTGTTCGGTATTCTAAATGCTACGAAGAATGCATCAGCAATTGGTCCTGAGCCAAGATAAATAGCTATAAAAAAGTCTCTAATATATCCTAAAATTCTGCTTAGTATAACAAACAGACTAAACGTGCCTGTTGACTTAATTAAATTCATAAATCATATTAGTAACTTAATCCTTTTGTATATCTAACAAATAATGAAAAAAAACAAAATTGAACATTATTCTGATAAAGAAGCTTTGGATTTTCATACTAATGATAAATCTGGCAAAATAGAGATCGTTTCATCTAAGCCTGTTACTACAAAAAGAGACTTGGCATTAGCCTATTCTCCTGGTGTTGCGGCCCCTGTAAAAGCAATAGCAGAAAATCCTGAGTTAGCATATGAATATACTACTAAAGGTAACCTAGTCGCAGTAATTAGTAATGGATCAGCAATATTAGGGCTAGGAAATTTGGGTGCTATAGCATCAAAACCAGTGATGGAAGGAAAAGCAGTTCTATTTAAAAGATTTGCAGATATAGACTCTATAGATTTAGAAATAGACACACAAGATACAAAAGAAATAATTAATTCAATAAAGCATATCGCAAAAAGTTTTGGTGGTATAAATCTTGAAGACATTGCAGCTCCAAACTGTTTTATAATTGAAGATGAATTGAAAAAAATTCTAGATATTCCTGTATTTCATGATGATCAACATGGAACGGCAATCATAACAACAGCTGCATTAATTAACGCTGTGGATATTGCAAAAAAGAACTTAAAAAAAATTAAAATAGTGATTAATGGTGCAGGTGCTGCAGCGATGGCATGTGCAAAATTATTTAGGAGTACTGGTATTCCTAAAAATAATATCAAAATGTTGGATACAAAAGGTGTAATAAATAAAAATAGAAAAGATATTAATTCTTGGAAAAAAGAGTTTGCAGTAGAAACAAAGGATACAAGTTTAGATGATGCGATGAAAAACGCAGATGTATTTTTAGGCTTATCAGCAGCAGGTGTTGTAAAAAAAAGTATGGTTAAAAAAATGGCGAAAAATCCAATTATATTTGCGTGTGCAAATCCAGATCCAGAAATTAAACCAGAAGACATAGAAGAAGTGAGGAATGATGCAATTATAGCAACAGGCAGATCTGATTATCCAAACCAAGTAAATAATTTAATTGGATTTCCTTATATATTTAGAGGAGCACTTGATGTTAGAGCAAGAACTATAAATGAGAAAATGAAAGTAGCTGCAGCTAATGCTATTGCTTCTCTCGCAAGAGAATTTGTGCCTGACGAGGTTGCGGCTGCAATGGGTGGTGAAAGACCTAATTACGGAAAAGAATATATCATTCCTTCAACTTTTGATCCTAGATTGATAAGTGTAATACCAGTGGCTGTAGCAAAAGCTGCTATGAAATCTGGAGTAGCAAGAAAAAAAATTGAAAATTTTGATCAATATTCCGAACAATTAAAACAAAGATTGGATCCATCAGTTACGATTATGCAAGGAATTAATAACCAAATTAAAAAAACAAATAAAAAAGTTGTCTTTGCAGATGGTGAAGATGAAAATACTTTAAAGGCTGCAATAGCTTTTAAAAATAGTGGACTAGGTACACCTATATTAGTTGCTAAAGAAAAAGTGGTTAAAGAAAAACTTAGAGAAATTGGTTATGGAGAAAACTTTAATATTGAAATTGTGAACTCCACTTTAAGCGATAAAAGAAAAAAATATGTGAATTATTTATTTAAAAAACTGCAAAGAAAAGAGGGATTGCTTGAGAGAGATTGTGATAAAATGGTTAGAAATGATAGAGTTATATGGGGTTCTTGTATGGTTGCATGCGGTGATGCTGATGCAATGGTTACTGGAAATTCCAGAAGATATGGGCAATCTCTTGAAAAAGTCAAAAAGGTCATAGATGCTAGACCAGGAGAAATTATGTTTGGATTAAACATGATTGTTAATAAAGGCAAAACAGTCTTTATTGCAGATACAAGTGTTCATGAATATCCAACATCTGAACAACTATCTGAAATTGCTATATCGGCTTCTAGAGTTGCAAAATTATTTGGTTTTGAACCAAAAGTTGCTTTTCTTTCTCACTCTACATTTGGCCAACCAATTACATCTAGAACTAAACATATAAGAGATGCGGTTGAAATTTTAAAAAATAAAAAAGTTAATTTTAAGTTTGATGGAGACATGCAACCTGATGTAGCTTTAAGTGATGAGTATAAAGATCTTTATCCATTCTCTGAGATAGTTGGTAATGCAAATATATTAATTATGCCAGGACAACATAGTGCTGCCATTACATATAAAATAATGAAAACATTAGGCGGTGCTAAAGTTATAGGACCACTGTTAATCGGTTTGGGGCAAGCAATTGAAATTGCTCCATTAAGATCATCGACATCTGATATATTAAATTTAGCATCGGTTGCAGCGTATTCAGCAGGAGTAATTAATTACAAAAAATCAAATTAGTTTTTTACAACTCTTAAGTCCTCAACTAAAAATATACTCGTGATAACATCCTCAACATCAAGAACTTGCCTAGCTTCATTTATAACTTCAGCCCTTTCCTCTTCATTTTGTGAAATGCCATAAACATATACAATTTTCTTATATGTATCTATGTCGTAATTTGCAGACTTAATCTTTTTATTTGTTATTAGAGCAGTTCTTAATTGAGAAGTTATAAGAACATCCTTTGCAGTTTGCTTGAAATTAAACTCTTCTTTAATTTTTAAATCATTTTTTACTGATCTAGCACCTTTTATTTCCCAGCCAAGTTTAGTAATTTTTAATTTTTCCTCTACTGTATCTACTTTGCCTGTTATAAATATTCGACCATCCAAAACTTTTGTTTTTACATTTAGTAAATAACCTTTATCCATTAATATTAATTTTGCTCTTAGGTTTTTTTGCATTAAAGAGTCATCAATTTGAGTACCAATAGTCCTTGGATCCATGGCTATTGAGACTCCTGTTCCCAAAACTCCAGTTGAAGAATATCCAACACATCCATAAATTGTTACAAAAATAATTACTATTAATAAGTTTTTATATTTCATTTTTTTTTTTTAGACAAAAATCATAAACAATTTTTTTTGATATGTTATGTTCTTTGCTAATTTTTGATGTAACGTCTTTTATTGACATTTTTTTTATAAACTTAATTATTTTTTTTTTAACTGATTCTTCTATTACTTGTAACCTATTTTCTAAATATGTATTTTCAGAAATAACAACAGTCATTTCTCCTTTTTCTGATATATTTATATTATCAAGGTTTTCAACTTTATCTCTAATATATTCTTCGTGCAGTTTTGTCATTTCTCTTGTTATTAAAATGCTTCTATTATTAAAATATTTTTGGATTTGACTTGTAATTTTTTTTATTTTTTTAGGTGAAATAAAAAAAATAACAGAACAATTTATCCTAGAAATTTTTTGGAAAAGTTGATCAATATGGGATTTTTTTTCAGGTAAAAAACCACAGAAAAAGAAATTATTAGAAAAACCACTCGCAGAAATAGAGGCTGTTGATGCAGATGGTCCTGGTACTGGAAAAACATTTATGTTGTTTTTAATACATTCTTTTATCAAAATCCCACCTGGGTCTGAAATTGTAGGTGTTCCAGCATCTGAAATTATAGATATTATTTTATTTTGTCGTAACAAATTTAAAACATTTTTAACATTTTTTTTCTCATTGAATTTATGATTTGATAATAATTTAGTTTTAATATTAAATTTGGATAATAGTTTGCTTGAAACTCTTGTATCTTCTGACAAAATTATGTGTGATTTATTAAGAATGTATATGGCTCTAAAGGTAATATCGCCAAGATTTCCTATTGGTGTAGCAACACAATATAGCCCAGGTTTTAAACTATCATTTATTTCTAGATTATACATTTAAAGATAATGAAAAAATATTATATCATAATTTTGAAAATTTCTCTTATTATCCTTTCCTTCAGTCTTAAAGCAGTTTCAGATGAAAAAATTAAAGTAGGTTTAATTATACCTTTATCTGGTGAATACTCTTATATTGGAAAATCAATCCTAAAATCAACGAGAATGGCGTTAAGTAAAATTGATGATACTAGAATAACAGTTATACCCAGAGATACAAAAGCAAATCCAATAGATGCACTAAGAGTATCAAGGGAACTCCACAATAATGGTATAAAAATAATAATTGGCCCAGTATTTAACGAGAGCAATAAGTATTTAGATGAATTAAATGAAGTAACATTTTTATCTTTCACAAATAAAATAAGAAACAATCCAAAAAATATAATTTCTGGTGGTATAAACGCTGTATCACAAATAAATACGATTAAAAAATATTTAAGTAAAAGTGATTTAAAAAATACAATATTTTTGATACCTGAAACGGAATATAAAAGGGAAATTGAAGAAGCTATTGATAAATCTAATTTAATATTAAAAGAAAAATTTATTTATAGCAAAGACCCAACATTATTAACAAAGCAAATAGAAGATTTAACAAGGTATCAACAAAGGAAAAGAAATTTAGAAAATGAAATTAAAAAAATAGAAAATTCAAATGCTTTCAATAAAAAGAAAAAAATAGATGAATTAAATAAAAAAGATACGTTAGGTTTTATAAATTTTGACTCAGTAATAATAGCTGATTTTGATGAAAGTCTAAAAAGTGTTGCAACTTCATTATTATATACTGACGTATCCTCAGAGAGAATAAAATACATTACATTGAATCAATGGTTCGATGAAAGTCTTTTAAAGGAAAATTCATTGCATCCAATATATTTCCCATCAATAAATAAAGATAATTTTGAAATTTTTCAAAAAGAATACATCCAAAACTTCAAAAATTCACCAAATCAAATTTCTTTTTTAAGTTATGATCTAATGGGGTTGATATATTACTTGTTGATAAATAACGATTTTAAGACTAATGAAAATTTATTTATTAAGAAAAATAAATTTAAAGGAAAAATTGGCATCTTTGAAATAGATAAAAAAACAATTACTCATCAATTAAATTTTTATGAAATAAAAGATAAAAATTTTAAAGAAATTTTTTAATTTTCTTGAAAGCTTTTGCTCGGTGATCATTTTTAAATTTTAACTTTTGACTCATTTGACCAAATGTTAATCTTTTATTTTCAGGAATAAAAATTGGATCGTATCCAAAACCTTTATTTCCAATTTTATTTTTAGAAATTTTACCATTAATAATCCCCAAAGATTGGATCGGATTTTTTTTTAATCCATAAATAGTTAATGCACAAATAAATCTTGCCTTAATCTTTTTTGACTTCCAGTTTTTATCTACCTTAGATAGTTTTTTATATACTTTAGATATTGCCAAATCAAAATCACTCTTTTTTCCACCCCACCTTGCCGAATAAATACCTGGTTGATTATTTAGTAAATCAATTTCAAGCCCAGAATCATCTGCTATGCAAATTTTTTTTGTTTTTTTTGAAAAATATTTTGCTTTGATTAAAGAATTCTTAAGAAATGTAGCTCCATTTTCTCTCGGACTTTTGAGACCATAGTCCTTTGGAGAGGTAATAATATAATATTTGGGCAACAAATCTTTTATTTCTTTTATTTTTCCTTCGTTATTTGACCCTACCACAATTTCTTTATTTTTTTTTTTTAACATCTAGAATTTTATGATTTACTTACCATATAGACTCTAATGGAAAAAGAAGAATTGCAAAATAAAGAAGATCAAAATTTAAAAGATGAAAATTCAGAGTTAAGCACAGATAAACAGACCTCAGAGGAAGCCAAAAAAAAAGAAGAGGAGGAACAACTTTCACCTGAAGATGAAATTACAAATCTCAAAGATAAAGTTGCTAGAACATTTGCTGAAATGGAAAATCAGAGAAGAAGATTTGAAAAAGAGAAAGATGAAGCTTTTGAATATGGTGGATTTTCATTTGCGAGGGAAACTCTTAATCTTCTAGATAATTTAGAGAGATCAAAACAAACATTGGAAAGTGATGAAACTATAAAAGATAAAAACACACTAAAAAAATTGATAGAACATATAAATATTATCAATAAAGACATGATTTCTATTTTCAAAAAAAACAATATTGAGCCTATCAAAGCAATAAATGAAAAGTTAGATCCAAATTTACATCAGGCTATGATGGAAGTTGAAGATGATACGAAAGAGCAAGGGACAATAGTTCAAGAAATTCAAAAAGGTTTTATGATGAAGGATAGGTTGCTAAGACCTTCGTTAGTAGCTGTATCTAAAAAAAAAGTTGAAGAAAAACAAAATAACCAAAAAGACAAGAAAATTGAGGAAAAAGAGGCAAAAAATTAATTATTTATTATGGTTGTAGTTGTAAAATTAACACTTATATGAGGAGCATCTAGGATAAATTATGAGTAAAGTTATAGGAATAGATTTAGGGACAACAAATTCTTGTGTAGCCGTTATGGAGGGAACACAAGCAAAAGTATTAGAAAATGCTGAAGGAGCAAGAACGACACCATCTGTTGTTGCATTCACAGATGAAGGTGAAAAATTAATAGGTCAACCAGCTAAAAGACAAGCTGTTACAAATCCTGAAAATACAATATTTGCAGTTAAAAGGTTAATTGGAAGAAATTTTGATGATCCGACAGTTAAAAAAGATGTGGAGACTGCACCTTTTAAAATAGTTAATTCTGATAAAGGCGACGCATGGATTGAGGCAAAAGGGCAAAAATATTCGCCATCACAAATTTCAGCTTTCACGCTTCAAAAAATGAAAGAGACAGCAGAAAAATATTTAGGTTCTGAGGTGAAACAAGCGGTTATTACTGTTCCAGCATATTTTAATGATGCTCAGAGACAAGCTACTAAAGATGCGGGTAAAATAGCTGGACTTGAAGTTTTAAGAATTATAAATGAGCCTACAGCAGCATCTCTAGCTTATGGTTTAGACAAAAAAGCAAATAAAAAAATAGCAGTATATGATTTAGGTGGAGGAACATTCGATGTTTCAATACTTGAATTAGGTGATGGTGTATTTGAAGTTAAGTCAACTAATGGTGATACATTTTTAGGTGGAGAAGATTTTGACAATGCAATAGTTGATTACTTGCTTTCAGAATTCAAAAAAGAAAATAGTATTGATTTAAAATCGGATAAATTAGCTTTACAAAGGTTAAAAGAAGCTGCGGAAAAAGCAAAAATAGAACTTTCATCAGCTACCCAAACAGAAATAAATTTACCATTTATTACAGCTGACAAAACTGGGCCGAAACATATTAATTTAAAAATGACTAGAGCCAAATTAGAAGCATTAGTCGAAGATTTAATTTCAAGAACAATTCCGCCATGTAAAACAGCTTTAAAAGATGCAGGATTATCAGCAAGTGAAGTAGACGAAATTGTAATGGTTGGTGGTATGACCAGAATGCCAAAAGTTATAGAAGAAGTTAAAAATTTCTTTGGGAAAGATCCTAACAAATCTGTAAATCCTGATGAAGTTGTTGCTATGGGAGCAGCAATTCAAGCAGGGGTATTACAAGGTGACGTTAAAGATGTATTACTTCTAGATGTGACTCCTTTATCATTAGGAATAGAAACTTTAGGCGGTGTATCTACAAAATTAATAGATAAAAATACAACAATACCAACTAAAAAAAGCCAAGTATTTTCTACTGCAGAGGATAATCAACCAGCTGTATCAATTAGAGTTCTTCAAGGTGAAAGGGAGATGGCTTCAGATAATAAAGTATTAGGAAACTTTGAGTTGGTAGGAATAGCTCCAGCTCCAAGAGGAGTTCCACAAATTGAAGTGACATTTGATATAGATGCAAATGGTATTGTAAACGTCTCGGCCAAAGACAAAGGAACTGGTAAAGAACAGAAAATTCAAATTCAAGCATCCGGAGGATTAAGTGACGAAGAAATTAATCAAATGGTAAAAGATGCAGAGTCAAATAAAGAAGAGGATAAAAAGAAAAGAGAAGCTGTTGATGCAAGAAATCAAGCAGATACATTAATTCATTCAACTGAAAAAAATTTAAAAGAACATGGAAGTAAAGTTTCTGATGCAGATAAAAAAGCTATAGAGGATGCGTCAGCAAACCTTAGAAATGCTCTTAAAGGGACTGATGTTGAGGAAATTAAGAAGAAAACACAAGATTTAGTTCAGGCATCTATGAAATTAGGTGAAGCAATCTATAAATCACAACAAGGTGCAAAACCTGAAGATGCTCCAAAAGACGCAAAGAAAGAAGATACGAAAGACGATAACGTTGTTGATGCAGATTTTGAAGAAGTAAAAGACGATAATAAAGAAAAAAGCGCCTAACAAAACAACTGTTTGTCTGTAACATGTTATGGCAAAAAGAGATTATTACGAAGTTTTAGGTGTAAATAAAAGTGCTTCAGCAGACCAAATAAAATCAGCTTACAGAAAACTCGCAGTTAAATTTCATCCTGACAAAAATAAGGGTGATAAAGGAGCTGAGGAAAAATTTAAAGAAGCATCAGAAGCCTACCACGTTCTTTCCAATTCTGAAAGAAAGCAAAATTATGATAATTTTGGACATGCAGCTTTTGAAAACGGAGGAGGTGGAAGAGGAGGATTTGGAAATTTTGATTTTTCAAATCATTTTTCTGATATTTTTGAAGACTTTTTTGGAGAAGGTTTTGGTGGAGGTCGTAGGTCAAGAAGATCAAGTAATAGAGGCTCAGACTTAAGATATGATTTATCTATATCTTTGGAAGAGGCATTTTCAGGAAAGAAACAAGATATAAAATTCTCTACATCTGAAAAATGTGATACTTGTAGCGGATCAGGTTCGAAACCTGGTCACCAAGCTGGGTCATGCTCAATGTGTGGTGGTCATGGACAAGTAAGATCTAGCCAAGGTTTTTTTACAGTTCAGCAAACTTGTCCTCAGTGCGCTGGTGCGGGAGAAGAAATTACTCATCCTTGTGTAAGTTGTAATGGACAAGGAAAAAAACAGGCTTCAAAAAGATTATCTGTTACAATTCCAAAAGGTGTGGATGATGGAACAAGAATAAGACTTTCTGGAAAAGGTGAAGCTGGGTCAAGAGGAGGAGGCAGTGGTGATTTGTATTTATTTATTAATGTTCACTCTCACGAATTATTTAAAAGGTCTGATGAAAATTTATTTTTTGAATGTCCAGTTTCTATCGCAGATGCTGCCTTAGGTACTTCAATTGAAATTCCAACAATTGACGGTGGAAAAGCTAAAATTAAAATTCCAGCAGGAACACAAAGTGGGAAACAATTTAGATTAAGAGGCAAAGGTATGCCTTACATGAGAGGGAATGATTTCGGAGACCTTTATGTACAAGTAAATACTGAAGTTCCAATTTCCTTAAATAAAGAACAAAAAGAATTATTAGAAAAGTTTAGAGAAATTGAAAACGAAAAATCTAATCCAAGTATTAAAAAATTCTTTCAAAA
The DNA here is from genome assembly GCA_902598015.1 of uncultured Pelagibacteraceae bacterium. GTDB lineage: Bacteria > Pseudomonadota > Alphaproteobacteria > Pelagibacterales > Pelagibacteraceae > Pelagibacter. The sequence continues at coordinate 79,673 of CACJZT010000005.1, forward strand.
AGCTAAAAGTTTCTGGAAAAACTAATCAATAGTGCTAATCTAATCCATTATAATGGGTAAAATTAATCTAGCCATAACAGGATGTATGGGAAGAATGGGTCAACAGCTCATTAAATCTGCTATAAAAGATAAGTATACTAAATTGGTTGCTCTTACAGAAAATAGATACATTAATAAAAAAATTAGTGGAATTAAACCCCAGCTAAATACTGAAAAAGCTCTAAGTAAAGCAAATGTGATAATAGATTTCACTATACCAAAATGTACGTTCGAGGTTTTAAAAATAGCTGCGAAACTTAAAAAAAGAGTAGTGATTGGAACAACAGGTTTTACAAAAAAAGAGGAAGATTTAATAAAAAAGTTTTCTAAAAAAATTCCAATTTTAAAAGCAGGGAATATGAGCCTTGGGATAAATCTACTTATGTACCTTACCGAGATCACATCAGCTTCACTTGGTAACAATTACCTAAGTAAAATTTTTGAAGTACATCATAAACACAAAAAAGATCATCCGTCAGGAACAGCTTTAATGCTTGGAAAAGGAATTGCTATCGGAAAAAATAAAGATTTTTATAAAATGATGGGGAAAAAATATTTAAATAAGAAGAAGTTTCCTTATGGCAATAAAATTAATTTTAATTCCATTAGAAAAGGTGAGATTATTGGAGAACATGAGGTTACTTTTTCAAGTGGGAAAGAAATAATTACATTAAACCACGAAGCTTTTGACAGAGCATTATATTCTGAAGGTGCATTAACAGCTGCTAAATGGTTAATGAAAAAAAAACCAGGTCTTTATTCAATGAGAAATCTTCTAAATTTTAAATGAATAGAAAAAGATTTTTTTATATCTTGTGAGTTTGATAAAAACCCATGAATGAAACGCAGAGAGCAAAAATAGTCTTGAAGATACTCAATAAAACTTATCCAACGACCCCTATACCATTAAAGCATAGAAATATATTTACACTTTTAGTATCTGTTCTTCTTTCAGCTCAATGCACAGATGTAAATGTAAACAATGCTACAAAAAATATTTATCCAAAGTATAATAAGCCTGAGCATTTTGTTAAACTAGGTAGAAAGAAAATTGAAAAATTAATAAGAAGTATAGGTATTTTTAGAATTAAAGCCAAAAGTGTTTATAATCTTTCAAAAACTTTGGTAGAAAAGTATAATGGCAAAGTTCCTAGAACTTTCGAAGAATTAGAGGAATTGCCTGGAGTTGGACACAAAACTGCAAGTGTGGTTATGTCTCAAGGATTTGGTTACCCTGCGTTTCCAATAGATACTCACATACATAGATTAGCTCAACGGTGGGGTTTAACTAATGGAAAAAATGTTGTTCAAACAGAAGAAGATTTAAAACGTTTATTCCCAAAAAAATATTGGAACAAGCTGCATCTTCAAATAATTTATTACGGAAGAGAATATTGTAAAGCGAGAGAGTGCTACGGTATTTCTTGTAAAATTTGCACTTCTTGTTATCCTAAAAGAAAAAGACCAATTAAAACAAAGAAAGCATAAGATGAAAATTTTAGGAATTGGAAATGCAATTGTAGACGTAATTTGTAAAGTCGATGAAAACTTTATTAATCAAAATAATCTAACAAAAGGCACAATGAAGCTAATTTTCGATGATAAGGAATTTCAGTCAATGTTGTCAAATTTAAAAATTGAAAAAACTATATCTGGAGGGTCGGTAGCAAATTCAATTGTTGGATTATCACAACTAGGTAGTAAAGTAGGTTTTATTGGAAAAGTAAGTGATGACGAATTAGGAAACAAATACGAAGAAGGATTAAAATCTGAAAATGTTGAATATTTCTACAAGAAAAAAAAGGAAGAACTTCAGACTGGGACTTGCTTGATACTAGTAACTCCAGACTCGGAAAGAACAATGTGCACTTTTCTTGGAACTGCAGGAAAAATTAATGAAGATGACGTAAATACTGATATTATAAAACAGTCAGAAATGATATTTCTAGAAGGTTATTTATGGGATGAAGGTGATCCAAAAAAAGCTTTTGAGAAGGCTATAAATAGTGCAAATAAAGTTGCTATGTCATTGTCAGATCAGTTTTGTGTGGATAGACATAAGTCTCATTTTTTAGATTTAGTAAAAAATAAATTGGATATTACTTTTGCAAATGAGCAAGAGATGATGTCATTGATTGATACTGACAACTTTGAACAAGTAATCGATTTTGCAAAAAGTTTAAAAAAACTTTTAGTAATTACACGCGGGCAAAAGGGTGCAGTTTCAATATTCGGTAATGAAATCAGAGAAAACGATATTGAAAAAAATTTAAAGATAAAAGATCTTACTGGCGCAGGTGATTTATTTGCAGCTGGTTTTCTGCACGGTTATTTGAACAATTTAAGTCTTATAGAATGTTTAAACAAAGGAAGAGAAATGTCATCAAAAGTTATACAACAAATTGGGGCTAGGCTTTAATATTTTTTCTACTAAAGCTTCCTTTACCCTTTTTAGGTTTAATCACTCTTTGTTTATATTTGTTTGAGAACAAATCTTTTGCAAACTTATTTTTTTTAGACTTCAATTTTATACCCATTTTTTAAGCTGATTATAAAAAATTTATCGTTAAATTTTTTTTCTACTTTTTTTC
>CACJZT010000006.1:0-67500 GCA_902598015.1 uncultured Pelagibacteraceae bacterium
TTATCAGAAAATTTTCTTTTTAATGCCTCCGAATCTGCCTCGGCTCTTAATTTAATAAAGTTTTCTTTATCTTTTAAATTATCAAATTTAGAAATATTAAATTCTTTTAAATTTTTTTTGTCTTTTAATGGATATGTTTCACCTGAAATCGCTTTAATAGTTGAATTTAAAGCTTGTTTAAATTGCTCTTTTATAAGATCATCTTTGTTCATTAAACCTGAATATTTATCATCGACTCTGGCAATTCTTCGCCAAAACATCTTTGATAGTATTCTGCGATTGTGTTCTTTTCTACATCATCACATTTATTTAAAAAAGTTACTCTGAATGCATAGCCCACGTCTTTAAATATTTCAGAATTTTCTGCCCAATGTAGTACTGTCCTAGGACTCATAACAGTTGAAATATCTCCAGCCATAAAGCCTTTTCTTGTTAATGTCGCAACTTTTATCATGTTTGCAACTCTCTCTTTACCTTTATTATTATCTAAAGACTTGTTTTTTCCTAAAATAATTTCCATTTCTTTTTCCAAAGCTAAATAATTTAATGTTGTAACAATGTTCCATCTATCCATCTGTCCCTGGTTTATTTGTTGTGTACCATGATAAAGTCCAGTTGTATCTCCCAAACCAACAGTATTTGAAGTTGCAAATAATCTAAAATATTTATTTTGTTTAATAACCTTGTTCTTATCTAATAAAGTAAAATTTCCCTCAGCTTCCAAAACTCTTTGAATTACAAACATCACATCTGGTCTACCAGCATCATATTCATCAAATACTAAAGCTACTGGATTTTGTATGGACCAAGGAAGAATTCCTTCTTTGAATTCTGTCACTTGTTTTCCATCTTTGATTACAATTGAGTCTTTACCAATTAAATCTATTCTACTAACATGGCTATCTAAGTTAATTCTAATACATGGCCAGTTTAATCTAGCTGCAATTTGTTCTATATGTGTGGATTTACCTGTTCCATGATAACCTTGTACAAGAACTCTTTTATTAAATGAAAATCCAGAGAGGATTGCTAAAGTTGTGTCTTTATCAAATTTATAAGTTTTATCTATATCTGGCACATAATCAGTTTTTTTTGAAAATGCGTCCACTTCCATATCAGAATCAATTCCAAATGTTTGTTTAATCGATAATTTAATATCTGGTGTCTGTTCAATATTTGTTGTCAATTTTGTCCTTATAAGTATTTTTTAGTTGGGTATAAGCTAAAGTTATTACTTTAAGCTTATCTTCAAATTTTTTATTGCCAGCATTCATATCAGGGTGAAATTTTTTCACAAGTCTTTTGAATTTTTCTTGTATTTTCGCCCATTTTAAACCAACTCCAACACCCAAAATTTCAAAGGCTTTAAGATCATTACTATTAAACTTAAACTTATTCATATGATTCAAATTACTAAAATCTTTAAATTTTCCATTTTCATCTTTTAAAGTATTATTCCACAATATTTTGAAAAAATTATCTGAAGAGCTGAAACTCTGCGTTGGCTTATGCCATGTCATGTCAGACTTTAAAAAGTTGATTACTTGTTCATCGCTCATACCTGAAAAATAATTCCAGCTTTTATTAAACTCTCTTACATGCTCTAAACATAGAAGCCTATACTCTTTGCTGTTATCCTTTTCTTTTGGAGCTTTGTAAAGTCCTTCCTGATTGCAATTATTCCATTCACAAATATTTTTCATATTATATAATATCTACTTTAATGGATATTAATCAACTTTCAAAAAAAATTGAAAATAAACTTTTGAATGATAGTTCTATAAAAAATGTAAAGATAATTGATAACACTTATAAGCACTTAAAACACAATTCACATCAGAAAGGCAAATTTCATATTAAATTAGAAATAAATTCTGACATATTAAAAAAAACGAATAGAATTAAATCTAATAAAGTTATTTACAAAATTTTAAGCGAAGAATTGAAAACTGATATTCATTCTTTACAAATAAGCTTTATTTAATTCTTTAAATAAAAACTTATTCAATTCACCAGATTTGGCCTGATAGTTTAGGTTTAATTTTCCAAAATTCCTTATTAATATTAAATTTATATTATCTGATTTATTTTTTTTGTCACTTCTCATAAAATTAAGAATTGATATAATTTTCCTTTTATTAAAAAGGTCTCTATATTTATTTTTTATTTCAATCTTTTTAATATGATTATTTATTAATTCTGAATTTGAATTTGAAATAATTTTTTTTTCTTTACTAAAATTTACAGCATTCATTAGACCAAATATAACAGCTTCTCCATGATTTAATTTTTTGGAGTAACCAAGAGTAGCCTCATATGCGTGAGCAAAAGTATGGCCAAGATTTAGTGATTTTCTTAAATTTTTTTCTTTTTCATCTTTTTCAATGATTTTTTTTTTTAATAAACAGCTATTTAAAATTGCATTAATTATAAAATTTCCTTTTAGGTTTAAAATCCTATTAAAATTTTTATCTAAAAAAACAAAATTTTTTTTGCTATCAATTAAACTACTTTTTAGTATTTCAGCATATCCACATATAATTTCTCTTTTGGGGAGGGTACGTAGTAAATTAATTTCTGAAATTACTAAATCTGGCTGATAAAAACTTCCAACAAGATTTTTTCCAAATTTATTATTAATTCCTGTTTTGCCACCTATTGAAGAGTCGACTTGAGCCAATAAAGTGGAGGGTATGTTAATAAATTTTATTCCTCTTTTAAATGTGCTGGCAGCAAATCCAACCACATCTCCTGTAATTCCTCCACCAAATGAAATTATACAGTCTTCTCTATAAAAATTATTTTTAAATAAAACATTATGTATTTTATCGATACTTAAGTTACTTTTGTTTTTTTCATTTGCACTAAAATTTAAAGTATAAATTTTTTGATCTTTTAAATTTCTTAAGAGTAATGTTCTAAATTTTTTTGGAATCTTACTGTCAATTACAATCAAACATTTTGAAAATGATAATTTATTTTTTTTTAAAATATTTTTCAGTTTTGGAATTAGATTGGTGCCAATATGAACTTCGTAATTTTTACTTTTTGTTTTAACCTTTATTATTTTTTGTTTCATATTTTTTTATAATTTTATTTGCTATTTCATTTTTATTTAGCTGATCACAATTAATTGTGAAATCTGCTAAATTATATATTTTTGCTCTTTCATTTATTAGTTTCTCTAGATCTACTTCATTTAATGCCATAGCTAGAGGTCTTTTTTTACTACCATTTATTCTTTTAATTATTATATCTTTTTTCCAATTCAACCAAAAACTTAAAGAACTCTTCTTACATTCCTTCCTAATATTAGCATTAATATATGCACCTCCACCCAGTGATAAAATTTGTTTCTCACCTTTTAAACATGATAATGTTATTTCTTCTTCACACTCACGGAAATATTTTTCTCCCTTTTTTTTGAAAATTTCTGCAATTTTCATTTTTTCTTTTTCTTCAATTTTATCATCTATATCAATAAATTTAAGTTTGGTTTGTTTAGAAATCAATTTTCCGATTAATGTCTTTCCCGAACCCATCATACCTACTAAAACTAGATTTTTATTTGATTCCATATATTTCTAAGTTGAAAAAACACAAATATGTCTTATTTTGATTTTACAAAATTATATGCTTTTAAAACATTATACTACAAAGGAATATAACATAATATGAAATTTGCAATTAAAGCTGGAATTATTTTTTTTATATTAATTTTGTCTATTGTTGTTTTAAGTCAGATTGATTTCCCATCTCCCAACAAAAAAATTGAAGTGATTTTGCCTAATGAAAATTTTAAAACAATTAAGTAAAATAATATTCAAAATAACCTTAATTTTATTTTTTTATAATTTTTCTTTTGCAAATGAACCAATCGATATCTGGAAAATTGAAAAAAAAGACATCATTAATAAAGAAAATTCTACTTCAAATATAAATGCAAGTAATAATCTAAATACTAATACAACATTATCAGTTCAATCTAGTTCCGAGATAGTGATAAATAAAGAAATTGAGTCATCCACTATTAAATTAGCAGGATTATATGACCCTGCACAGAATGGCTTAAAAATTGATATGTGGTCGAATAGTGATGGTGAGTTAATTAAAAGCATATTAAATAAAAATTTAAATAGAAACTTATCTGAATTTTCAAAAAAAATATTAGATATAGCTTTACTAACAAACTCATATATTCCTACAAATAATATTACTGAAGAGGAATTTTTAGAGTTTAAATTTAATCATTTAATAAATAAAAAAGATTTTGAATTAATTAAAGAATTTTTAATCAATAATTCTGAAGTTTCTAATAAAAATAAATTGATTAAATTTTACTCAGAATATTTTCTTTCAAACTCTGAGGTAAAAAAAGCATGTGAGATATTTAATATTAGTGGTGCTATTACTGATAAGTATTTAAATAATTTTAAAATTTATTGTTTAATTCTAGAAGATAAAAAAGAACAAGCTCAACTACTTTTTGATTTATCAAAAGAGTTGGATGAGATTGACATTTTTTTTGAAAATAAATTTAATATATTAATGGGTTACGCAAGCAAAGATGAAATAATTTCGGACGAAAATATTTTATATTTTCACTTATCTCATAAAACAAATAACGAATTTAATTATGAGCCAAAAATGGACTCACCTAGATTTATATGGAGTTATTTGTCGTCATCAAATATTCTTAAAAATGCAAATTCCTTTGATATTGAAAATCCAGAAGATTTAAGATTATTAGAAAGAGCAACTCACGAAAATGTATTTGATGAGAGAGAACTACTAGATACATATAAAAAATTTCAATTTAACATAACACAACTATTAAATGCCAAAGATGCTTATAAGCTACTTCCAGATTATGAGGGTAGAGCTTTATTATATCAAAGATTACTTTTATCTGTTGATGTTGAGCAAAGATTAAGTATGACGTCTGAACTATATAAATCTTTCCAAAAAAAAAAATTAGATAATGCGTTTGATAATGAAATCAAAGTAATATTAAAAAAAATAAAAAAAGATGATGTTCCCTCAAATTTTACTACCTTTTATGAAAATCATACCGACAACAAGTTAAAAAAAGAGAGAAAGATAAAATTTAATAATAAAAAAATACATCAGTCAAAATTATTAAATTACTTTTTAAATAAAACTAGTTTGCCTAAAGCTGAAAAGGAAACAAACGATATTTTAAAAAAAATTAAAAGAAACAAAAAATATGTTTTTTCAACAAAAGATATGATTCTTATTGAATCGCTTAAATCAGATGGAGTAAAAATTGATAAAAAATACGCAAACCTTTATGAATACAACTACCAATTTTCCTCTGATATAAAACAAATGCTATCGAATGGAGAGTTAGGTTTATTATTAATTAAAATAGTAGATATTGTTGGTGAAAGTAACCTTGAAGATCTAGATATAAACACTGTGAATTTATTAGTTTCAACTATGAATGAGCTAAAAAATGTAGATTTAAGGAACGAAATTCTAATAGAAGTCTTGCCTTTAAAAGTCTAAATAATAAATAAACTATGTCAGTAAAAGAACTAATCACAGTACCTGATGATATTCTTAGAAAAAAGTCTGAGCCATTAAATAAAGTTGATATTAATGAAAAAAAACTCATAAAAGATTTATTTGAAACTATGTACCATCACAATGGTATAGGTTTAGCAGCTGTTCAAGTTGGTATCCTTAAAAGAGTAGTTGTTTTAGATGTCTCAAAAAATGAAAATGAAAAAAAGCCTTTATGCTTTATTAATCCACAAATAAAAACTTTAAGTGAAAAAATGTCAACATATGAGGAAGGTTGTTTATCAATACCCAATACCTTTATTGAGATAGAGAGACCAGAAATTTGTACCGTATCTTATATAGATGAAAATGGTGACAAGAAAGAGATGGAATGCGATGGATTACTCTCAACATGTTTACAACATGAAATAAATCACTTAGATGGAAAATTAATAATTGATTATTTATCTAAAATCAAAAAAGATTTAATAATAAAAAAATTGTCTAAACAAAAAACTTCTAATAGAGTTGTTGTTTAAATGTCAAATATTGTATTCATGGGCACACCGCAATTTGCTGTGCCTATCCTAAAAAAAATTAATCAAAAATATAAAATTAAATGTGTATTTACTCAGCCTCCAAGTAAATCAAATAGAGGTCAAAAGTTTACGAAGTCATCAATTCATATATGTGCAGAGGAACTTAATCTAGAAGTTAAAACCCCAAAAAAAATTGATGAAGAATTTGAATATCTTAAAGAATTAAATTTAGATCTTGTAATTGTTGTTGCATACGGACAATTAATTTCAAAAAAAATTCTTGATTTGAGTAAAAAAGGTTTTTTGAATATTCATGCTTCATTATTACCAAAATGGAGAGGGGCGGCACCAATCCAAAGATCGATTTTAAACAATGAAAAAAAAACTGGTATATCATTTATGAAAATTGATGAAAAATTAGATTCTGGACCAGTATGTAATAAATATTCAATAGATATTCTTGATCAAGATAACGCAGAAATTTTATCAGAAAAATTATCTTATTTGAGTACAGAAAAAATTTTAGAAAATGTGCAAAAAGTTTTAGATGAAGAAGCAATATTTAAAGAGCAAGATCATTCAAAAGCTACATACGCAAAGAAAATTCAAAAAATAGAGGGAAAGATAGATTGGAATAATAGTGCTCGTAAAATAATTGCTCAAATTAATGGATTATATCCAAAACCTGGTGCATGGTTCGAGCTTAACAACAAAAGATATAAAATATTAAAAGCAAAAATAAACAAGCAGTCAGCAAAAATCGGTGAAGTAATAGACGAACAAATGACAATAGCATGTGGTGAAAATTCAATAAATATTATTGAGATACAAAAAGAAGGCAAGAATTCTCAATTAATTAAGGAATTTTTATTAGGGAATAAGGTTAGAAAAGGAACAATAATTACAAGTGATTAGATATCAGATTCTAATAGAATACGAAGGCACTTTATACAATGGTTGGCAAATTCAAAAAAAAGGTAAATCAATCCAGGAAAATATTGAGATTGTCTTGTCTAAACTATTAAAAGAAAAAATAAAAATTTATGGGTCTGGACGAACAGACACAGGAGTTCATGCTAAAGAGCAATCAGCTCACTTTGATACTACAAACAAAATTATTCAAAAAGATAAATTATTGAATTCACTAAACTTCTTTTTAAATAAAAAAAAAATATCCATTCTAAAAATAAAGAAAAAAAATAAACTTTTTCATTCAAGATATTCTGCAAAAGAAAGACGGTATACGTACTTAATTAGAAATGATGCTTCTCCTTCAGTTATCAATTTTAACAGAGAGTGGCATATAAAAAAAAAAATTGATGTTGAATTGATGAAAAAGGGAGCAAAAAAATTAATTGGAACTCATGATTTTTCTACTTTTAGAGCATCTAATTGTGCTGCAAAAAGTCCGGTAAGAACCATGAAAAAAGTAAAAATAACCAAAATTAAAAATGTTATAAAAATTCAATTTGTGTCAAAATCATTTCTTAAGAGTCAAGTTAGATCCATGGTTGGTTCACTCAAATACCTTGGTGAAAATAAATGGAATTTAAAAAAATTTACCAAGATATTTAAATCAAAATCTAGAAAAAATTGTGCTCCTATTGCCCCTGCACATGGTTTATATCTTGAGAAAATTATTTATTAGATTTCCTTTTTTTCTTTTTTATTCTCCATCTTGATCCCTCTCTAACTATGTAGCCACAACAATTTTTGGAGCCACACTTACAAGGGAAATCCTTATAATTTTCATCAAAACTAAATCCATAATCATAAGTTAGTTCCTCATTTTTTTTTATATCTTTGATAGAACTAATCCATAATTTTAAACCTTTACCTTCAACTTCACAGTTTGGATTACAAGAGTGATTAATAAGTCTTGCAGTATTGTAAGCAAAATCACCGTCTAAATCATACCTATTATTTAAGTTAAAAAGATAAATTGCTTTATCGTTATCAAATTTTGGATTATTTTCGGTTTGTTTTTTTGTAATTATTTTACCTATGTAGTAAATAATCTTAGTTCCTTTTTTTATATTTTTAGATGCAAACAGTCCCCTGTTATCAATATTTGAGGATTTTTGTTTATATAGTTTCATGATTATGTATTTTCCGACTCGATTAATGCATTTACATGATAATTGGCGCTTTCAGCAAGTGCTTTTAGGTCGTATCCACCTTCTAATAAAGATACCACTTTACCATTAGTAAATTTATTAGTGGCTTTTAGTGTTCTTCTTGTTACTTCATAAAAATCTTTGGATGAAAGTTCAAATTGAGCTAATGGATCGTTCTTGTGAGCATCAAAGCCAGCAGAAAAGATTAGGTAATCAGGCTTATATTCAATTAACCTATCTAAAACTCTATCATAAGCATTAAAATACTCCTCAGAATTTGTGCCAGCAGGAAGAGGTATATTAAGAGAATTATTATACTTTCCCTTATCTTTTTCTGAGCCACCACCTGGATAAAATGGATATTGATGTGTTGATATATAAAGTGAATTTTTGTTGTCATACATTACATCATAATTTCCATTTCCCCAATGAACATCAAAATCTACACATGCAATTCTTTTATAATTATATTTTTTTATTAAATAATTAACTGCAACACCTGCATTAGAAATACAGCAAAAGCCCATTGATTTATTTTTTTCAGCATGGTGTCCTGGTGGTCGTACAACACAAAAAGCATTTTTATACTTTTTATTCTCAATTCCATCTATTGCACTTATGGCTGATCCTGCAGCTTGAAATACTGCATCCTTACTTCCAGGCGATACAACTGTATCACCATCTAAAAAATTTAAGCCACTTTTGGGAAATGAATTATTTAAATTATTAATATAATCTTTAGAATGTGTCATATTAAGAATATCATTAGGAACAATATCTGGCTTATCCCAAAGCAGTTCTTTATTTTTTTTTAAAGTATCAATTATTGAAACCACTCTCTTCGGTTGCTCTGGATGACCATCGCCTGTTATATGTTTTTCTGAAGATTCAGATGCTATAATTGCGGTTTTCAAGTGAAATAATTATGTAAAATGTTCTTATAAATCTTAGTTAACTTTTTTAAATCTGAGATCGATGTTCTCTCGTTGACCATATGAATAGTATTATTTCTTAACCCCAGCTCAAGACGCGGTATCGAACCTAAAAATCTGCTGTCACTTGTGCCACCTCTACAATTTAATTTTGCATTTTTACCTGTAATTTTTTTTACAACTTTTTTTACCATATAAATTTCTTTATTTGGCTCTGTGTAAAATGCTTCTCCACTTACTTTATAATTTATTTTAGTTTTGCAATTTTCTTTTTTTGCAACTGCATTAATAATTTTACTAAGTTTTTGTTTCAAAGATGTTGATTTATAAGTTGAATTAAATCTAACATTAAATTTAGCACTTGCAGATTGTGGAACTACATTTTCAGATATATTATCCACATTCATTTTTGTAAATTCTAAATTTGATGGCGGCATATACTTTGTTCCTTTGTCTAGCTGAACACTTTTCAGTTTAGATATTATTTTAGCGAGAGCAGTACATGGATTTATATATGTCCCATAAAATGCAGAGTGCCCACTTTTTCCATATACTGTTACTGTTCCATTCATAGAACCTCTTCTTCCAATCCTGATTTCATCTCCAACTGATTTATTTGATGACGGTTCGCCTACTACCGAAAAATCAATTTTTTCTTTTTTTTTCTTTAAATATTTCATAACGGCTGGACAACCATGACCTGTAGTTTCTTCATCAGCTGTAATTATTATTGATATAGAACCTTTAAATTTTTTATTTTTAATAAAATTACTTACAGCACTTATCCAACATGCCACACTACCTTTCATGTCCTGGGATCCTCTTCCATATAAATATCCTTTTTTTACTACTGCTTTAAATGGCGGAAACTCCCAATTATTGAGGTTAGCAACCACATCTGTATGACCCAAATAATTAATGTTAGGTTTTGATTTACCAAATTTTGCATATAAATTTAATGCAGGTTTAGCACCTGTGCCTTTTGATTTTATTATATGACATTTAAAACCTATTGATGAGAGTTTCCTTGAAAGGAACTTCATAATACCTTTATCCTCTGTTTTAATTGTTTGAAATTTTATTAGCTCTTGAGCTAACGTCAGTTCATTATAAGTTTTCATTAATCTATTCTCTTAAAAGATCATTTATTGAAGTCTTTGATCTTGTTTTTTCGTCTACTTGTTTGATTATTACCGCACAATATAATGATGGAGCGCTTGAATTATTTTTATCTGGTAGAGAACCTGGAACAACAACAGAATATGGTGGAATTTTACCGTAGCTTATTTCGCCTGTTTTCCTGTTAACAATTTTTGTTGATTGTCCAATATACATCCCCATACTTAAAACAGAACCTTCACCAACTATCACTCCCTCTACAACCTCAGACATTGCTCCTAAAAAAACATTGTCCTCAATGATTGTTGGTAATGCCTGTGCAGGCTCTAAAACTCCTCCAACTCCGCTACCTGCAGAGATATGACAATTTTTTCCGATTTGAGAACAGCTACCAGCTCTTGCAAAAGTATCTATCATTGTTCCCTCGTCAATGTATGCTCCTATATTCACATAGCATGGCATTAAAACAGCATTTTTGCCTACAAAAGACCCTTTTCTCACTGGAGAATTAGGAACCATTCTGAAACCAGCTTTTTCATGGTCCTCTTTAGACCAACCTGCCGTTTTACCTTTTAATAGATGTGCTTTGTCATACCAACTACTGTAGGGGCCATTTAAATTTTCCATTGGATACATTCTAAAACTTAACATAATTGCTTTTTTTATGTGTTGATGAGTTACCCACTCACCATTGATTTTTTCAGCTACTCTGACTTTACCACTATCCAAGTCATCAATAATTTGATTAACAGTATTTTTTAAACTCTCATCCGAGTTAGGACTTACTTGGTCTCTATTTTTCCAAGCATCATTGATTATATTTTCTATACTCATAAATTTAAGAACTTTTTAATAACCTTATTTCTTTTAAAAATAAAGAGAGATTTTCAATTTTATAATCTATGTAATCTTTGTCAGACTCTTTTTTCCCCCAGTATTCATTATTGATAAGCCAAGCTGTTATAGTCCCCCGCTCTTTACCTATTGATAAATTTTTAGCTATATCCTCGATATAAAGAGTTTCTTTTGGATTAATCTTAAATTTATCAACCATAAGATCAAAGGCCCTGGCTTCAGGCTTTGGGTGATATTTTGCGTCTACGATGTCAAATATATCTTTAAACTGGTCTTCAATACCAAGAGTTTTCACTATATTTTTTACGTGCGCTCTACTTCCGTTTGTGAATACGAATTTATTTAAATTTATGTTTTCAAGCTCATTCCTTAAAACAAGATCTTTTTCCATAAATGAAAGATCAATATCATGAACATACTCCAAGAATTCTTCCGGCGGTATATCATGATGTATCATCAATCCATTTAAACTTGTGTTGTATTTGTGAAAATAATTTCTTTGTAATTCTTTAGCTTTTATAAGATCTAGGTTGAGTTTATTTGAGATATATTTTGTCATCCTTTTACTAACTTGTCCAAAAACTGCCTCTAAATCACTATATAAAACACCATCACAGTCGAATAAAATATTTTTTATATTTTTTAAATTATTCATTTTCTTATCAACGTTCCCGCACCCTTGTCAGAAAATAACTCAAATAGTATTGAATGTGGTTTTCTTCCATCAACAATAACCACACCTTTAACTCCATTAGATATTGCATCCAGACAAGTGTTTATTTTTGGTATCATACCTCCAGAAATAATATTATTTTTTAACATTTCATTGGCTCTATTAAGATTAATCTCAGATATAAGTTTTTGATTTTCATCAAGAACCCCTTCAACATCTGTCATCAAAAGAAGTCGTCTAGCGTCGATCTCTTTTGCAATTGAACCTGCGGCAACATCTGCATTAATATTATAAATTCTACCATCATCTCCCAATCCCAAAGGGACTACGATTGGAATTTGTTTGTCATTAATAAAATTTAATATTCTCTCTTTGTTAATTTTTTTTGGTGTCCCGACATATCCCAACTCTTTACTCTCAGGAACAATATTAATTACATTATTTTCTTTTGGTGATATTGAACAGACATTAGTGTTCTTAGATTTTAATTCATGTAAAATCTCTAAATTAAGCTCTAGTAAAGCCTCTTCTATATATCTTATTGTTTTTTCGTCTGAAACTCTAAGTCCTTTGATAAATCTTGTTTCAATATTATTTTCATCTAATTTTTTTTTAATATTTTTACCTCCACCATGAACTACTATTGCTGATAAACCGATTTTGTTTATTACTGAAATATCATCTATGAACTGATTAAATAGTTTTTTGTCTAATAAAACAGATCCACCACATTTAATTACTACAACCTCAGACTGATATTTATTTATATATTTTTCAACTTCATTAATACTCGGTCCATCTTTTGGAATAATCTTATCTAATTCCATCAATTAAACTGTTTTAACTGAAGTTCTCTTCATAATTACATACTGTTGTGCCATTGTAAGCACGTTATTAATTGTCCAATATATAACTAATCCAGATGGAAATGGTGCAAGTATCACTGTTAAGAATACAGGAAAAAACATGAAAATTTTTTGCTGAATTGGATCTGGTGGTGTTGGATTAAGTTTTTGTTGCATCCACATTGTTACACCCATTGCTACTGGCCAAGCGCCGATAATTAAAAACGACGGAACATCATAAGGCAACAAACCAAATAGATTAAATAAACTCGTTGGATCTCTTTCACTTAGATCATGTATCCAACCAAAAAAAGGTTGGTGTCTCATTTCAATTGTAACAAACAACATTTTATAAATTGCAAAAAAGAATGGTATTTGAATTAAAATAGGCAAACACCCACTTACTGGATTAACCTTCTCTCTTTTGTAAAGAGCCATCATTTCTTGCTGTAACTTCATTTTATCTTCCTTATGAAGTTCTTTGAGCCTTACCATTTCGGGTTGAAGAACTTTCATTTTTGCCATTGATCTAAATGAGTAGTTAGCGAGAGGAAAAAATAGTATTCTTATACAAGCAGTAATTAGTATTATTGCAATTCCATAGTTGCCAGTTAATTTAAAAAAATAATCGGATATTAAAAATATGGGTTTTGTTAAAAAATATAAGAAACCCCAATCAATCGCTAAATCAAATTTATTAATATTTAGTTTCTCTGCGTAACCATCAACAACATCCACTTCTTTTGCTGCAATAATCACTTTTACCTGATTAGTTTTACTTTCATTAGCTCTAACTTCTGTTGCAGCAGTCTCTATGAAGTTAGCTTTAAATTTATTTTTATAATCGAAATCTGATCTAAAACTTTTATTACTTTCTGGTATTAAACTTGTTATCCAATATTTATCTGTAATACCCATCCATCCTTTATTAGCATTTACAGAGTACTTCTTGTCTTTAATGTCATCGTAATCTTCTTCAACAAGATTATCATCAAAAACACCTAACAAGCCTTCATGTAATATATAAAAATCAGTTACATCAGGAGCTAGGTTTCTAATAATTTGTCCATATGGATAAAAGTTATAAGTACTTTGAGTATTATTTGTAATTTTTTGATTAACAGTAAATAAAAACTTATCATCTATACTTATTTCCTTTTCAAAACTTATATTCTGTTCATTATTCCACACTAATTTAATTGGATTATTCGGTGTTAATAATTTGTTGCCGACAACTTCCCATTTTGTATTTGAATTAGGAACTTCAATATCTTTATTATTTATAGCCCAACCTGTCTCAATATAATAACCATTTTCAGACTCTTTAGGATTAAGCAAAACTACATTTTCATCAGAGTCTAAAGTTTCAGTATATTTCTTAAAAATCAGATCATCGATCAATGATCCCTCTAGAGAAATAGAACCTTTAATATTTTCATTTTCAAAAAATATTCTTTCAACTTTGTTAATTGCCTCTGATCTAGAAATTTTATTATTCTCAATATTTTGCTCTATTTTTGGTGCTTCGTTTAGTTGAAGATTGTTCTTATTCTGATCATTATTAGTTACCTGCTTTGGATCAGGACTTGGTGGAGCAAAAAATAATCCATACAGAATTATTACGGCAGCACTTAAGCTGATTGCAGCGATCACATTCCGGGAATCCAACTAATTTTCTCCTTTAATTTTTTCTACTGGATCATGTCCGCCTAAACCAAACCATGGGTTACATCTTAATATTCTTAAAGTTGATTTATAAGTAGCTTTGAAGATATTATATTTTTCAAAACACTCTAAGCAATAAGAGCTACACGATGGTTCGAATTTGCAAGAGTTGTAGAATAATGGGCTTAATAAAAATTTGTAAACTCTAATCAAAAAAATAAATGGATAATTTATAATTTTAATCATCTTATTCTTTCAAAATCTTTAAAAATTTGAGTTTTTATATCCTGGTATTTTTCTTTAGATACATTTTGTCTTGCAATAATCAAATATGAAAAATTCAAATTTATTTTAATTTGTTTATAGATATCATTCATAATATTTCTCAGTCTTCTTTTTATTTTATTTCTGATAACTGCATTACCTATTTTCTTTTTTGTGACTATACTTAAATTAAGTTTTTTTGTATCTTTATTAGAAAGTCTTTTAAAAAAAATTGTAGAGTATTTGTTTGAAACTTTTTTTCCTGAAAGCAGAGACTTAAAATCTTCATTTTTTTTTAGACTAACTAAACTACTTTTCATTACACGGGAGTGAGTTTTTTTCTACCCTTATTTCTTCTTCTCTTCAAGAGAGCTCTCCCTCCTCTTGTTTTCATTTTTGCTCTGAAACCTGTCGCGCGAGCTCTTTTAAGGTTACTTGGGGAATAGGTTCGTTTCATATTAAGGCTATATTTTTGTAAATTTTCGGTAGTTATACAAATTAATGTATATAAGTACAGCGATTTTTAATAAATTAGAACAAAATGGAAAATGAAAATAAATTAAAAATTATTCTGGGTATTATATATCTTTCCATAGTTACTGGCTTTTTGTTGCTTTTTTTTAGCTATTTCTCATTTGATGACTTTTCAAGTTTTGAACTTATAAAAAATAATAGAGATAAACTAAATGATATCAAAAATTCTAATCTTTTAATCTCAAGCATATTATTTTTTATTGGAGTGATTATTTGGGTTATGCTTTTAGGATTTGGTTCGCCAGTTTTTTTAGTTGGAGGATTTGTATTTGGGAAATGGATAGGTACAATTCTTATAGTATTTGGTTTATCTATTGGTGCAACACTTTTGTATATTTGTGCAAATTATTTTTTTAAAGATCTAATTGAAAAAAAATTTTCATCAAAGTTTTCTAACCTTACTGAAAAATTTAAAAAAAATGAATTTACTTTTTTTCTTATATATAGGTTTGTTGGTGGTATACCTTTTTTTATATCAAACATTTTGCCAACACTATTTAATGTTAAGATTAGAAACTTCTTTTTTGGATCTGTTATTGGAATGACACCTCAGTTATTCGTTGGAGCATCACTTGGCGCAGGGCTAAATAAAGTAATTGAACATAATCAAGAACTTCCTAGTATATTTGACATAATTTTAACTCCAGATATTTATGTGCCAGTAATTGGTATGATAATTCTGGTTTTAATTGGATTTATAATCAGAAAAAAATTCTACAAATAGCTGGTGCCCTCACCCAGAATTGAACTGGAAACTCATCCTTACCATGGATGTGTTATTCCATTTAACTATGAGGGCATTTTTTAATTATAATTAGTGTATAAAATTGTTTTTTTCAAATAAATGCCTTAATTTTTTACAAAAATCGGGTATATCTAAATTAGGTAAATGATATGGGAATTCACTACGATTATAAATCTACAAGAGGTGCTAAAGCTATGGAGAAGCAGGCTAAAAGAGAAAAAAAGCTTGCTGAGAAAAGAGCAAAGAAAATAGCTAAACAAGGTGACCCCAAAACTCCAGAAGATAAAACAATACCAATCGATCAAATAATAACTTTGGATCATCTTACAAATCCAGACAAAAAGTAATCAAGATGGACAGGAAGAAGGATAAAAAAGCTAAACTCGAAGAAGCTTTGCGTAAAAACTTAAAAAAAAGAAAAATTTTTCAAAGAAAAAATAAAAAAAATAAATAAATGTCAGTGCAATCAGATAAGTGGATAATCAAAATGGCAAAAGATCATGCAATGATTTCACCTTTCGAAGATAAACAAATAAGGGAAGGAAAAATTTCATTTGGTGTTTCTTCATACGGGTACGATGCAAGAGTATCTAATGAGTTTAAAATATTTACCAATGTTAATTCTGAAATTGTAGATCCAAAAAATTTTAAACCAACAAATTTTGTAACAAAAGAATCCGATGAATGTATTATTCCACCAAATTCTTTTGTTTTAGCAAGAACAGTCGAATATTTTAAAATTCCTAGTGATGTCTTAGTTATTTGTTTAGGTAAGTCCACTTACGCCAGATGTGGAATAATTGTTAACGTAACACCTTTGGAGCCAGGATGGGAAGGTCATGTGACTCTTGAATTTTCTAACACAACACCATTACCAGCCAAAATATATGCAAATGAGGGTGTAGCTCAATTTATTTTTTTAAAAGGGAATGAAAAGCCAGATGTTTCATATGCCGACAGAAATGGAAAATATATGGGCCAAAAAGGGGTAACGCTTCCCAAAATTTAAAATGGATAAATTTAAAATTAATGGTCCCTCTAAGATCGGAGGAGAGGTATCAATTTCTGGAAGTAAAAATGCTGCTCTACCAATACTCGCTGCAACTTTACTCTTTGATAAAAATGTAACAATTAAAAATCTTCCACGAGTTAAAGATATAGATACAATGCTTAACCTGCTAAAATCACTAGGAAGAAAAATTAGCCTAAAAAATAATAAAAAAATTGCGATAATCTCAAAAGGGAATAAAAATAATTTTTTTGCACCTTATTCTCTAGTTAAAACTATGAGAGCAGGAATTCTAGTTCTTGGTCCTTTATTGGCAAAAAATAAAAAAGCAAAAGTAAGTAGCCCAGGTGGTTGCAGTATAGGAGTAAGACCTATAGATATACATTTAAAAGCTATATCAAAGCTAGGTGTTAAAATACAAATTGAAAAAGGATATGTTAATGCAAATGTTCAAAAAGGATTAGTTGGTTCAGAAATAAGATTTTCAAAAATATCTGTTGGAGCTACCGAAAATTTAATTCTTGCTGCTTGTCTTGCAAAAGGAATAACAACAATAAAAAATTGTGCAATAGAGCCTGAGATCAAGGATCTGACAAATTTTCTTAAAACAGCTGGTGCCAAGATAAAATGGATTGGTAAAAGAACTTTAAAAATAGAAGGTGTTAAAACATTAAAAAGTATAACTTACTCAATTATGAATGATAGAATTGAAGCAGGTACTTTTTGTGTTGCCGCATGTTTGAATGGTGGAAATTTAAAAATTAAAAACTTTGAGCCAAAAATTATCAATACAGAGATAAATTTACTTAAGAAAATTGGTGCAAAGATAAAAACCACAAAAAATACAATTCAAATTAAGGGACCAAAAAAAATTAAAAGTCTAAATTTTTTAAAAACTGGAGAATATCCAAATTTCCCCACTGATTTGCAAGCTCAAATTATGGTATTGTTAACTAGAGCAAATGGGAAAAGCACAATTGAAGAAAATATATTTGAAAACAGATTTATGCATGTTCCAGAATTAAAAAGATTAGGTGCAAAAATAAATATTAAAGGTAACAAGGCAATTATTGAGGGAACTAATAATCTAGAGGGAGCTGAGTTAATGTCTAGTGATTTAAGGGCATCAGTAGCTTTAGTTTTAGCAGCTTTTGTTTCAAGAGGAACATCTATTATAAATAGAGTATATCATTTAGATCGAGGTTATGAAAAAATTGAAAATAAGCTAAAAAAGATTGGAGTAAAAATAAAAAGAATATCTTAGTGAATAATTTTTTAAAGAAAGTAATCGCTCAATCTCCAGACGACTTACAAATTATATCAGCTATATGTGCAGAGTCTAAAGTCAAAATTTCTGATATAAAATATTTGCCATCTACAAAAATTTTTTTACTTTCTGTTTTAAGAATAGATAAAGAAACAGATAGTAGCAAACCTATTAATAGTGTTATAAAATTTGAATTTATTGAAAGTTCCAAGTCTAAAAATATTAAACAATCCAATACTGATTTAACTTTAGAATTATTCGCAATTGATATTTTTAAAAAAAAAGAAAATTTTGAAATAGTTCTGTTATTTTCAAAAAATGGAATTATAACACTTTCCACAGAAGTTATTGATGTAACGTTAGAAGACCAAAAAATTGAAAATGATAAAAGTAATTAATTGTAAGAAAAAAAATTATAAAAGAGAGTTAACATCTTTTTTGGATAAAAGGAGATCTGGAAAAGCAGTAGACACTTCGATAGTTCCAAAAATTTTAAAAGACATCAAAATTAATGGAAGAAAAGCACTTTTAAAGTATGAGAAAAAATTTAGTAAAAATATAGAGATAGTTCCTTCAAAAGATAAAGTAAACAAAGCAATTAATACATTAGAACCTAAGATTAAAAAAAGTATCGATTTAGCCTATAATAGAATTTTTAAGTTTCATTCACTACAAAAACCAAAAAACATTAAGTATGTAGATAAATTTAAAAATAAACTTGAATATAAGCATGTTCCACTACAGTCTGTAGGTATTTATGTACCAGCTAATTTACCATCCACATTGTTAATGAATGCTGTTCCTGCAAAAATTTCTGGTGTGAAAAGAATTGTTCTGGCCAATCCAAAACTTAACGGAAAACTAAATCCTGCTGTTCTTTATGCAGCTAAAAAAGTTGGAATTAAGGAAATTTACTCAATGGGTGGTGCCCAAGCTATAGCAAGTTTAGCATATATTCAAAAAGTGAATAAAATTGTTGGGCCTGGAAATATTTATGTTGCAAGAAGCAAACGTGAAGTATTTGGAGATGTTGGGACAGAAGGAATGGTTGCTGGGCCTAGTGAAATTTGTGTTTTAGCAGATGGTAAAACTGATTTAAATCAAGTTATAACATCTATAATTGGACAAGCAGAACATGACGTAAATTCTCAGTGTATTTTAATTACAAAAGATAAAAAATTATCAAATAAATTTAATATAGAAATAAAAGAAAGTATCAAAAAAGTTCAAAGAAAAAGAGTTGTTTTAAAAAGTTTAAAAAATAATGGATTAATTGTGTTAGCTCAAAGTGATAAGCAAATAATAGAAGCAATTAATGAAGTAGCTCCAGAGCACTTAGAAATTAATGTATCTAATTATAAAAAGTATTTAAATCAAATTCATAATGCAGGAAGTATTATGATTGGAAAGTATTCTCCAATGGCCGTCTCAGATTATAATGTCGGTTCAAACCATGTATTGCCAACTTTAGGATCTGCAAAATTTTCATCTGGACTAAATCTTAGTGAATTTTATAAAAAAATTAGCCATATAACACTTACAAAAAAAGGTATTGAGAAATTAGGAGAATCCGCTACACATCTCGCTGAGTATGAAGAACTAGATAATCATGCTCAAAGTATTAAATCAAGAATTAGGAGATAATAATTTGAGTAAACAGGATACGTTGGAGTTTGAGGGTGTAGTAACAGATCTTCTTCCTAATGCTATGTTTAGAGTTAAACTAGATAATGGACATAACGTTACAGCCCACACAGCAGGAAAACTCAGAAAAAATCGTATTCGTGTTTTACAAGGTGATAGAGTAAAATTGGAAGTATCTCCATATGATTTATCAAAGGGTCGTATAATTTTTAGATCTTAATATGGCTTCGTAGCTCAGTTGGTAGAGCAGAGCCCTGAAAAGGCTTGTGTCGCTGGTTCGAGTCCCGCCGAAGCCACCACTCCATGTGGTATTAATATCCATCATTATGCTTGCATTCAAAATTAAAATCTAATACCTATCCAACAGCTATTTATAGCTAATTATATAATAACAAAGAAAGAGTAACTAAAGTATGAGTACATTAAAAGGCAAAGTAAAGTGGTTCAACGGTAAAAAGGGCTACGGTTTTATTGAAAGAGAAGACGGAGAAAAAGATTGTTTCGTTCATGCTAGTGCAGTTAGAGAAGCTGGACTTAGATTTTTGAATGAAAACGATGCTATAGAATTCGAAATTCAAGATGGCGAAAAAGGTCCAAGCGCTGTAAATTTGAAAAAATTAGGTTAATAAAATTTAATTCATCAAAAATATTTGTATAGGAATAGGATATGTTAAATAACATAGCTATTCCTGTGCAAAGTATTTTCTTACTTGCATTTAAAAAAAAAAATGCTAATTACACAGCAATGAATAAAGTAGTTATTAGTAACAGAGAAACTCACAGACATCATTCTCATGCTGGCTGCAAGCTAGCTATTTAATTATTTATAAATTTAATTTTATCCACATTTAGTATAAAACAGTAGAAGGAGCACGGGTAGCTCAGTTGGTTAGAGCAGCGGTTTGTGGAACCGAAGGTCGACAGTTCGAATCTGTCCCCGTGTACCAAAAAATGAATAAAGAAAAAAAATTATCAGCAAATACCCCTTCGGGTTTTGTTGATAGATATGGTAAAGAATTAGCGTTAAAAGAAAATTTAATTGCTAAGATTGAGGAAAATTTTTTAAAATTTGGTTTTTCAAAACTAGAAACCCCAAGTTTTGAAATATCAGAAAATATAGGAAAATTTTTACCAGATGAAGATAGGCCAAGCTCTGGTGTATTTGGTTTTCAAGAGGAAAATAACAGTTGGATATCATTACGTTATGATTTAACTGCGCCATTAGCAAGATACGTATCTCAAAATTATTTAAATATCTCAAATCCTTTTAAAAGATATCAGATTGGTAATGTATGGCGAAACGAGAAACCTGGTCCTGGTAGATTTAGAGAGTTTACACAAGCTGATTGTGATATTGTTGGATCTAGTAATCCTTTAGCAGATGCTGAGATGTGCAATCTTTTAGCTGACACATTATATTTCTGTGGCTTAGAAAAAAATCAATATCAAATCAAATTGAGTAATAGAAAATTAATCCAAGGACTTATTGAAAATTTAAAAATTTCAGAAAGCAAACAACAACTTACTGTTTTGAGAGCTATAGATAAGCTTGATAGAGTTGGAACAGATGGAGTTAAACAATTGCTTACAACAGGGCGTGAAGACAAATCTGGTGATAAAACTATTGGAGCAAACCTCTCTGATAATCAAGCTGATGAAATAGTTAGTTTTATAAATATGAAATCTTTAGATGAAATTAAGTCAGCCATACCAAACAAATTAGTTGAAGATGGTATTGATGAATTAAATAAAGTATTAGATGGAATAAGTTATTCATCTAATTTTGATCAAATAATTTTTTCTCCTGAAGTTATCAGAGGACTTGAATATTATGATGGCCCAATATTTGAGGCAAATTTAACATTTAAAGTTAAAAATCAAAAAAACCAAGAAGTGGAGTTTGGCTCAGTTGGAGGAGGTGGAAGATATAATTCTTTGGTTTCAAGATTTAAAAAAGTAGACTTATCTGCAACAGGTGTTTCCATAGGCCTTGATCGTTTGCTATACGCATTAGTTCAGTTAAATAAAATCGAAGTTAAAAATTATTCACCAATAATAATATGTGTTTTAGATAAAAAATATCTCTCTAATTATTATGAATTGTTATCACAACTTAGAAATCAAAATATAAGATCCGAAATTTATTTAGGAGATTTAGGTTTGAAATCTCAATTAAAATATGCTGATAAAAGGAGTGCACCAGCTGTAATTCTTTGTGGGGAAGATGAATTTAATGATAATAAAATTACTATAAAAAAATTAAACTCAAACTTAGACGAAACATCAAAAAATTTATCAAGAGAAGAGTGGAAAAAATCTGAAAATACTCAAATTACATTTGACAAGGAGAACCTGATTGATGAAATCAAAAAACTTATCTGAGAATATTTTAAAAATTATTAAGTCAAATGGATATAAATATATTGATCTTGATACAGTAATTGACACGAATTTAATATTGGAAAGGTCAGGAGAAAATTTCAAAAGATTTATATTCTCTTTCAATGATCAATTAGGAAATGAACTTTGTTTAAGACCTGATTTAACAATTGCATCTTGCGTTAGATATTTAAATCATAATAAGAAAACTAGTGAAAAAATTTTCTATAGTGGTCAAGCATTTAGAAAAGGATTAAATAAAAAAGATTCTGTTATCAGAAATCAAATTGGTTTTGAAATATTGGGATCTTTTACTGAAAAAAAAGACGATAAAAAAATAATTGAAACTTCACTAAAAGCATTATCAAAAATTAAATATAATAGTGGAAATTTAGTAATAGGGAACATAGAAATTTTTAGGCTTTTATTAGATAAATTGGATTGTCCGGCAAGATGGAAATTAAGATTACAACGTCATTTTTGGAGAGAAAATTATTTTAATGATTTACTTAAACGACTGGAGACCAACTCTGATATTGATCCAACAATTGTTGAAATAGATAAAAAAAAATATTCTAGAATGATAAATGGAAACCAAAAAAAAGAAGTTGCCGGAAGATCTATAGAAGAAATATTATTGAGATTTGATTCAAAGATTAAAGATCCAAGAAGAACAAAAAAAGGAAGTAATGTCGTAAAAATTTTAAAAGAGTACTTAAAAATTGAGTGTCCAATTAATCAAGCATCTAAAAAGTTAAATTTATTTTTCAAAAAAAATAAAATTAATCTTAGAGTTCAAAATGATTATTTTCCAATAACTAAAAATAAAATTAATAAATTAAATGTTAGATTTAATTCTTCTTTTGGAAGACATCTCGAATATTACACTGGTTTGGTATTCAAGATTGATATTAAATCAAAGTCTGAAAAATTAAATATTAGAGGTGGCAGATACGACTCTTTAATCAAAGATCTTGGCTTTAAAAAAAATATACCAGCTGTAGGAGCTGCTATTAACTTAGAAAAAATATGATAATTTGGTTAGCTTCATATCCTAAAAGTGGAAATACTTGGTTAAGATCATTAATCGCTAATTACTATTTTTCAGAAACAGGTGATTTTAATTTTGAACTTTTGGAAAAAATAGATTCTTTTCCAAGTAACAAATATTTCAGAAAGTATTTAGATAAATTCAACCAACCTCACGATACTTCAAAGTATTGGATAAAGGAGCAAGAAAAAATCAATAAATCCAAAGGTTTGAAATTTTTTAAAACTCATAATGCACTTTGTAAAATAGAAGGTAATCAATTTACTAATAAAGAAAATACGTTAGGTGTTATTTATATAATAAGAGATCCAAGAAATGTAATCTCTTCATTATCAAATCATTATCAAATTTCTGTTGATGAGGCTTTTCAATTTATGACAGATGAAAAAAGAGGAATTGTCTCTAAAGAAAAAGATCGATTTTTAGGTTTTCAGGCACTTTTTTCCTGGAAATTAAATCAGAAATCATGGGTAGAAAATAAATTATATCCAGTTTTAACTGTAAGATATGAAGATCTACAAATCGATGCACTAAAAACACTTAAACAAGTCATTAATTTTATTAATAAACTTTCTAAATCAGATGAAAAATTTAAAAAAGAAAAAGCTTTAAAATGTGTACATAATTGCAATTTCAATAATTTAAAAAAACTAGAGGACGAAAAAGGTTTTGCAGAAGCTATTACAAAAAAAGGTTCTGACGAAAAAATAAAATTTTTTAATTTAGGAAAAGACAATGATTACAGGAAATTACTTAATGAAAATTTAATAAGTAAAATGAATAATTTATTTCAAGAAGAGCTGGTAAAATATAAATATGAGTAATAACATCATAAAAATTGGAATTCCAAGCAAAGGTCGTTTACGGTCTGGAGTATTAAATATTTTTAAAAAAAAGAAATTAAAAATTCTCTCTGAAAGAGGTGAGAGAGACTTATTTGGATTTATCAAAGGAAAAAAAAATTTTGTTATTAATTATCTGCATGCTAGAGAGATAATAGAACGTCTTGCGGATGGATCTTTAGATATTGGTTTTTCTGGATATGATTTATTAAAGGAAAGCGAGATAAATATTCAAAAAAAGGTGGTTGTAAAAAAAAAGTACGATTTCGGAGAGGCTACATTGGTAGTTGCAATCCCAGATGACTGGATAGATGTACAGACAATGCCTGATCTAGAAGAAATAGCTTTTGAATTTAAAGATAAAAAAAAAAATAGATTGCGTATAGCTACAAAATATCCAAATCTAACTACGGAGTTTATGTTCTCTAGAGGAGTAACACAATTTAAACTAGTAAAGAGTCTTGGTGCTACTGAGATATATCCATTTACTGGATCATCAGAAATTATAACTGATATAACTTCAACAGGAGCAACCTTAAAAGCTAATAAATTAAGGATATTAAAAGACGGAATAATTCTTAAATCCCAAGCTTGTTTAATGACCTCAAGAAAAAATAAAGAGGTAGAACTCTTAAAAGTGTTTTAAATAAACTTTAAATATTATTAAGTAAGTGTAACATACGAATCATGGATATAATTTTAATAATTATTTTAGCTTTAATATTTATAGGGACTCTATCTATCCTTTATTTAAATATTAAATCAAATACAAAAAAAGAGGATGAAAACAAAGCTAATGAGATAGCAAATCTAAATGCTGAAATAATTAAATTAAAAGATAGTTTAAATACTACTATAAATACATCTTTAAGTTCAATGTCTTCATCTTTTAACAATCTTTCAACTGGTGTTACGAAAGATATGACAGCAGCTCTGACAAAAGTTGATGAGAAAGTTGCAGCTTTTAATTCCCAAGTTGAAAGTTTAAACGACAGTCAGAAAGGCATTAATAAAATTTTAGCTGGAGTCAAAAAGTATGGAACTTTAGCTGAGTTCAGCCTGGGCTCACTTATTAAGGATTTACTACCTTCTTCACAATACCTTTCAAATGTTAAAATGAAGGAGGAAACTAGCGAAAATGTTGAATTTGCTATTAAACTCCAAGAGGGTGTATTGGTTCCAGTTGATAGCCATTTTCCTGTAGAGAGATTTAAAGCTATTCAAGATGCTCATCAAGAAGACGATAAAAAAGCTATTGCGGATGCAAGAACTAAACTTGCAAAAGCTTTCAAAGAAAAAGCCAAGAGTATAAATGAAAAATATATTTTTCCACCTAAAACCACTGATTTTGCAATTGTGTATGCGCCAACAGAGAGTTTGTTTTTAGAGTTAGCTAATTATCAAGATCCAAATACTAAAGAATTATTGAGCCAAGAATTAATGAAAAAATATAAAGTAACTGTTATGGGACCAAATAATTTATCTGGGTATCTACAATCATTACACATGGGTTTTCAAACATTAAAAGTTCAAAAACATGCAACAGAAATATATGATCATTTAAAAACAATAAGTACTAGATTTACAAAACACTTTGATGGAATTGTTAATCTTAGAAAAAAATTAGAAGAGGCAATGACGGCTGTTGATAAATTTGGAACAGATGCAAGATCTATTAAAAGAACATTAGAAAATATAAAAGATCCTGAGCAAATTGAAAAAGCTATTGAAACAGAAAATGTTGAGAAATTTGAGGATATTCCAAGACAAGCAAAAAATTAAATTAATTCTAATACAAAAAATTTAATGAAGTGGAATAATAAATTTAATTATCCCAAGTCTTCAAGGACAATTGAAGATGGATACAGAAAATATTTATTAGGAGAGAACAAACTACCAAGTGTTACCACTATTCTAAGTACTACAAAGTCTGAAGAAGAGAAGGCAGCTCTTGCAAATTGGAAAGAGAGAGTAGGAATTAAGGAAGCAAATAGAATTAAAACAGAGGCGTCATCGAGGGGTACCTCTATGCACTCTTATATTGAGGACTATTTAAGAGGAAGAATTAACGAGAGTTTTTTTGAGAGTAATGAACAATATAAAAACATGGCTAAAGAAATAATTCAAAAAGGGATTACTGGAAGACTTAATGAGGTATATGGAATGGAAGAAACTTTATATTATCCAGATCAATATGCTGGAACAGCTGACATGATAGCATTATACGAAGGTAAAGATGTTATAGTAGATTTTAAACAGTCTAATAAACCAAAAAAAGCAGACTACATTCAAGATTATTTTTTACAATTAGGAGCCTATACATTAGCACACGATACTGTCCATAGAACAAAGATGAAAGCAGGGATAATATTATTATGCACTAAAGATATTTTGTTCCAAGAATTTAAAATTGAGGGAGCTGAATTAGAAATGTATCAAAATTTATTTTTAGGAAGGGTTAAAAAGTTCTACGAATTGAATAATATATCTTGACTTTACTTAACCTATCCATAAAAGAGTTATTAATACCTGAGCTAATCGTTTATATGCTAATGGTTAAGTCTTTAAAAAACTTTCCAAAAACCCATAAAATATTAGCTAATTTGAGGATAAAATTATGAATTTAGCAATTTGGGACATAGAATCATCGAGTGCAAGCACAGACTTTGGAAGTATCATTGAAATAGGTGGAGTTCTAGTTGATGAGAATTTTAAAGAGAAAGACAGATTTAATTTAAGATGCAGTTTACCTGAAGGTGAAATCTTTCAGGCCATGGCACTTATTGTTAATAAGACATCAATAAAGCAATTAACTCAAACTAATCTTTCTCACTATCAAATGTTAGCGGAAGTTGAAAAAATATTTAAAAAGTGGAGTCCCGCAGTATTTCTTGGTTGGTCTAATATTGGATTTGATGATGAAATGATAAGAAAAGAGTTTTTTAAAGGCATTAGATATCCATATCTTACAAATGCTGCTCCAAACAAAAGACATGACGGAATTAATATTGCTCGTGCAGCATATGCGATAGATCCTTCAATTTTAGAAGTAGAATTTAATGAAAAAAATAATGCAGTATTTAAATTAGAATCGTTAGCAAGAATGCAAGGTATAGATTCAACTGACGCCCATAGTGCTTTAAGTGATAGTATAATGACAGCCAAAGTTTTAAATATTGTAAAAAAAAAACAACCTGACACTTGGGAGTCTTTTTTTAAAACTGCTAACAAATCTGATACAGAAACTATTATTAAGAAGGGTGAAATTATTACCTTAAATGAGTATTATTACGGTAAATCAAGACTTCATCTAGTTGCACCTCTTCATCAAAAATATTGTATGCATCCAATATATGCTGGTTGGTACTATGCGTTCGACTTAAGGATTGATATAGAGCCTTTATTAAATTTATCTATAAATGAGTTAAGAGTTGAAATGAAAAAATCTCCTAAGTTCTTAAGAACTATTAGATCTAATAAGGCCCCAATTATTGTTGATGCAAAATACGGCATGAAAGCTGAACCTTATAGTGCTATGGATAAGTCTTTAATTAGTAAAAGGGCAGATATTGTTAAAAATAATGAGAATTTTTCTCAAAATATACTTCATGCATTAAGAGAAGCAGCTGAAGAGAAAGAACAATCTAAAACACAAGAAGATATATATGCTGAAGAAAGTATTTATACCAAATTTACATCAAACAAAGATACTTCCTTATTTCCTGCTTGGCATGCAGCATCTTGGAAAGATAAACTTAAATTATTAGATAAATTTGATGATGATAGATTAGTGGGATTTGGAAAAAAAATAATCTTTCAAGAAGCTCCTGAAGTTCTGCCTGAAAGCATGCTTAAATCAATAAAACGAGAAATTGCAAAGCGAATTTTGAGTGAAAAGAAAGAAAAGTGGTGGACAATTCCAACACTTTACACAGAAATTGATACTCTGAGAGAAAAATATACCAATGAAAGTGACATTGAAAAGCTTGCGCTTCTAGATGAGTTTAACGAATACGCAATGTCAATACAGAAAAAGTATGAAAATATTTAATGTGGATAATTTTAATATTTTTCTTTTAACTATTGATAAAAAAATTCTAATTTATATATAGAGCTTATGGCGACATTAAAAGTTACAGACGAAAAATTTGAAGATCAGGTTTTAAAAAATGAGAAACCTGTTTTAGTAGATTTTTGGGCCGAATGGTGCGGACCATGTAAAATGGTTGGACCAATTTTAGAGGAAATTTCAGAGGAGATGGCAAATGATATTGTCATTGCAAAACATGACATAGACTCAGAACCTAACATGCCTACTAAATACGGTGTTCGAGGAATTCCTACAATGCTTTTATTTAAAGGTGGGGAATTAAAAGCAACTAAAGTTGGAGCTACACCTAAGAGCGATATTGTTGCTTTTATAAAAGAGAATATTTAATTCAAATTAAGTAGCTCACCAGCAAGATATAAAGACCCAGTTATCATTATCAAATCATCTTTCTCTAAATTAAGTGTTTTAAGAGCCTCTTCAATAGATTTTTTGTAACTAACATTATGATATTTATTTAATTTTTCCTTTAATTCTATTCCTTTAATAGCATTTGGTTGGTTAGGAATATCAATTATTGTTATGGAAGATATATTATTAAAATTGCTTAAATATTCTTCGTGATCTTTATTAGACATCATTCCAAGAATTAAATGCTTTTTACAATCAATAGTATTTAAATATTCATTAAGAGCTTTTGCGCCTAAAGGATTATGTGAGCCATCTAAATATAATCTGTTATCCTTACAAATATTTTTAAGCTTTCCAGATTTAATTTCTTGAAGTCTTGCAATACTTTTTATTTTAGTAATACCTACTTTAATATTTTCATCTTTTACTCCAAGTTGTAAATTTCTCACTGTAGCAATAGCAGTCGCACAATTATCAATTTGAAAATTACCTAAAAGATTTGGTTTTGGTAATTTTAAACCACCATATTCATCTTCATAATAAATAAAACCATTCTCACTTAATGAATAATTAAAATTATCTTTATAAATAATTTTTTTTGATTGATTATTATTAATAGTTTTTCTTATTAAATTTAAGGTTTCATTTGAGCTTTGTTTGCTAACTACAATAGTAGAATTTAGTAAGGATGAGGTTTTTTCATAAATAATTTTTTCAATATTTTGTTCGTTTTTTGGTAACCAGTCTAAATGATCTAAACCTATTGAAGTAACAATACTAGATAAATTGTTATCAATAATATTTGTTGCATCAAATCTATGAAATAGACCACTTTCTATAATATTTATTTTGTCTTTGAATTTACTTGCATGATAAAAATATGCTGCAGTTAATATTTCGAAGTAAGTTATTTGTTCTCCATTGTTAACATTTTCAACTTCTATTAATAACTTAGACAAGTTATCGTCAGATATTTCTTTGTCATTAAAAATAAATCTCTCATTAATTTTTTGAATATGTGGACTAGTATAAATATTACAATCTATACTGGCTGTTTTTAAAATTGATCTTACAGCCTGTATAGTTGAATACTTACCATTTGTTCCAACTACAGATATGTATTTTAATTTTTTTTGAGGATCACCTAATTTTTTACAAAGATTTTTAACTCTATCTAGACTTAGGTCGATTTCTTTAGGATGCAACTTTTGCAAGCGGTTCAATATTGTCTGAAGTTTCATTTATTTGCTTTTCATTTACCGCGTTATCTTTTTTTAACAATATTGATAATAGTAAGCTTATTTCGGTTTTTAAATCTTTTCGTTCAACTATTCTGTCGACAAATCCGTGCTTTTCGACGAACTCAGATGTTTGAAAGTCTGAACTAAGCTCTTCTTTAACTGTTGCTTGTATAACTCTTTTTCCCGCAAAGGCTATTAAACACCCAGGTTCAGCAAAATGAATGTCACCTAACATCGCAAAAGATGCAGTAATTCCACCAGCTGTTGGATCTGTAAAACAAACTAAATAAGGAAGATTATTTTTTTTAAGTTCATTAATAGCAAGGGTAGTTCTTGTCATATTTGCAAGGGCAATAGGAGACTCAAACATTCTTTGTCCTCCACCACAAGGAAAGAAAACAAATGGTGTTTGATTGTCAATAGCGTGTTGAACACCATAAATAATTGCTTCACCTTCCGCTGCACCAACAGAGCCACCAATAAACTCAAAATTAATAGCTCCTACTATTACTTCTACTCCATTTATTCTTCCTTTAGCAATCATCACAGCTGAATTCTGATTAGTTTTTTTTCGTGCAGATTTTAATCTATCTTTATATGACTTGGTATCCATCCATTGAAGGGGGTCTTCCGCTGGAATCGGTGTATCAATTATTTCGTAAGCATTTTTTCCAAAAATAATGTCAAATCTTTGTCGACAATTAATTCTATGATGTTTACCACACGAGTTACAAACCCATAAATTTTCCTCAAGTTCTTTTTTTAAAATTGGACCTTTGCAACAACTGGTCCAGTCAGAGTTTGCTATATCTTCTTTTGATGGTCTTTTTTTTAAAACTCGTTTGATTTTTTCACCAAAACTTAAAGCTTTTGTAATCCAGTTCATAGAATTTTATTTTTTAATTTTTTTACTAGCTTACTTACATTTGTGACAGGATTTTGTCTATGCTTTAAACTCTTGCTAATTTCCTTACAAATAGCACTTCCAACAACTAATCCATCTGCAGATTTTAATTTACCAATTGTTTTTTCTGTGATTCCAAAACCAATAACTACCTTTTTTTTTGGATTGATTTTTTTTATTTTGATATAATTTTTTATTATCTCTTTAGGTGATACTTTTAATTTACCACCAGTTGTGCTTAACATTGAAATAAAATAATTCATAGGATGAGAGTCTCTTATAATTTTTTTAAGCCTAATTTTTGTTGTTGTTGGTGATAAAAGCTGAATAAAATAGATAGATTTTTTTTTACATTTTTTTGCGAAATTCTTATTTTCTGGCCAAGGTAAATCCACAACTATTAATCCATTTACTCCAGATAACTTACATTTATTTAAGAATTTATTTTCACCATATTGAAAGATCATATTATAATAGCCCATTAAGATAACAGGTTTATTTTTATCAAACTTTTTAAAGTCTTTTACAATTTTGAAAATATCATTTACTTTAATTCCATTTTTAATTGCTCTATAGGCGCTTGTTTGTATCTGACTTCCATCTGCTACGGGGGTGTTGTGGGGTACGCCTACTTCCAAAATATCTGCATTTTTAGAAATTGATTTTAATATATTTAAAGATTGTTTTTTTGAGCTATCGCCAGCAACGGTATAAGTTAGTAAAGCCGGCCTATTTTCATGTTTTGCTTTTTTAAATGCTACACTAATTGGATTTAACATATTTTTTTCCTAATCTTTTCTCTAAAATTCCTCGGTCCTTGTAAGCATCACCACAACTGTTAACTACTACGATCGTATCTTTGCTCAATTTTTTAGATTCAGATATAGCAACAGCAAATGCATGGCTAGGTTCAAGAGATGGTCTTAATTTTTCAAATTTTGTAACAAGTTTGTAAGCTTCTAATGCTTGTTCATCACTCGCTGCAGTATATCTAGCTCTCTTTGTGTCCTTTAAAAAACAATGAAGCGGAGAAATTCCAGGGTAATCCAAACCTGCTG
The DNA here is from genome assembly GCA_902598015.1 of uncultured Pelagibacteraceae bacterium. Taxonomy (GTDB): domain Bacteria; phylum Pseudomonadota; class Alphaproteobacteria; order Pelagibacterales; family Pelagibacteraceae; genus Pelagibacter. Next base: position 31,669 of record CACJZT010000006.1, read on the forward strand.
AAATAGATTCTGTCTCTTCTATTTGTCCATCTGAGTTTTGATTAACATACTGCGCTGCACCGTGTAGAATTCCAATTTTAGAACCATAAGTTAAAGGTGCTGCATGCTTTTTACTTTTTGCAGGTCCTCCAGCTTCTACGCCAATAAATTCACACTGCTTTTTATCATAATCCATAAACTCATTCCAAAACCCAAAACTCGAACTTCCGCCACCCACACAATTGTAAAGTTTAAGTTTTTTTGGAATTGATCCAAACTCTTTAATTAATTGAACCTTTAGTTCTCTTGAAATTTGACTAGTACTCCATCCACAAATACGAACAAAAATAGCTGGCCCTACCGTGCTTCCAACACACATTGCTGTAGTATCGCAATTAGCAACCCAGAACCTCATACACTCTGAAACAGCATCCACAAGTGTTTGACTTCCTGAATAAACTGGAACTACCTCGGCACCATTTTTTTTCATCGCTTTTACATTTGGTTGTTGTCTTGCAATATCTTTTGCACCCATGAAAATTTTACATTTAAGACCAAACTTTTTTGCAGCCATACTCAACATTTTACCCGCATACCCAGCGCCTGTGTCTCCAATTATAACTTTTTTACCAGATCGTTTTGCAAGTAAACAATGAACAGTTGCGTTGTAGACTTTGTGTGCCCCACCATTTGCATCTGAAACAACTTTAGACCAAATTTGAGCTCCACCAACATGTCTTGTCAAATTTTCTAATTTAATAAATCGAGTAGGTACACCAATCCAATTTTTAAAATATCTGTCTCTTTCTTGTATAAATTTTTTATCTTTTTTAAGTTTGTTAAATAGTACTTCTAAATCCTCGATAGGTTTTTTTAATGTTTCAGGAACAAAGTTCCCTCCAAATTTTCCTCCCCAAAATCCAAGTTTATTACCTTGGTCTATTACAGGAATTCCTTTTTTAAGTTTCATATTTTTGCAGTCAAGTTTAACAATTTATCAATTTTTCTTATATCTTTATTTCCGTTTTCATCTTCTAATGCACCACTAAGATCAATCATAAAGTTTTTATTTTTAAAACTAGGAATATCATCTATTTGGATATTTCCTGCAATCATTTTATCCATTTCATCTGGCACTTCATTTAGTAGATTATGATCAAAACTTTCAGATTTGTGGTAACCTTTAGAGTCAAATAAAATAACATCTGATATATCTGAATATTCTTTATATTTTATTACATCATCTTTACTAGAAACAGTAACTGCAGTTATTATTTTTATTTTATATTTTGACTTAATTTCTTTTGTTCTATCAGGATCTACATCATAAAGTTGATAATAGTCAAAATTTAAATCTTTTATCTTTTCTAAAATTGCATCGTTAGGATTCACGAGAACAGACACAAAGTTCACGTTCTTTTTATCAATATTAATTAAATTTTCTAATTTGTCATATTCAATAAATCTTCTACTTTCTTCATAATTTGTAATAAAACCTATCATAGAAGGTTTGTATCTATGATTTAAAATATAGTTTAAGGTTTTAGGATCTGAGATCCCACAAATTTTTAAACCTTTAATCATTGATTTAAGTGATCAATTAATGTTTGGATATTTTTTTTGATATTGCCTTTGGTAATGTCTCTTCCTATAACTAACCAATCTGCTCCATTTCTATAAGCTTGTTTAGGAGTTAAAGTTCTTTTTTGATCATTAATATTTGAGCTAAATCTTATCCCAGGAGTTATTATTTCTTTTTTAAATACTTTTTTTACTATTTTTACCTCTTGGGCACTACACACTATGGCATCAAGTTTAGCTTTACTTGCTAATTTTGCCTGATGATAAACTATTTTTTTAACATCCTTATTAAATCCAATTTCTTTCAGAGCCTTATTATCTAATGAGGTTAAAACTGTTACGCCAATTAATTTAATTTTCCCTGATACTTTTTTGGCAGTTTTAAGAGCATCTAAACCAGAACTTATATGCATTGTTAAATAATCAACTTTTAAATCTTTTATAGCTTTGATAGCAGACGCACAGGTATTCGGTATATCATGAAGTTTCAAGTCGGCAAAAATTGTTTTATTTTTTACTTTTGAAACAAAAGTTCTTCCATTTTTTGAATTTAAAAACTCAAGACCAAATTTGTATCCAACTTTTAAATTAGAACTTTGAGTTTCAGCAATTATTTTTTTAATTTTATTTATATTTGTGGTATCGCAAGCTATAAAAACTTTATTTTTCCTCATTTATCTTTTTTGACCACATTTTTGAAGACTTGAATAGTATTGAATATTTTTCATTAACATAAATTTTTTCGTTATTTTGTGGATTTCTGGCGTATCTTGCTTTTTTTAGTTTTGTTTCTAATGAAAAGAAGTCTCTTAATTCAACTCTTTCATTTCTTTTTAATGCATTCTTTACTTCAGAGATAAAGATTTCAACTATTTTCTTTAGATCTTTTTTTATAAAGTTAGGGTAGTTATCTGCTAATTTTTTTATAATTTGTGACTTACTTGAAGGCAACTATTTACTCTTCATCATTATTTTTTTTATCACTTAATTTCTCTGAAAGAGATGAAAATGGAAGATTTTTTCCACTTAATGGACTCGAAAATTTTGAAACAGCCTCTTTATTCTGTAATTCTTCTAGTAATTTTATACTTAAACTTACTTTTCTTTTTTCCATACTTAACTCTGAGATTGCCGCATCTATTCTTTCACCACCAACAAATCTAGATGGTCTGGCATCTGAGGCGTTTACAGCAATATTTGATTTTTTTATCAAGAATTCAAGTTCACATTCCTCAGGTTTTACAGTTAATCCTTTATTATCTGTGTTAATTACTTTGACAGTAATTATGTCATTAACTTTTTTATCTTTAAACCAATCAAATGGATCTTTGCTTAATTGTTTTAATCCAACTCTAATTTTCTGCTCGTCTTTTTTGATCTCTAAAACCTTTACGTTTAAATTATCGCCTTTTTTAAATTTTTTTAATTCTTCTTCTGGATTGTTTGTGTAACTAAGATCATTTGCATGCAAGAACCCATCTATGTCAAAATCATTTAATTTTACATAAAGTGCGTATTCATTTAAACTAGATACTGTTCCTTTGACTTCACTTCCTTCAGGGTATTTATTCATAAATGCTTCATAAGGGTTTTCTATAGTAAGTTTATGTGATATAGCAACACGTCTTTTATCCTTGTCTATTTCTGTTATTACACATTCAATCATGTCTCCAATTTTAAATATTTTTTTTGGCACAATATTTCTTTTTGTCCAGCTCATTTCACTACTGTGAAGTAGTGTACTCAATCCTGGCTCTAATGAACAAAAACAACCATAGTCTGTGATTTTATCAACTTTCACTTTATATTTTTTTCCAATTTCGTAATTAGTTATATGCTCAAAAGGATCTGGAAGTAGTTGTTTAATTGAACATCCAACCTGAAGCTTTTCTTTATCGATAGATATGACTTTTAAATCGTGTTTTTCTCCAATGTTAAATATTTCGTCAGGATGATTTACTCTAGAGTAAGAAATCTCTTGCAAATGAACCAGAACATCAATTTCGTTATTAACTTCAAAGAAACAACCAAAAGATGAATAACCTTTTACAACTGCATCTTTTATAACATCTCCTATATTAAATTTTTCTATAATCTTAGCTTTATCTTCTCTTTTATTTGAAGAAACTATTTGTCTTCGCGAAACACATGCATTGCCTCTTAACTTGTCTAATTTTATAATCGCAAATTTTTGTTCAACACCAATTAAGTGATCTATATTTTTTAGTGGTTTATCACTAATTTGTGATCCAGGGCAGAACATTAAAGAACCTGTTTCTGTATGTTCTACAATAACACCACCTTTACATTTTGACGTTATCTTTCCAATTATAGACTTGTTTTCTTCGTAAGCTTCTTCAAGTTTATACCATCCTTTAATCTTTTGTGCTTTAAGTGCTGAAACTATTACTTCTCCATTTCTATCCTCAATTTTTTCTAATAATACTGGTATACTAGATCCCATTGATACTGAATCTTTTAAGCCGATCATTTTTAATTCATTAATATCAATTATTGGTTCGCTTTTTAAACCAGGAATAAATATGAATACAAATTTTTCAGTTATTTTTGTGACTTTTCCTTCTATTATTTTGCCTTCTTCAATCTTGTTTTTTGATAACTGTGAATTTAACAATTCTTCAAATTGTTTATTTTCAGGGGATTTTAAATCTTTATATACTTCCATTAAGTTTTAGTTTTTTATCTATTAGTGCTTTAATCTTATTAAAGCACGCTTTCTTACTTAATTTAGAAGTATTAATCAAGATTGAATCTTTGGTTTTTTTTAATGGACTGTATTTCCTATTTTTGTCTAAATAGTCCCTATTTTTTAGGCTTTTTAGAACCTCTTTGTAAGAAATTTTTTTATTAATTTTTTTAAATTCTAAATACCTTCTTTTCGCTCTTACCTTTATATTTGCTGTTATATAAAATTTCATTGTAGCTTCTTTCATTATTACCGAGGTTATATCTCTACCATCAAGTATGGATCCAGAGAATTTCTTTGGTGGGTTATATGCACAATTAAATTGAAAATTTTTTACTATTTTTCTTATACTTTTGTTTTTTGCAATTAAAGACGCTGATGTAGCAACTTTATCAGATATCAAGTTTTTTTTACTCAAATCACTTATTTTGATTTTATCTATCTTTTTTTTAACAAGTTTGTTAGAAAATTTTTCTTTTTCATCTAACTTAAGTTTACCAATGTACCTGTATATTTTACCAGTATCTAAATATAGTAAATTATATTCATTTGCAATTTTTTTTGCTTGAGTTCCAGCACCTGCTGCTGCTGGTGAGTCTATAGCGATAGTAATTATATTCTTTCTTTTTTTCAAAACTTTTTTGCTCCAAGTGATTTAATAATTTTAAAAAATTCTGGAAATGATGTGTTAATAGAATCTTTGTCATGTATTTTCCAATTGCCTCCAAATGTAAGAGCAGCAACACAACTCATCATAAAAACTCTATGATCTTTTCTAAAATGTTTCATCACAAAATTACCCCTTAAATTTAAATTTGGATTACCATAAATCTTAATATTATTATTATTTTTTAAAACTTTTACGCCTATCATTTTTAAAAATTTAATTGCAATATCCAATCTTGGACTTTCTTTTTGATTTAATTCACCTAAATCTCTAAAAATTGATGCTCCTTTGGCTTTAGCGGCTACTAAAAATATTACTAAAAATTCGTCTATAGCAGAACTATTTAAATTTCTGGGACAATTTATAGCTTTAAGATTTTTTCTACTTTCAACTAAAATATCAGCAATAGGCTCATTTTTGTAACTTTTAATATTTTTAAATTTTATCTTTGCATTCATTTTATTTAGTATGCTTATAATCCCAGTTCTTGATTTATTAATATTCACATTTTTTATAGTTAGTTTTGAATTATTACTTAAGATAGTCAAAACTAAAAAAAAGGAGCATGAACTAATATCTCCTGGGATTCTATAATTAAAACTTTTAAAATTATTTTCCCCTTTCAAATAAAAATAATCATGATTTTTTTTTTGAATTATTTTTATTGGTAAGCCTAAGGTTTTGAAAAGTAATTCAGTGTGGTTTCTAGATTTTTTTGCTTTAATTTTTGTAATACCAGGAGTTTTTAAAGATGCTAACATTACAGTACTTTTACATTGCGCGCTTCCTATATTTTCAAAGTAATTAATTGGTCTAAGAAATTTCGATCCTAAAATTTTTACTGGTAGTTTCCCGTTATTTGATTTTATTTCTGCTCCAAATAACCTCAAAGGCTCGGTTACCCTTGAAAAATCTCTCTTAGCCAGACTTTTGTCTCCTATCAAAGTTAACTCTTTTTTAGCATCGATTAATAAACCAAGAATTAGTCTAGCCAGAGTTCCAGAGTTTCCAGCATTAATTTTAATATTTTTCTTATAGTGGAAACCATTGATACCAAATCCACAGATCTCATAATAATTTTTTAATTTTCTGTATTTAATTCCAAGTTTACTTATTGCTTTAAGTGAATTTAAAACATCTTCAGACTCTAATAAGTTGTAAATCTTTGACTTACCTATGGCTTGTGATGCCATTAATACACATCTTATAGATAAACTTTTATCTCCGGTTACTTCAATATTTTTGTCGAACGCTTTAATTTTGTTGTTAATTTCTATCAGATTTTTCATTGGTGAATTAATTTATATTAAATTCATCACCAAAATATTCGTGTTTAGCAACTTTATCACTAATTACTTCATTTGGACTTCCTGCTGCAATTATTCTTCCATTTGAAAGGATGATGGCTCTATCTACACAATTTAACAGATCTCTCGCTTGGTGGTCACATATCACAATTGATATTTCTTCAGTTGATTGCAAATTTAATATGGTTTCTTGAAGCATTTTAATCGTTAAAATATCTAGCGCTGCAAATGGTTCATCTAATAGAAGGATTTTTGGATCATTAATAAGAGCCATTGCTATAACTAATTTTTTTTTTTGACCACCAGATAAGTGTTTTGCTTTAATTTTCAATAAGGATTCAAATTCAAATTGCGATATTAGTTTATTAATTTTTTGATGTCTTAATTCTTTTTCATTTATGTGAATTTCTCCAACAAGTTTTAGATTATCTATCAATGACAAGTCCTGAATAAGTCCTCCATACTGAGGCACAAGAGCAAGCTTAAATTTTGTAAATCTCTCATTTATTGGAAATTTAGTGCAATTTACACCACCAATTATTACTTCTCCATGGTTTGGGTCTTTCAGCCCAGTTATTAAATTAAATATTGTTGATTTTCCAACCCCGTTCGGACCAAGCATTCCAAGTATTTCTTGCTTATAAATTTTTAGGTTTAAATTATCAAGAATTTGTCTTTTATTATAAAAAACTGATATATTTTTTAATTGGACAATATTTTCTTCTTTTTTATAACTTTTAATTCTAAATTTTTTTATAAGTCCCATTAATTTGTAAATATCTTCACATTTTTATTTGAGTTAATATTAATATCTTTTGTAACTATATCCATTGTAATTATTTGTGCTTTCATAATTGATTTTGCATCTTTTACTATAACATCGTTATATGCAACAGCAATATTTTCATTCATATTGAGATCAAGGTTTTTGCAAGTAATAATTTTACCATCATATTTTATAATAACATTCTCATAAAATTTAGAATTTTGATTATTATAATTATACATTCCATAATCCGAAGTGATAAAAATTGTAGATCTTTCTAATGATGAAATGGTCCCGTTAACTTCTTCAAGATCCAATATATTGCTATTATCTATATTAGTTTTTCCAAATTTTGCTAATATTTTAAAAATATCTCCATTACTGTTTGAAGTAATATATTCAATATTTTTTGTAAAATTATCTACTTTACCAGTTAAACTATCATTCTGTTCTATTTTTTTATATTCTGGATTGGTTAAATGATTAACATTTTTGTTACTCAAATTTTCTGTTTTGATATTAATGTTTGAATTTCCGATTTTTATATCATTATCGTAATCTATTTCTTTTAAGCTATCTTTATTGCTATTAAATTCCTCCAAAATTTCATTATCCTGTAAATTTTTTTCTGCTAATTTTTGGTCATCTATACTAAAAACTATATTTCTATCTAAAATTTCTTTTTTTAATGGACCTGAATAAAAGTAAATGAAATATATACCGCCTAATATTATAAATATTAGTAATAATAAAATTAATTGTAGAAGTGATTTAATGGACATTAGTTGATATTTGACTCTAAAATATCGTGCATATGTATAATTCCAATAGTTTTTTTTATTTTTTTATTTTTATGTACACATAATGAAGTAATTTTTTTTGAGTTCATTATACCTAATGCTGTGGCAGCCAACGTATCTTTGTCAATACTTAATGGATTTTTTTTCATAACATCTTTTAATTTTAAGTTATGAAATTTATTATATTTTTGAGCAATTCTTTTTAAATCTCCGTCAGTTATAATGCCTGTTGTTTCGCCATTTTTTTTCTTAACTATCAAAACCCCTAACTTTTTATTCGTTATAATTTTTAATGCATTTTGCATAAACGTATTTTCGTTAACAATTGGTAGATCTCTACCTTTAGACATTAGATCTTCGACAGTTTTTAATTTTAAAGATAATGATCCACTTGGGTGAATTTTTTTAAAATCTAATTTTGTAAATTTTTTATAATTCATGCATGCGATTGCGATTGCATCTCCAAGCGCTAGTTGTGTAGTTGTTGAAGAAGTTGGCACAATATTTTCTAATCCTGCCTCCTTAATTTTTGGCATAAGAAAACCTTTATCACAATTCTTATACAGCAATGAATCTCTTTTTGATGTTATCCCAATTAGTTTTATGTTTTTATTTCTTGATGTATATTGAATTATATTTTTTAACTCTTGACTTTGACCACTATTACTAATTAAAATCACTATATCATTTGAGGTTATCTGGCCTAAATCGCCGTGACTTGCATCACTAGCGTCCAAGAAAAAAGATGGTGTACCTGTAGACGAAAAAGTAGCAGCCCATTTTCGGGCTATAATTCCACTTTTACCTACACCAGATATAATTATTTTACCGTTCTTACAACTCAAAATACATTTAACAATTTCAAAAAAGCTTTTATTAATAGATTGTTTTAAATTTTTTAATGCATTTATTTCAAACTCAATTACATCCCTTCCTATTTTTTGAATTTTCTTATTATTCATTAATGAGACCAAATATCAGAAGTAAAGGATGCCAGATCTAAATCAACTCTACAATTAATAAATTTAATTGCATCATTATATAAGCGATCTCTTTTTTCTCTGATTAAAATTTTTTTTAAACCTTCATAAATTTTATGAAGGTAAATTACATCTTTAGCACAGTATTGCAGTTGTTTATCAGATAATTCACCACCAAAATCTGATGATTGAAGATTTTTACTTATATCATTATTAGTAAATTCTTTAATCAAATCTTTTAATCCATGTTTGTCACTGTAGCTTCTAGCAATTTTACTCATAACTTTCGTGCAATTCACGTTTTCTACACTTACATTTAAATATTTTTTAATAAACAAGAGGTCTGCTCTAGCAAAATGAAAAATTTTATTAACACTATTATCGCTCAAAATCTTTTTTAAATTTGGTGCATTGTATTTATCTCTATTCAATTGTACTATGTGTGCATCATTTTTCCCCGTAGAAATTTGGACTAAACATAGACTATCTCTTTCTACGTTAAGACCCATAAATTCGCAATCTACTGCAATATTGTCACTAAGTATTAATTGGTCTGGTAAATCTTCTTTGTGTAATTTAATATCTAAACTCATTTGAAAGAATATATATATGAAACAAAAAGAAATTCTACTTTTCGGTGCTACAGGCCAAATAGGAAGAAATTTGATAAGAAAGTTGTCTAAAAACAACTATAAAATTATAGCAGTAACAAGAAATATTCATCGGGCAGGTTATATTCTCAAAACTCAAGCAAATCCAGGTTATCTTGAATTAGTAGAAATAAATAATTTTGACATACGAAGAATAGATGATTTGATTAAAAGATGCTCAATTTGTGTAAATTTAATTGGAATATTATACGAAAAGAAAAAAGGTCAATTTAAAACTATTCATACGGATTTGCCAGATATGTTGTCTCAACGGATGAGTAAATTTAAAAATGATAAATTTATTCATTTATCTTCACTAGGTATTGAGAAAGCATTAGATAGTGAATATGCTAAAAGTAAATTAAATGGAGAAAAAAAGATAGCTCAAAACTTTAAAAATTCTATTATAATTAAACCTTCAATTGTTTATTCGGTTGATGATAAATTTACGACAAATTTTATGACATTATTAAATAGACTACCATTTATGCCACTTTATTATGATGGAAAAACTAAATTTAGTCCAATACATGTGTCTGATTTAGTAAACATTTTATATGAAATAATAAATGGAAATTTCAACAAATTAACACTGGAGTGTATTGGTCCAGAAGTTTTATCTTTTAGGGAGATTATTAATAAGCTTTTAAAATCTATAAAAAAAAAAAGAATTTTATTTCCTTTGCCTTATCCACTAGCTAAAATTTCTGCAAAAATATTACAATTATTACCAAATCCTTTATTGACTGAAGATCAATTAAATCTGTTAAAATATGATAATGTTGGCTCTGGGTTGTATAAGACAAATATTGATCTAGATCTCAAAGCTGAAAAAATATTTGATGTTGAAATAGAAAAATATAGTTATAATTGGAGAACTGGAGGACAATTTACAAGTAAAAATAACTTAGAAAAGATAAAATGAGCTCGTACATTGTTATAGGAATATGCATTTTATTATTATTAGCAGTTGTATATATATCTGCAAAACCAATAAGCATGGGCATTGAAGCAAGAAGAGAAATACAGGATCAAAAATCAAATAATAAATCTAAAGATTTAAATTATAGCTCAGATGTTGAAGAAGATATTACCAATAGCAAAACTAATCTTTCTGATGAAATTATAAAATTAGAAGAGTTAAAAAAGAAAGGTATATTGACGGATGAAGAGTATAAACAAGCAAAAAAAAAATTACTCAGCTAAGCTGACTTAATTTTTTTCTCTATGAATTTTGGCATTTCCTCATCTTTGTCAACAACTTCTTCCTTCTTACCTTTTGGTTGAAAGACAATCATTAAATGTAACGGACAATAGGAGAATTTCTCAACATTTTTTCTACCACAAAAACTTGATTCTTTTTCATCTGGATGTCCTTCCATATATTTGCATGTATCTTCTGTCAGTTGTTCAAGAGTTAAATTTTTAGCTGGTTCAAAATTTTTATCTAAAATTAACGATTTAAATTTTCCACGTTTACCTTTAAAATTTAAATTAGAAGTTTCATTTTTCTCAGAATTTTTGTTTTGAATTGATGGTCTGGCTTTTATTTTTGATGACAAATTAAGCCTATGAGCTTTTCCTATAACAGCGTTTCTGGATACACCACCTATAATTACTGCTATCTGGCTAGCAGTTTGCCCCTTGCCCCACAATTCTTTAAGTTTATTAACTTTTTCTTCAGTCCAGCTCATAATCACTATATTTAGTATAATTTTACTAATTAATAACATCATCTTGCATATGTCACTAACATTAAAAGTTTTATTTTAATTTTTTCAACAAATTGTTGGTTTTTTTATAACCGGAGGTTGAATATTTTACCTGTGAAATAAAAAAAAAAAAATTATAAGTAAATATGAGCGCTTTAGCACCAAATTATAAAAGAAAAAATTTATCTTTTGTCAAAGGCAAAGGTAGTTATCTAATAACATCAAATGGTAAAAAATATTTAGATTTCGTTCAAGGTATCGCGGTAAATTCATTTGGACATGCAAATAAAAAACTTATTAATGCAATAAATAAACAATCAAAAAAACTTTGGCATGTATCTAATGCTTTTAAAATACCAGAGGGAGAAAGATTGGCAAAGAGATTAGTAGAAAAAACTTTTGCGGACTCTGTTATTTTCCAAAATAGTGGAGCCGAAGCTACAGAAGTAGCAATTAAAGTTGCCAGAAGATATTTTTTCTCAATAGGTAAAAAATATAAAAATAGAATTATTTGTATCAAAAATTCATTTCATGGAAGAACAATTGCAGCAATACATGCAAGTGGTTCAAAAAAAATGACAGAAGGATTTGGACCAAAAGTTCCAGGCTTTGATCATTTTGAATTTGGTGATCACAAAAAACTTAAAAAATTAATTAAAAAAAATACAGCAGCTATTATGATTGAAACAATCATGGGCGAGGGAGGTATTAAAGTAATTCCAAATTGGTGTATAAAAGCAATTAGAAAAATATGCAATCAAAGAGGAATACTTTTAATACTCGATGAGGTTCAGTGTGGCATTGGAAGATCAGGAAAATTTTTTGCTTTTGAATACTCAAAGGTTAAGCCTGATATAGTCCCCATAGCAAAAGGAATTGGAGGTGGTTTTCCTATTGGTGCAGTTCTAATGACGAATAAAGTTGCAAAAGCCATGACACCAGGTACACATGGTTCAACATTTGGTGGTAACCCACTCGCAATGGCAGTAGGTAATGCTGTTTTAGATCAAATAAATAGGAATTTATTAATTAATGTAAATAAAATGTCTAAATATTTTATTCATGAGCTTAATGAAATAAAAATTAAATATCCCAAGGTGATTAAAGAAGTTAGAGGAGTAGGATTATTAATTGGTTTACAACTTTTTAAGGATCAAACTGAGTTTATAAAAAAATTAATGGAAAATAAATTATTGACTATTAGAGCAGCTGAAAATGTAATAAGAATTTTACCTCCATTAAATGTAAAAAAAAGTGAAATTGATATAGCTTTAAAAATTATCAGTAAAGTTTGTAATGAAATAAAATGAAACACTTTATAAATTTAAAAGATATCCCTAGTAGAGATCTTAGAAAAATAATTGTTGATGCAAAAAAAAGAAAAAAAAAAAGAAAAAAATTAAATACTTTAGAGCCAGATAAAGGATCACCTCTTAAAGGTAAAATGCTAGTACAAATGTTTGAAAAAGCAAGTTCAAGAACAAGAATAAGCTTTTATTTAGCCATTAAACAGCTTGGTGGAGGAACACTGACACTTAGATCTAACGAACTTCACCTTGGACAGGGTGGTGAGACGATTGCTGACACCGCTAAAATTTTATCTACATATGGCGATGGTTTTATGTTGAGAACTGATGACGATAAAAAAATTGAAGATTTCCAAAAGCATTTAAAAATACCAATAATAAATGGTTTAAGTCCATCATCTCATCCAACACAAGTATTATCAGATATTTTTACTGTTGAGGAAATAAAAAAAAAACCAATATCAAAATTAAAAATTTGCTGGATTGGAGACTCCAATAATGTTTTGGATAGTTTAATTGCAGCATCTGTTAAGTTTTCCTTTAGATTAAGCATTGGATGTCCAAAAAAATTTGCGCCAGGCAAGAAGGTTAAAGATTGGGTAATTAAAAACAAGAAAAAAATTTTTATTTATCATGACCCAAAAAAAGCAGCTATGGATGCAGATGTAATTTTTTCTGATAAAGTAATATCTCTAAATGATAAAGTGAACAAAAAAAGAAAAAAACAACATTTTCAAAAATTTAAAATCAAAAAAGAGATTTTTAATTATACAAAAAAAAATTGTATTTTTTTGCACTGCTTACCAAGAGGAGATGAAGTTGAGGAGAGTGTATTTTTAGGAAAAAATTCCCATGTCTGGCAACAGGCGTTGAATAGAGTTCATGTTCAAAAAAGTATTCTATTGTATTGCTTTGGAAAACTAAGGTAAAGGCAGTGGATTATCTGAATTTTGGTTAAGATATAAAATAACTGATGCTCTGTCTTTTTCTTTTCTTAATCCAGCAAATGCCATCTTAGTACCCTTAATATAACTTTGAGGTTTCCTTAAATAACCATTCATCTCTTCAAACGTCCAATTTTTGTCATATGCTGCCATTGCTTTTGAATATTTATAATCTTGTTTTGATGCAACTTTTCTTCCTATTATACCATACAAAGCAGGCCCAATTTTATTCTCTCCACCTTTATTTACTAAATGGCAAGCGGAACACTTTTTGAAAACTTTTTCTCCATGAGTAACATCTCCTAATGCAAGTAATGCAGATATATCAACTTTCTCCTCAATTTTTTCTGCTATTGAACTTGAAACTTGGGTGCTTTCCTGAATATCTACTTTGTATGCAGATTTTTCTGGTTTATCTACATGAAAAGCAATGTCTGAAATTTTCCCAATTCCAATTACAAGTAGTGCAATAAGAAGCACAGCTGCAATAATTTTGTTTATTTCAAATGAATCCATTGTCTCTTTTTAATATGATCGTGTATCATGTTAAACAAAATTTGTAAGAAATTTAATTTATAAATTTGCGTCTCAAAGACGCATAAATACGAATAAATGAGCAATACAATTATAATAATTCCTTCGCGATTAGCAGCATCAAGACTCCCTCGAAAGCCATTAATAAAAATTAATAATAAAACTCTAATTATGCATGTATATGAAAAAGCTATACGAAGCCAAATTGGAGAGGTTTATGTTGCAACATGTGATGAGGAAATTGCCTCAGAAGTAAGAAAAAATGGAGGTAAATTTATAATGACTGACATAAATCACACAACTGGAACAGATAGAGTATTTGAGGCCTCTCAGAAATTAGATTTAAAAGATATAGATTTTATTATGAATATCCAGGGCGATGAACCAATGATCAATCCATTAGATATTAAAAATTTAAATAAATTATCTAAGGAAAAAAACTTAAATATTTCAACATTAGCTTACAACATTGAGAAAAATGAAGATTATAATAACGAAAATATTGTAAAAGTTATTACAAAAAATAAGATATCCGATAACTCAATGTCGGAAGCTTTGAACTTTCATCGAGTAATTAAAGAAGATCGCTATGACAATATATACCAGCATTTTGGGATATACCTATATAATTATTCAGCTTTAAAAAAGTTTGTTAATTTAAAAAAAAGTAAAAATGAAATCAAAAAAAGACTGGAACAACTAAGAGCAATCGATAATAATATGAAAATCGATGTGCTATTGGCAAATTATTTTTCTTCTGGAATTGATACTAAAAAAGATCTAGAAAAATACATAAATTTATTGAATAAATAACAATATGAAAATTGTTTACCAAGGAATTGCTGGAAGTTATAGTGAGAGTTGTGCAAAACATATGTTTCCAAATATAGAGACCATTCCTTGCAAAACTTTCGATGAATGTTTTGAAAAAGCACATAAAGATAGCAATATTAGAGCAATCATACCAGAGTCCAATAAAACTACAGGAAACATTGGAGTAGAATATTTAATATTTAAACATAGGTTAAATATTTATGAGGAATTTTTTTTCCCAATCAATCATAATTTAATTGGTATAAAAGGATCAAAATTAAAAGACATTAAAAATGTTTATTCCCATGCTCAAGCGTTAAGTCAAGCATCAGAATTTATAAAAAAAAATAAATTCTTTGCCAATGTTAGAGCTGATACAGCAGGATCAGCAAAATACATCTCAGAAGAGAAAGATAAAACAAAAGGTGCAATTGCATCAAAATTAAGTGCTAAAATTTATAATTTAGATATTTTAAAAGAAAATATTCAAGATGATAATGATAACTACACAAGATTTCTGATAATGGGTAAAGATATAATTCAGCCAGAGATTGATAAAAATAATTTTATTACATCTTTTTTATTTAAACTAAGAGATAAGCCAGCAGCTTTATATTCTGCTTTATCTGGTTTCGCTATTAATGGAGTGAATATGACCAAACTTCAAAGTTTCCCTGAAAAAAATTCATTTTCATCTTTCTTTTTTCTGTGTGATATCGATGGACACTTAGATGATAAAAAAATAAAAAATTCATTAGAGGAATTGGCTTTTCATTGCGAAGATATGCACGTTTTAGGTGTTTATAAAGCACACGAATTTAGAGAAAAAAAATAATTAACTTTATTGTAGATTAGAAAAAATTATTGTTATAATACATTTGGAGGCCTTCCAGGTGGGATTACCATGAACTCCCCCAGACTTGAAAAAGAGCAAGGGTAATGAGTTTTTTCCAGGTTGGTTGGTCTCCTATTATGACAATAAAATCTCAAGTTCTGGCATTAAAATATAGACCTCAAACATTTAAAGATTTGATAGGCCATGAGGAAATTGCAACTACAATTTATAATTCTATTAAAAATAATAGTTCAGCTAACGCTTTTTTGTTTACCGGCATTAGGGGAATTGGAAAGACCACATTTGCAAGAATTGTAGCAAAAGTATTGAACTGTGAGCAAGCCCTTGAAGGGAAGTGCGAAAAAAAATGCAGCCATTGCGAACCTATAGCAAATTCAAATCATATTGATGTTCTTGAAATGGATGCAGCAAGCAAAACAGGAGTAGATGATGTAAGGGAACTAATAGAATTTTCTAGATATCCACCATCAGTAGCAAAATTTAAAATTTTTATCATCGATGAAGTGCACATGTTAAGCAAACAAGCATTTAATGCATTACTTAAGACATTGGAAGAACCTCCGGAGTATTTAAAATTTATTTTTGCTACCACTGAAGTAAAAAAAATTCCAATTACTGTTATATCCAGATGTCAAAGGTATGATTTGTCTAGAGTTAAGTCTGAAGAACTGTTTGTTTTTTTAAAAGATATAACAATAAAAGAAAAAAAGAATGTTGAAGATAAAGCAATCAAATTAATAGCCAAATTATCGGAGGGGTCTGTTAGGGATGCATTATCTTTACTAGATAGAGCAACAATTTCTAACAACGATAATTCCCTGACATTTGAAGATGCTCAAAAGATCTTTGGCTATGTTAATAAAAGTTCATATATAGATTTATTAGAAATAGTTTTTTTAGGTGATGAGGAAAAAATAATAGATCATTACAGAAAATTGTACAATTCAGGTATTGAACCCAAACTATTTTTAAATGATTTCTTAGAGGTATTATTTTTTGTTAAGAATATATCGTACATTGAAAATGTAGGAAATAATTTCTCATTAAATGATAGTGATTACAAAAAAATAACTTCTTTATCAAAAGAAATAAACCCTAAAGCCCTATTATTATTTTGGGAATTTACTTTAAAAACTTTAAAAGAAATAAATATAGTTGCTAATCCAAATTTATTAGTTGAGATGTTTCTTGTACAGTTAACCTATTTGAAAAAAAAAAATGTAATACAAAATAATCAGCAAAATGAACTATACAAAACCCCAATAAAAAATATGGATGTGAAAAATACTATAAACAAAGATGCAATTAACCAAATTAAAAATATTAAACAAGAAGAGGATAAAATTGAAAAAAAAAGCACTCTAGAGATCAAAAATTTAGAAGATTTAATTAATATGTGCTTAGAAAAAAAAGAAATGAAACTAAAATATGAATTAGAAAATAATGTAAACTTAGTATCTTTTTCAAATACGAATATCGAAATTTCTTTTAATGATAAACTAAATAAGAATTTTGTAAAAGATTTATCAGAAAAATTGTATGATTGGACTAAAAACCGGTGGTTAATTTCTTTTTCAAAAGAAAAAGGTGAGATGAGTGAAAAAGAGAAAAAAAATAGTCTTAAAAAAAAGTATATCAAAGATTATGAAAGCTCAAACGAATATAAAAACTTGTTGAATGTATTTCCTGATATTGAATTAATTAATATTGAAAAAAAAGATGACTGATTTTAATAAAATTCTTGAAAAAGCAAAAGAAATAGAAAAAAAAATGAAAGAAAGTCAGGAGAATCTAAAAAAAATTGAAGTTATGGGTGTTTCTGGAGGAGATGTGGTTAAAATTACGCTTAACGGAGATGGAGAGATGACTAAAATTTTATTAAGCGATAAAGTATTGAAAGAAGATAAAGAGATAATTCAGGATTTAATCACTGCAGCACATAATGATGCTAAAAATAAATTAAAATCAAAAACTTCCGAAGAAATATCTAAAGCGACTGGTGGATTAGGTGTGCCTGGATTTAAATGGCCTTTATAATTAAATGCAAAATCTTCCTGAAATAGATAATTTAATTAAACTAATATCTAAATTACCAGGACTTGGACCAAAGTCTGCAAAAAGAATAATCTTAAAAATGATTAATAATCGCCAAGAAATATTAAGACCTTTGGCTAATAATCTGAGCGATGTATTTAAAAATATTGAACGTTGTAAAATTTGTGGAACATTAAAATCTAATAATAATCCCTGCAATAATTGTGAAGACAAAAATAAAAAATTTAGCAAAATATGTGTTGTTGAAAACATTTCAGATCAATGGGCAATAGAAAGCTCATCTATTTATCAAGGCTACTATCATATTTTAGGAGGCACGATCTCTGATAGCACTAACGGAAATAATAGAGAAAATTTGCTTATTAATTCTCTGATAGAACGAATAAAAAATGGTAATATTGATGAAGTAATATTAGCAACTAGTGCTACCATTGAAGGACAAACTACCGCTTTTTATATTCAAGACAGTTTAAAGAATACAAATGTAAAAATTTCAAAATTAGCTCAAGGTTTACCAGTAGGTGGAGAAATTGAAACTTCAGATGATGGAACACTTATATCTGCTTTTAAAAATAGAAGAGATTTATAAATTTAAATTTAGCTTTTTTTAATCAATCTATTTAAATGCAATAGAGGTTCGGTATAACCCGATGGTTGTGACTTGCCATGGAAAATCAATTCACATGCTGCTTTAAAAGATATTGATTTGTCGTAATTTGGATACATGTTTTGATATTCTGGATCTCCTTCATTTTGTTTATCAACTATCTTTGCCATTTTCTTAAGAATTTCTAAAACTTGTCTATTTGAGCAAATACCATGATGTAGCCAGTTAGCTATATGTTGTGAAGATATTCTTAGTGTTGCTCTATCCTCCATTAATCCAACATTATTTATATCTGGAACTTTAGAGCACCCTATCCCTTGATCTACCCATCTAACAACATATCCTAATATTGTTTGAGCTGAGTTACATAACTCATTATTTATTTCTTCTTTGCTCCAATTAGGTCTATCTGCAATTGGTATAGTTAATAAATTATCAATGTAATTAATTTTATTTTCATTTAATTTTTTGTGCTTTTCAAAAATATTTAACTTATGGTAATGCATTGCATGTAAAGAAGCTGCAGTAGGAGATGGCACCCAAGCACAATTTGCACCAGCTTCAAGATGTGATATTTTTTGATCTATCATGTCTTTCATTTTATCTGGCATAGCCCACATACCTTTACCTATTTGTGCAACACCTGAAAATCCACATTTTAAACCAACATCAACATTGTTATCTTCATAAGCAGCTATCCACTTTGATTTTTTCATGTCACCTTTTTTTATCATTGGACCTGCTTCCATCGATGTATGCATTTCATCTCCGGTTCTGTCTAAAAAACCCGTGTTAATGAAAAAAACCCTGCTTTTTAATGTTCTGATACATTCTTTTAAGTTTACAGATGTTCTTCTCTCTTCATCCATAATACCGCATTTAATTGTATTCTTTTCAAGTTTTAATACTTCTTCAACTCTTGTGAATATTTTATCTGTAAAAGCAGTCTCTTCAGGTCCATGCATTTTCGGTTTTACAATATATATAGATCCAGTTCTTGAGTTACCTTTTCTTTTTAAATCATGAATTGCTGCAGCAGTTGTAATAAATGCATCCATGATACCTTCTGGGACTTCAGAACCATCTTCTAAAATAATTGCTGAATTAGTCATTAGATGACCAACATTCCTAACTAAAAGTAAGCTTCTACCATGTAATTTTTCTTTTTTATTATCTTTTGAAATATAACTTCTATCTGGATTTAGTTTTCTTTCTAAAGTTTTTCCATCCTTTTCGAAGACAGATTTTAGAGTTCCTTTCATCAAACCCAACCAATTTCTGTAACATAATATTTTATCTTCTGAATCTACTGCTGCAACACTATCTTCGTTATCACATATTGTAGATATTGCAGATTCTATAATTATGTCACTTATTCCCGCAGCATCTTGGACAGCGCTAAATGCTTTTGGGTTAATTATTATCTCAATTTTTAAATTATTATTTTCTAAAATTATTGTTGTTGGATTATTTGGTTCTCCTCTGTATCCAACAAATTTATTTTTATCTACTAGCTCAAACTCTTTATCATCTTTTAAAATTTTCAAGTCACTTCCCTTTATTTTAAATCCATTTATATCTTTCCAATGAATTTCATTGATAGAGAAGTGGTTATTTAGAAATTCACGTGCATATCTTATTACTTCTTGTCCTCTTAGAGGATCATACTTTTGACTTCCAGTTTCTTCTGACTCAATTAAATCTGTTCCATATAAACTATCGTAAAGACTCACCCATCTAGCATTAGCAGCATTTAATGTATATCTAGAGTTCATTATAGGAACCACAAGTTGAGGACCTGCAATACTTGAAATTTCACTATCAAGCTTTTTTGTATCTATTTTAAAATCATTCCCTTCTTCTTTTAAATATCCAATTTCCTTTAAAAAATTCTTATACTCTTGATGATTAAATTCTCCATTTCTGTTTTTTTTTAACCATAAATCAATTTCAGATTGAAGAGTTTCACGAACTTCTAATAACTTTTTATTGATTGGCGCAAGTTCATTAATACTTTTATCAAATCCATCCCAGAAATCTTTTTCGTTAACATCTAATCCTGTAAGAAGTTCATTTTTTACAAAATCAGCCAAATTTTTAGAAACAGATAAAGTATTTATTTTAACAAATGAATCACCCATAATTTTTTAAATTTAGAAACAGTTGTATATGATAATCAATAAATGTTGTCATTACTTTATTTAAAAAAATGTTATTTTTCATCCGAAAAGAATATAATTTTTGTAATTTGATCATTTTATCGCCAAAAAATTATATATAATAAATTAATGAAAAATTATTTAAATTTTGAGACTGATATAAAAAACCTAGAAACAGAATTAGATAAATTAAAAGATCCTTATAATCAAGACGGTCTTTCAGAAGTAGATACAAGTAAAATAAATGACTTACAAAATGAAATAGATAAAAAACTTAAAGATGTATATTCAAATCTTGATGCATGGCAGACTACACTGGTTGCAAGACATGAGGATAGACCTAAATCAAAATTTTTTATAGATAATTTATTTGATGAATTTATATCACTTTCAGGAGATAGATTTTATGGAGAAGATAAATCAGTAATTTGTGGTTTTGGTAAGTTTAATTCTAAGTCAGTTTTAGTAATTGGACAGGAAAAAGGTGAAAATTTAGATACGAGAATTGAGAGAAATTTTGGGATGATGAGACCAGAAGGTTACAGAAAAACGATAAGGTTAATGAATTTAGCTAATAAATTTAAAATACCAATTATTAATTTTGTCGATACGCCAGGTGCTTACCCAGGTGTTGGTGCTGAAGAGAGAGGACAAGCAGAAGCAATAGCAAAGTCTATTGAATGTTCTATGCAACTAACTGTTCCTACTTTATCTATCATAATAGGTGAAGGCGGCTCTGGCGGAGCGATTGCACTAGCTTCTTCAAGTAAAGTATTGATGTTAGAGAATTCAATATATTCAGTAATATCTCCAGAGGGATGTGCAACCATACTTTGGCGAGATCCAACAAAGACTTTAGAAGCTGCAAAAGCAATGAAACTTTCAGCGAAAGATCTTTTAAAACTAGAAATTATAGATGAGATAATACCCGAACCTTTGGGTGGTGCGCATCGAGATAAAGATCTTATTTTAGATAATGTACGTAATGCTATTGATAGAAACTTAAGTAAATTTCTAACATTAAATGAGGAAGAAATATTAAATCAAAGAAAGAATAAGTTTTTAGATATTGGAAGGAATAAAGGTTTCAACACTAATGCAACGCATCAAGATAAACTTACTATTAAAAATAATCTCTATCAAAATTTGATTTTAAAAATTAAATCTAATAAAAAATTATTTATTTTAACTACATCAATTCTTCTATTGTTAATTTTATTAACAGTGATTTTTTAATTTATAAGGCACCGCAGCAGTGTTTATATTTTTTCCCAGATCCACACGGGCAAGGTTCATTTCTTCCTATTTTACTTTTTGCAATTGATTTTAAGTTTTCTTTCACTTTGTTTTGAGAATTATCTTCCTCTTCTTTTTGAATTATTTTTAAATTTAAAAGCATTGTGACAAGATCAGTTTTTAATTTTCCCAGTAAATTCTCAAATAATAGAAAAGCTTCTTTTTTGTACTCTACTAAAGGATCTCTTTGTCCATAAGATCTTAAGCCAATTACTTGTCTTAATTGCTCTAGGTATTGAATATGTGATTTCCAATTTTGATCTATAATTTGTACCAATATTCTTTTTTCAATTTCTTTTCCTTGTTCAATGCCTAATAAATTATTTCTTTCATCTCTGTTATTTATAAATTTATCCTTTATTTTTTTTTCCATTGTTTTGAGATCTGAATTTAAAATTTCACTTAACTCATCATCAGTTATTGATTTACCTAAAGTCTGCTTTAAAGCTTTTGGAAATTCTTTAGAATTAGGAGATTTTTCATGTAATATTTTTTGTCTTTTTAAATTTTCTAGAACTTCTTCAAGGAAAATATCTGAATAATTCTCATCTTCTTTACCATCTATTACATTTTTTCGTTGTTCAAAAATTACATGTCTTTGATCATTAAGAACATTATCAAATTTAATAAGCGTTTTTCTTATATCAAAGTTTCTTGCTTCAACTTTTTGTTGGGCTCTTTCAATCGCTTTATTTATCCAAGGATGATCAATGCTTTCACCATCTTTAAGACCAAGCTTTTCTAGCATTGAATTCATGGTTTCTGAGCCAAACAATCTCATCAAGTCATCTTCTAAACTTACAAAAAATATTGAACTTCCTTCATCTCCCTGTCTTCCAGATCGTCCTCTTGCTTGATTGTCAACTCTTCTACTTTCCATTCTTTCTGTACCAATAACAAATAACCCGCCCCTTTTTTTTACATCCTCTTTTTCAGATTGATCTTGTCCACCTAACTTAATATCAACACCTCTTCCCGATATACTTGTTGTAATAATTACTGAATTTGTTTTGCCAGCATTTGCAATAATTTCTGCTTCTTTCTCATGATTTTTAGCATTTAAAACAATATGTTT
The DNA here is from genome assembly GCA_902598015.1 of uncultured Pelagibacteraceae bacterium. Taxonomy (GTDB): domain Bacteria; phylum Pseudomonadota; class Alphaproteobacteria; order Pelagibacterales; family Pelagibacteraceae; genus Pelagibacter. The sequence goes on from CACJZT010000006.1 coordinate 54,464, forward strand.
AATTTTCTCTTTTTCTAACAAATTCGAGTAATGCTCAGATTTATTTATGCTAGAGGTGAAAACCAACAGTGGTTGTCCAATTTCATTACATTCTTTTATTTTTTGAATGATTGCATTGTCTTTTTCTAAACCTGTTCTAAAGATTTGGTCATTAAGATCGTTTCTTATCATTTCTTTATTGGTAGGTATCTGTAAAACAGGCAAATTATAAATTTCAAAAAATTCTGCAGACTCTGTTTGTGCTGTTCCTGTACAACCTGCTAATTTATCGTACATCTTAAAAAAATTTTGATAGGTTATTGATGCCAGTGTTTGATTTTCAGCTTTAACTTCTATTTTTTCTTTAGCCTCTAAACTCTGATGAAGTCCATCACCAAATCTTCTACCTGGCAGTTGCCTACCTGTTTGCTCGTCAATTATAATTATTTCGTTATCTTTAACTATATAATCTCGTCCATTCTCAAATAAATAATTTGCTCTTAATGCTTGGTTTACATGATGAACTAAATGTAAATTTTCTGGGTCATAAAAATTGTTATTTCTTAAAATACCAGCATCGGAAAATATTTTTTCAACATTATCTATACCCTCATTTGTTAAGAGTATATTTTTTTCTTTTTCATCTAAGTCAAAGTCTTTTTGTTTCAAATTTTTAATTAATTTATCTACAGCAATATATTGCATAGTTTTATCCTCTGCTGCCCCAGAAATAACCAAAGGAGTTCTTGCCTCATCTATTAAACAAGAGTCAATCTCATCAACTATCGCGAAGTTATGCTTTCTCAAGACCATCTCATTTTTTGAATATTTCATGTTATCTCTTAAAAAATCAAAGCCTAATTCACTGTTAGTGGCATAAGTTATATCTTTGTTATAATTTTCTTTGCGTTCCTCATCTGACTGGTTTGAGTTTATATATCCACAGCTCAAACCCAAAAAATTGTAAATTTTACCCATATTTATACTATCTCTTTTTGCGAGGTAATCATTTACAGTAACTATATGAACACCTTTTTTTTCTAATGCGTTTAGGTATGCAGCAAGAACTATGGTAAGTGTTTTGCCTTCACCCGTTTTCATCTCTGCAATCTTATTCTCATGTAGCGCAATACCTCCAATTAGTTGAACATCAAAGTGTCTCTCATTGTTAATTCTTTTCGAAGCTTCTCTTGCCAATGCGAATGCCTCTGGTAATAAATCGTTTAATTTTTCTCCCTCTTTTAATCTAGAGATAAATTCATTTGTTTTTAAAGGAAATTCATTATCCTCAAATTTACTAACTTTACTTTCTTTAAGATTAATCTCTTTTACAATTTTTTGAATTCTGTCTAATTCCTTTTGATTGCCACTTTTTATAAATTTACTAATAATGTTTAGAGGATTAAGCATATTTTTGATGTTTTAATAGTTATAAATTATATAGTTATTTATTTAAAAAATTAAATAGCATGGATTTTGGTATAAACAACTTTTTTGATAAGAAACACAAGGACTCTAAAATAGGACATTTTCAAGATCTTGAACATATTAATGGATTATCTATCTCAACAATTAGCTGTGGTCTTTATAGCAAAAAAAGAGACGACTTAGTTTTATTTTATTTTAGGGATGGAGCAAGTTATGCAAATGTATATACAAAATCTAGTTTAGTATCTGAAAATATAAAATGGAATAAAAAAGTAAAAGATAAAAAAATTTATGGCATTTTAATCAATACAAGAAACGCAAATGCCTTAACAGGAAATGATGGCTATAACTCTCTTAAAAAAATTTCCTTAAATTTATCAAAATTATTAACATTAAAACAAATAGAAGATGAGGAAAAGCCAAGAGAAATTAAACCAAATCAATTATTATTTGCTTGCACAGGCACCATAGGAGAAAAATTTCCTGAAAATGAAATTTTAAGCAACACTAAAAACTTAGTTGATAAAATAAAATACAATCAAAATAAATTAATTTGGATCAAAGCAGCTCTTGGGATTATGACAACAGACACTAAACCAAAATTATCAATGGCAGAATGTAAGATCGCTGGTTCCGATGTAAAAATATATGGAGTTGCAAAAGGATCAGGAATGATCTTTCCAAATATGGCAACAACTTTAGGATTTATTTTTACTGATGCCAATATTTCTTCATCAATTTTGAAACAGATACTTAATCTAAATATTAAGACTACTTTTAATGCTATAACATGCGATGGAGATACTAGTACAAATGACATGGTTTCAATATTTTCAACAGGCAAAGCAAACAACAAAGAGATAAAAAGTTTTAAAGATCCAAAATTAAAGCAATTCATTAGTAGCGTTCATCAGGTCATGTTAAACTTAGCAAAAAGAGTTGCGAGTGATGGAGAGGGAGCAACAAAATTTGTTACCATCAAATGCATAAATAGCAAAACCGAGAAAGATGCAAAAAATATTTGTTTCTCGATTGCTAACTCACCATTAGTTAAAACAGCAATATTTGGAGAAGATCCTAATTGGGGTAGAATTGCGATGGCAATCGGAAAAAGTGGTGTAACTGTTAAACAAGAAAAATTATCTATATTAATGGGATCTAATATGATCCTTAAAGATGGAAAATTAGATAAAAATTATAACGAAAATATCCTTAGTGATTATATGAAAAATGAGAATATAGAGATAACAATTGATCTATCTATTGGAAGTAAAAAATTTACAGCGTATACTATGGATTTATCTAAGGAATATATTGAAATTAATTCTGATTACAGATCTTAGGTATTGAAATCCTATAAAATATAATTAAGTCATTTCAATGATTAAGTATCTATTAAATTGTAAAAATTGCAGTCTTGAGTTTGAAAGTTGGTTTGCTAGCTCAAAAGAATTTGATAAATTAAAAAAATTAAAACTTCTTAGTTGTCAGCAGTGTAATTCTCAAAAGATTGAAAAGTCTTTGATGAAACCAAATTTAGCTAATTCTACTTTCAAACAAGATAAAGCTTATAAGAATTATAAAAATGTTAAAAAAAAATTAAGAGAATATCAAAAATTTGTAAAAGAAAACTTTGAATATGTTGGAGAAAATTTTGCTTATGAGGCTAGATCTATTCATTACAGCAAAAAAAAGAATAAAAAAAATATTTTTGGCAAAGCATCAATTGAAGACGTTAAGGAACTAAAAGAAGAAGGTATAGAGACGTCTACCATTCCATGGATTGAAGATAAGGAAAATTAACTCTTTTTGTACTTTGTTATATAATTTACGGATTTGTCATTTGAAAGTTTCCACTTATTTAAAATTGGGTTAAATTTAACACCATCAATACTTTTTAATTTAAGTGAATTTTTATTGCAGATATCTTCTAGATTTTCAGGTTTTACAAATTTATTCCAATCATGTGTTCCGATTGGAAGCCATCTTAAAATATATTCAGCTCCTATTATTGCAAATACATAAGATTTTAATGTTTGATTTAAGGTGGCAATGAACATTAAACCATTGTTTTTTAAAAATTTTGTACTTTGATTTATAAATTTAGGAATATCTTCGACATGTTCAACTATTTCCATATTAAGAATTACATCAAATTTTTTTTCATAATTAAAATTCTCTGGAGATCTATCATGATATTCAATTTTTAAATTACTTTTTTTTAAATGATGTTTTGCAATATCAATATTTTTTTTGGACGCATCGATACCTACAACATCTGCTCCAAGTCTTGCTAAAGGTTCGGATAGTAAGCCTCCTCCACATCCAATATCAAGAATACTTATTCCTGCTAATGGTTTATGATTTGATGAAATGTTAAAATCTTTAATAATATTGTTTTTTATGTACTCTATTCTTATTGGATTAAATTTGTGAAGTGGTTTAAATTTTCCATTAGGATTCCACCATTCTTCAGCAATTTTGCTAAATTTTTCTACTTCTTCTTTGTTTATAGTATTATTGCTCATTCTTTATTGACATTATAAATAAGATGTATTTTATCAATATTATAAAGCTTGTAAATAAAACTACCAATGAAAATTATTGTATTAAAATTTGGCGGTACTTCTGTTGGGTCAATTCAAAGAATTAAAAAAGTATCAAAAATAATTAAATCTTACTCAAAAAAATATAGGGTAATAGTTTTGTCATCTGCAATGAGCGGCACTACCAATAAGTTGATCAATATGTCAAAAAAAATCAGTGAAAATTTTCCAGACAATGAATATGATACTCTAGTTTCTGCTGGTGAGCAAATTTCGTGTTCGTTATTAGCAGGCCATCTAGCAGCAAATGGTTTAAATTCTAGATCTTGGATGGCTTGGCAAATACCAATTTTGACAGAGGGTAAACACAAATATTCAAGAATTAAACATATAAATAAAACTAAAATTTTAAAATTTTTAAAATCTGGAGGAATCCCTATTATTGCTGGATTTCAGGGTGTGGATAAAAATTCAAATATTACAACTATTGGCAGGGGTGGTTCAGATTCAAGTGCAATTATGGTTGCAAAGTTTTTTAAAGCTGATCGATGTGTAATTTACACAGATGTTGAAGGAGTATATACAACAGATCCAAATAAACTTAATTCTGCAAAAAAAATTAAAAATATATCTTATGAAGAAATGTTAGAAATGGCCTCATTAGGATCAAAAGTAATGCAACCAGACTCTATACAAGATGCAAGATTAAATAGGATAAATATTGAGGTAAAATCGTCATTTATAAACAAATCTGGCACATTAATTACAAAAAGAAAAAATATTATTAATAATAAAATTATCACAGGAATTTCTTCCACAGATAATGATGCAAAAGTAACTTTATTAGGAGTTAAAGATAGACCAGGCATAGCAGCATCGATATTTAAACCACTTTCACAAAATTCGATAAACGTAGATATGGTAGTTCAAAATATATCTGCTGATGGAAAGCAAACAGATCTTACATTTACAATCAAGTCAAATGATTTGAATAAAACAAAGAAAATTATAAACAAAAATAAAAATATTGTTTTTAAAAAATTAATTTTTGATAAAAATGTATCGAAAGTATCAATAATAGGTGTTGGAATGATTACTACTCCAGGCGTTACATTTAGAATGTTTCAAGCACTTGCGAGAAAAAATATAAATATACAAGTTATTTCAACTTCAGAAATTAAAATATCAGTTTTAATAAAAAGCACAAATGTTTTAAAAGCTGTAAAATGTTTGCATAAAGAATTTAAGTTAGACAAATGACAACTGAAATTAGACCATATAGAAAAATTAATAGAAAGAAGACCAAAGAGATAAGTGTTGGTAAAATTAAGGTTGGTGGAAATAATCCAATCACTGTTCAGACAATGACCAATACATTGACAACTGACCATAAATCTACAATAGAACAAATTCATAAAGTTACTGAAGCTGGCGCAGATATTGTCAGAGTTTCGTGCCCTGATAGTAAGTCAACAGAAGCTTTAAAAACAATAATCAAACATGTGGATGTTCCTCTAGTTGCAGATATCCATTTTCACTATAAGAGAGCAATTGAAGCTGCAGAGAATGGTGCAGATTGTCTTAGAATAAATCCTGGAAATATAGGAGATACAAAAAGAGTTGCAGAAGTTGTTTCCGCCGCAAAAAATAACAACTGTTCGATTAGAATTGGTGTAAATGCAGGATCACTTGAAAAAGACATACTAGAAAAGTATAAGGAACCTTGTCCTGAGGCTTTAGTAGATAGTGCTCTGAGAAATATAAGAATAATTGAGGATATGGATTTTTCAAATTTTAAAATTAGTGTTAAATCTTCTGATGTTTTTTTATCTATAGCAGCATACAGGTTATTATCAAAAAAAACAGATTATCCTCTTCACCTGGGAATAACCGAAGCTGGTAGTTATTTGCCTGGCAGTATTAAAACCTCAATAGGATTTGGTAGTTTATTATTAGATGGGATTGGAGATACTGTAAGAGTATCACTTTCCGATGATCCTGTTGAAGAGATTAAAGTTGGTAATGAAATTTTAAAATCTCTAAACTTAAGAAATAGAGGTGTAAAAATTATTTCGTGTCCGTCATGTGCTAGGCAGGCTTTTCAGGTTATTGAAACTGTTAAAGAATTAGAAAGTAGATTATCTCATATAAAAAAACCAATAACATTATCCATCATTGGTTGTGTTGTTAATGGACCAGGAGAGGCAAAACAAACAGAAATAGGAATAACAGGTGGTGGAAAAGATAATCACATGTTGTATTTGAATGGCTTAGAAACAGAAAAAGTAATGACCAAAGACATGATAAATAGAATTGTTTCTTTGGTAGAAGAAAAAGCCTCCAATTTATAAATAATAAATAAATGCTCCCACAGGAAAAAGTCCAAAACTTAATCGAAAGACATCGTAAATTAGAGAGTGAACTTTCTTCAGCTGAGATAGATAAAAAAAAATACGCAGAGATTTCTAAAGAGTACTCGGATTTAAATGATATCGTAAAACATGCAAAAGAATATTTAAGCTACAAAAAAGATATAGAGGATTTAAATAATATAATAAATGATAAAAACTCAGATTCAGAAATGAAAGAATTTGCTAATAGTGAACTAGAAACTCTAAAAAAAAATTATCTCATTAATGAAAAAAAAATAAAATTATTTTTACTTCCTAAGGACTTTGCGGATAGCAAAAATGCCATTATTGAAATTAGAGCGGGTACAGGAGGCCTTGAGGCAAGTTTATTTGCTTCAGATTTATATAAAATGTACGAAAAAGTTAGTCATAAAAGAAAATGGACTATTGAAGTAATTTCAATTTCTAAAAGTGATGCTGGAGGTTTAAAAGAAATTATTGCTTTAATAAAGGGAAAAAATATTTATTCCTCGCTTAAATATGAAAGTGGTGTTCACAGAGTTCAAAGAGTGCCAGATACCGAAACTCAGGGAAGGGTTCACACTTCAGCTGCAACAGTTGCGGTATTACCAGAAGCTGAAGATTTGGATATTAAATTAGATGAGAAAGATTTAAGGATTGATGTTTTCAGGAGCAGTGGTCCTGGCGGACAAAGCGTTAATACTACAGACTCTGCCGTTAGGATTACCCATATACCAACAGGAATAGTTGTAAGCCAACAAGACGAAAAGTCACAAATCAGAAATAAAGAAAAGGGATTTAAAATATTAAGATCTAGAATATATGACTATGAGAGACAAAAAATTGATCAAGAAAGATCCAAAGATAGGAAAAGCAAAATAGGAACTGGTGATAGATCTGAAAGAATTAGAACTTACAATTTTCCACAAGGAAGAATAACTGACCACAGAATTAATTTAACTATTCATAAACTGGAAGAATTTATGGAAGGAGAATTGTTTGATGAAATAGTTGAGAGTTTAAGTTTACAAGCACAGCAAGATGAACTTTCAAAGATAAATTAATGAATTATTTAGAGGCAATTAATTATGGTAATGCAATTTTAAAAAAAAATAATATCCAAAATTGTGGTCTAGACACTGAACTTCTGCTTGCTAAAGCTCTCAGAAACAATAGAGAAACAATACTAATAAATCTTAATAAAAAAATAGAAATTAAATTTTTAAATAAATTTATAAAATTAATATCTAGAAGGAAAAAAAATGAACCAATTGCTTATATTTTACAAAAAAAAGAATTTTGGAAAAATATTTTTTTTATAAATAAAGATGTTTTAATTCCCAGGCCGGAAACTGAATTAGTAATAGAAGAAATACTTAAATTTGTAGACATTAATCATTCAAAATCATTTCTAGATGTTGGAACAGGATCTGGGAATATTACAATTTCTTTGATAAAGGAAAGGTTAAATCTGAGAGCAACTGCTATAGACATTAGTACAAAAGCAATAAAAGTCGCCAAATTTAATGCAAAAATGCATCACTTAGAAAATAAAATAAATTTCTTAAATATCGATATTGACAAATTTAATTATAATAAATATGATTTTATTGTATCTAATCCTCCATACATAAAAGAAGCAAATCTTAAAAATTTAGAGGATAATGTTAGATTATTTGAACCACATATTGCGCTTAGAGCTGGTATTGATGGATTCAAGGAGATAAAAAAAATTATTAAAAAAGGTAGAAAATTGTTAAAAAAAAAAGGTAAACTTGTACTAGAAATAGGAAATAACCAAGACAGATTAACCAAATACTTATTAAATAAAAATGGATTCCAAATTAACAAAATTCGTAAAGATTTTAATTCTATTCCAAGAGTTATTGTTTCAACTATTTTATAAATTATGAATAATTATCGTTACAATAATAGAAAGAGTAGATTTAAGTCTAATGGTGACAGAAATTTTAGAAAAAGATCTATCAACGTACATAAAAATCATAATGATTTTAATACAAACTCAGATTTTAAGCATAAAAATCCAGGAAGAAATAATCAAAATGCAGCGAAATTAGTTGACAAATATAATAATCTAGCTCGAGAAGCACTTTCTACAGGAGACAAAATTTTATCAGAAAATTATTTGCAACATGCCGACCATTTTGCAAGGATTTTGAGTTTACAGGAGATAAATAAAGAAAATTTTAACGAAAAAAATAATATTATTGAAAAAAACTTTAAAATAAAACAAAAAGACTCTCAATTTGAGGAAAATCAAAAAGAAATTAATAGTGAGAATAAAATAGATTAATTTATTTTGGAAATTAAATTTGATTTCAAAACATCAATTTTTATTTTTGTAATTTCAAAATTCCTTCTTTCATCTCCTTTTAATATTTTTCCTGATGGTAACTTTAGCTTTTGAGAATTAATTTTTTTTCCATTTTCTATTACTTCATAGTGTAAGTGAGGACCCGTAGACATACCTGTGGATCCAACATAACCAATAATTTGACCTTGTTTCACTCTAGCCCCTTTTTTTATTCCTTTACCAAATTTCGACATGTGGGCATAGACAGTTTGATATGTTGAATTATGTTTTATTTTTACGCAGTTTCCTCCACCTCCACACCATCCAGCTTTGGTAACTTTTCCGTCTCCTGATGCCATTATAGGCGTACCCATGGGTGCTGCAAAATCGGTTCCTGTATGCATTTTAGTGTAACCTAATATGGGATGTTTTCTTTTACCATATGATGAAGATAGACGAGCTCCATTTATTGGAGTTTTCATTAATGTTTTTCTGATGCTTTTTCCATTTTCATCAAAATAATCAATTTTATTCTTGTCGTATTCATATTTATAAAGTTGTAGATCTGTATTTTGTAAATTTAGATTTGCAAATATTATTTCGCCAGTATCAACAACCTTATTTTCATCATTAATAAATTCTTCGTAAATAATTTGGAAACTATCATTTTTCCAAATATCTCGCTGGAAATCTACTTGAAAGCCATATAATCTAGCAAATTCAATAATAACATTTGGTTTTATTGATAAATTTAATGCACTATTATACAAACTTTCATTTATTATAGTTTCCTTATAAACTAATTTTTTCGTAAAGTTTTTTTTTATTTTTTTTGAAATAAATATATTTGCTTTATTCTTAACAAATAAAATTTCATTTTTTCTATCTGTTTCAATTTTGAATTCGATAATTTTATCTTCTAATAACTCATCGAATTTAAATGTAAATTTTTGATTAATTTTTAAAACTTTTAAAGATTTTTCTTTTAAAATTACATCTAGTAATTTCTTTTTTTCAGCTTTTTTAATATTTAATTTATTTATAATATTTTGATGGGTATCTCCAGCTTTAGAAATATAATTGAAAGTTGTGTATCTCGGCTCTAGATTTTTAGTTATTTCATTAATAACCTTTTTTAAATATATATTTTTTATTGCTGACTTAATTTGATTAGCATTATCAATCTTGGATCGTTCGTAGATTGAATAAGTTGAAAAAGATAAAAAAGTTATAACAACTATCCAAAAAATAATTGAATACTCTTTAAAGGTGTTTAAATTAAAAAATCTCATTTGAATAATCAAAAAACGTTGATTTATAAGGTTTTTTTACTCATTTTAAATTAATCTAATATCTTGATTTATTGATATTATTATTTATAAGCGTCCCACTCAACATTAAAAATGTTATTTATTGGTTAAAACCAATTAGCTATTTTATTAGTATATATTTTAAGAAGAGAAGTGTGGACGGTTAAGGTTACCAAAATTTGTCGTACACACTTCAACATTACGTAAATATTATTCTTAGTATTTATGTAGAAGCTAGTGTGCGCCGTTTTTAAACTTGAGAGTTTGATCATGGCTCAGAACGTACGCTGGCGGCACGCCTTATACATGCAAGTCGAACGAAGTAGCAATACTTAGTGGCAGACGGGTGAGTAACATGTGGGTATCTTCCCTTTGGTGAGGAATAACACGAGGAAACTTGTGCTAATACCTCATAAGTCTTTACGGAGAAAGCTTTATGCGCCAAAGGATGAGCCTGCACTTGATTAGTTTGTTGGTGGGGTAACGGCCTACCAAGACTTTGATCAATAGCTGATCTGAGAGGATGATCAGCCACATTGGGACTGAGACACGGCCCAAACTCCTACGGGAGGCAGCAGTAGGGAATATTGCACAATGGAGGAAACTCTGATGCAGCGATGCCGCGTGAGTGAAGAAGGCCTTTGGGTTGTAAAGCTCTTTCGTCGGGGAAGAAAATGACTGTACCCGAATAAGAAGGTCCGGCTAACTTCGTGCCAGCAGCCGCGGTAATACGAAGGGACCTAGCGTAGTTCGGAATTACTGGGCTTAAAGAGTTCGTAGGTGGTTAAAAAAGTTGGTGGTGAAATCCCAGAGCTTAACTCTGGAACTGCCATCAAAACTTTTTAGCTAGAGTATGATAGAGGAAAGCAGAATTTCTAGTGTAGAGGTGAAATTCGTAGATATTAGAAAGAATACCAATTGCGAAGGCAGCTTTCTGGATCATTACTGACGCTGAGGAACGAAAGCATGGGTAGCGAAGAGGATTAGATACCCTCGTAGTCCATGCCGTAAACGATGTGTGTTAGACGTTGGAAATTTTTTTTCAGTGTCGCAGCGAAAGCATTAAACACACCGCCTGGGGAGTACGACCGCAAGGTTAAAACTCAAATGAATTGACGGGGACCCGCACAAGTAGTGGAGCATGTGGTTTAATTCGAAGATACGCGCAGAACCTTACCAACACTTGACATGTTCGTCGCGACTTTAAGAGATTAAAGTTTTCGGTTCGGCCGGACGAAACACAGGTGCTGCATGGCTGTCGTCAGCTCGTGTCGTGAGATGTTGGGTTAAGTCCCGCAACGAGCGCAACCCTCACTTTTAGTTGCCATCATTAAGTTGGGCACTCTGAAAGAACTGCCAGTGATAAGCTGGAGGAAGGTGGGGATGACGTCAAGTCCTCATGGCCCTTACGTGTTGGGCTACACACGTGCTACAATGGCATTTACAATAGGAAGCAAGATGGCGACGTCAAGCAAATCCTAAAAAGATGCCTCAGTTCGGATTGTACTCTGCAACTCGAGTACATGAAGCTGGAATTACTAGTAATCGCGGATCAGCGCGCCGCGGTGAATACGTTCCCGGGTCTTGTACACACCGCCCGTCACACCATGGGAGTTGGTTCTACCTTAAGGCAAGGTTTTAAACCCTTGACCACGGTATAGTCAGCGACTGGGGTGAAGTCGTAACAAGGTAGCCGTAGGGGAACCTGCGGCTGGATTACCTCCTTTCTAAGGATGATTAAGAAATATTTCTTAATCTAAAAAATATAACAGGATAATGTTGACCGTCCTCATTTCTCTTCTTGAAATTAGTGTTTCACTCTTCTGCGAAAAGGGCCGGTAGCTCAGTTGGTTAGAGCACACCCTTGATAAGGGTGGGGTCGAAAGTTCGAGTCTTTCTCGGCCCACCATTTTTCTGGGGGATTAGCTCAGCTGGGAGAGCGCCTGATTTGCATTCAGGAGGTCAGCGGTTCGATCCCGCTATCCTCCACCAAGAGACACTTAGTTATTTTAATTTGTAAATTATTTTTTATTATCAATATCTATATCCGATTGTTCAAAGTTAAGAACAATCAATAAATATTCGAATAGATGAATATTTAAAAAATTTAATTCAACACAGAATTTTTTTCTGTGCATAAATTAAGCGTTTAAGGGCGTGTGGCGGATGCCTTGGCACTGAAAGCCGATGAAGGACGTGGTATACTGCGATAAGTTGCGGGGAGCTGTATGCAAGTTTTGATCCGTAAATTTCCGAATGGGGAAACCCAACACTTTATGTGTTACTTTAAACTGAATACATAGGTTTAAAGAGATAACCCGGAGAACTGAAACATCTAAGTAACCGGAGGAAAATAAATCAATTGAGATTCCGTTAGTAGTGGCGAGCGAAAACGGAACAGGCCAGTAGACTTGTTAAAAAAATCTGAATAGTTTGGAAAAGCTAACCAAAGAGGGTGATAGTCCCGTATGAGTAATGTTTAACAAGTTTCTTGAGTAAAGCGGGACACGTGAAATCCTGCTCGAATATAGGGGGACCACCCTCTAAGCCTAAATACTCTTCAGTGACCGATAGTGAACTAGTACCGTGAGGGAAAGGTGAAAAGAACCCCTATTAGGGGAGTGAAATAGAACCTGAAACTGCATGCCTACAATCAGTCGAAGCTCTTTTTAGAGTGACGGCGTACCTTTTGTATAATGGGTCAGTGACTTAATTTATAAAGCAAGCTTAAGCCATCTAGGTGTAGGCGTAGCGAAAGCAAGTCTTAATAGGGCGATTAGTTTTATGAATTAGACCCGAAAACGAATGAGCTTACCATGAGCAGGTTGAATGCAAGGTAACACTTGCTGGAGGACCGAACCAGTTGACGTTGAAAAGTCTTTGGATGACTTGTGGTAAGGGGTGAAAGGCCAACCAAATTCGTAGATAGCTGGTTTTCCGCGAAAACTATTTAGGTAGTGCGTTGAATAAATATGCTTTCAGAGGTAGAGCACTAAATGGGCTAGGGGGAAGAGATTCTTACCAAACCTAATAAAACTCCGAATGCTGAAAGTAGTTCTTCAACAGACAGACTGTGGGTGCTAAGGTC
>CACJZT010000006.1:70000-78568 GCA_902598015.1 uncultured Pelagibacteraceae bacterium
CTCCAGGAACACTCACATGGATTACATTTGTTAAATATTATTTTAAAAATTAAAAAAATTAAAATTAATAATTTAGATTTTAAAAAAAATTTAATTTTTAAAAAAAATAAAAAAAAAAAATATGATTGTTTCTGCAATCTTGCAACTATACATAAAAATCTATTTATAAAGTTTGAAACAGACCTAGTTACTTGGCCAGCTCAAAAAATCGTCAAAATTTTTGGAGACAATTATAGTATCGAATGGGAATGTAATTATAAAAAAAATATTGATAGAGTGAAAGAAAATATTAATGGAAAGGATAAGAGTTTTTACTTTACTAAGACTAGGTCCCAAGAATTTGAAAATGAGTTGCAATACATTATGAATTTAAGTAGTAGTATGTATAATAGATCATTTTTAAATTTATATAATGCTTTAGAAGTTAAAGATTGTTTTACAAAAATATTAAATGAAAAATAATTATTATAATGAACTAATGGTATTGGATATTGCCAATAATCACTTTGGTGATGTAAAGCACGCAAAAAAAATAGTAGATAAATTTAGTAAAATTATAAAAAAATATAAATTGAATGCTACTTTTAAGTTTCAATTTAGAGATCTTGATACTTTTATTCACAAAGATTCTAAAGAATCTGGAGAAAAATATGTAAAAAGATTTATGTCTACAAAACTTTCTTTAAATCAGTTTTCAGAGATTAATAGCTATATTAAAAAGAAAAAAATTAAAACCGCATGTACTCCATTCGATGAAAACTCGATTGCAAATATTGAAAAGTTAAAATTTGATTATCTTAAAATTGCAAGTGTTTCAGCACTAGATTTTAACATTCATGAACGAGCAATAAAAAATAAAATTCCTAAAATAATATCAACTGGTGGTTTGAAAATTGAGGATATTGATAAAATAGTAAGTTTTTACATCAAAAAAAAACAAAAATTTGCTTTGATGCACTGTATTTCAATTTATCCATCAGAAAATAAAGATCTGCATATTTCATTCATAAAAAATTTAAAGAAAAGATATAAAGATATAGCAATAGGTTGGTCTACCCATGAATCTCCAAATGAATTAAATCCCGCAGTTTTAGCTTATGCTTGTGGGGCAAAAATTTTTGAAAAGCATATAGGCATAGACTCTAATAAATATGGTTTGAATAATTATTCTATTACACCTGAAAAATTTGAGAAATGGTATCAAAATTTTAATGATTGCAAAGAAATTTTAGGCAAATCTAACAAGATAATATTGAAAAAAGAGTTATCAACTCTTCAGAAATTAGAGAGAGGCGTTTATGCTAAGTCAAATATTGATAAAGGTGAAAAATTAACAAAACATAATACTTATTTTGCATTCCCACTTAAAAAAAATCAATTAACAGCATCTGAGTTTAAAAGAGATATTAAAATTCTGTCGAATACTAAGGAAGATAAAATTATCTCAAGAAAAAATGTAAAATTTGACAGAAATGAGAGAAAAACACAACTTATATATAGTTATATTCATAAACTTAAAGCAATGCTTAATTATAACAATATTAATATTAGTGAAAACGTTAAACTGGAATTATCACACCATAAGGGTATAGAAAACTTTCAGAAAACGGGGTGTTTTTTGTTTAATATAATTAATGAAGAATATGCTAAAAAAATACTAGTTATGCTTCCAAACCAACAGCATCCTTCACATCATCACAAAATTAAAAAAGAAAGTTTTATTATAACTGCTGGAAGTTTGAAATTAAATTATAATGGTAAAAATTTTAATTTATTACCAGGCGAAATTTTTCATATTAATAAAAAGTCATGGCATAAATTTAAAGCAGGTTCAAAAGGTTGTATTTTTGAGGAAATATCAACAACATCTTTTAAAACAGATTCTTATTATAAAAATACAAAAATAAAATCATTAACGAGAAATAAAAGAAAAACATTTATAAATAATTGGTTTACAATATCAAATATAATATCAAACAATTGATTAAAAAAAAAAAAATAATTGCTATTGTACCAGCTAGAGGTGGAAGCAAAGGAATTAGAAATAAAAATCTAAAAAAAATTAATAATAAATCGTTAATCCAAATAACATCAGAATTTATTGATAAATCAAAAATATTTGACAAAAAAATAATTAGTTCGGATAGTGATCGAATATTAAATCACGCAAAAAAATTAAATTTTGAGCTAGTTAGAAGGCCAAAAAACTTATCTGGCGACAGAATCTCGGACTTTCAAGTAATACAAAATTGTTTAGAACAAATAAGAAAAGATAAATTGCCTGATTTTGTTGTATATCTACAACCTACAGCCCCAATTAGAAAAATCTCGCATTTAATAAAAACAATTAAATTAGTGATAAAAAAAAATTTCAATGGTTCTTGGTCTGTTAATAAAATAGATAAAAAATTCCATCCTTTAAAAATTTTAAAAATAAAAGATAATTGCCTCAACTTATATTTTAAAGGTGGAAAAAGAATAATCGCTAGACAAATGTTAGACCCAGTTTTTATAAGAAACGGAATTTTTTATATTTTTAGTGTGAAATCAATATTAAGAAAAAAGACTATTTACTTAGATAAAATATATCCATCGATCACAAGCTATAAGTCAATTAATATAGATACAATCGAGGATTTAAATAAAGCAAAAAAATTGGTTAAAATGAATAAAAATTCTGTAAAATTTAAATAATGATTTATAAATAAGCTATGATTTTTGCAGAAATAGGCTGGAATTTTCTGGGTGATTTATCTTTGGCTAAAAAAATGATCCTAGCGGCAAAAGACTCGAAATGTAAAGTGGTAAAATTTCAGCTTTGGGATCCTAAATTTTTAAAACCTGGACCATGGGATACTGATGGCAGAAGACAAATTTATGAAAAAGCTTACTTAGATGATCAAAAGTTTGAAGATTTGTACAAATTTAGTATTAAAAATGACTTAGATTGTTTTGCATCTGTTTTTAATAATTATGATTATGACAGGCTAAAACAAATTTCTAATAGATCAATAAAGATACCCTCTCCAGAGGTATATGATTTTAAGCTTATTGAAAAATCTTTAATGGAATTTGAGAATGTATATGTTTCTACTGGCGCAATGAAATTTGATGAACTTGAACATTTAAAAAAATATAAATCAGAGAAAAACTTTTTTCCAATGCACTGTGTAAGCATTTATCCTCTGGACTCCGAAAACGCCAATTTTAAAAAATTTAATTATCTTAAGGAAAATTTTGAAATAGTAGGATATTCAGGTCATTGTAAAGGAATTAATGATGCTTTATTTGCGCTTTCAAATGGAGCAAGTTTTGTAGAAAAGCATTTTACAATTGATAATAAACTTGAGGGTAGAGATAATAAATTTGCCATAACCCCAGCAGAATTGAAAACATTATGTGAATTTGAAAATGACATAAAAAAATTTAATATCGATAAAGGACTCGATCTGCAGGAAAAAGAAAAAGATGTTTTCAATAATTACAGAGGTAGATGGAGGAAATAATTTTACGTTAATTTTTATTAAGTGAGTTATTTATAAATTTCAATTGTGCTGTCATTTAATATATTAAAATGAGTTTCATTATAATAATTGTCTATATTTTTTAAATCATTAATCATTTCGCTGATATCGCTTTTTTGAATCGGTGGAAATTTTTCATGAAAATCTATTTCTCCTGTTTTAATTCCAATAGCTCTCTTAGTGATATTTTTAAGTTTCTTTAAAACATTGTATGTAATTTTCGAATTTTTTCTAAACACATTTTTGCAATCCCGGGATTTAAAATTTTTTTTCGTTCTTAAAATGTTGAATAGCATATTTATCTTTTTGAAGGATTTCGAACTATTTAAATTCATAACTCTATTTTTTAATTCTACGTTATTTCTTTTTTTAATATTTGTTTTCTCTTTAAGTATATTTAATATTTCATTTTCACTCTTACATAAAATGGATAGGTTATCTGATAATTCCCTGTCATAAGAGTATTCTAATGCCTTAGGTAAGTATGAAATTGAGTTTTTATTCATCAAAAAACTTTCGATACCACTTGTGCATCCAGAATGTAATAGTATATCTGAGTTGTATATATAGTCTGCTATAGATCCAGACTTTATAATTTTTAAGTTTTTGTATTTACTTACTAGTATTTTCTCCCAAGATGATATCTTTTCATTTGGATGAGGTCGTACTACAAAAATACGTTGTGGAAATTCTTCAGCTAATTTTCTGATTAACTTTACAAGATAATAACATAATTCAGTATGGTTTCTCCATTTATAATAGATATATTTTTCTTTCCATTCAGCATCTTCTTTATTTTCTGAAATTCTACTCAATACGAATTCTGGCAATTTTCTTATACCTATTGGGAAATTGATGTTTGATGAAATCAAAACATATTTTTCATTTATCTTTTTTTTTAGTGAA
The DNA here is from genome assembly GCA_902598015.1 of uncultured Pelagibacteraceae bacterium. Taxonomy (GTDB): domain Bacteria; phylum Pseudomonadota; class Alphaproteobacteria; order Pelagibacterales; family Pelagibacteraceae; genus Pelagibacter. The sequence continues at coordinate 74,431 of CACJZT010000006.1, forward strand.
AAGAATTTTTTTTTTTCTAATAAAAAAGTTTTACAAAGATCTATCCGTGGGGAACCTAATGCTAAAAATTTTGTATTATTATTTACAAACTTTTTCTTTAAAATATTTTTGTCTCTCAGTCCCCAACATAAAAAAATGTCAATATTATCAAATTTTCTTAAAGATCTTGCTTTAATAAAATCTTCATATTTATTAAACTGTATCCCTGCCTCTTCGTCTATTGCAATAATAATAAAACCATTTTCTTTTATTTTTTTTAATTTATCTTGCACATATTTTTCCGAGTTTACATCTTTAAGAAATATTATTCCTGGCTCAAGTTTTTTGTTAAATGCATTTTCAAGAATTTGAACTCTATCTGAGATATAAACTTTGTTACCATTTTTAACGGCTTCCATGGCCAATAATATTCTTGACTCTATTTCTCTATTAAAATTTTCTACTTCAAAATAAATATTCATATTATTTTAACTAGTTTCTTTTTGACTAGGAAATTTAAAATTTTTTTACATTTATTGACACTTAGATCACATTTACTTGAAATTTCTTCAACTGAGTTGCTACCATCACAATAAGATAGAATATTAAGTATTATTTTAGATTTTATTTTTAATTTATTAATTTTATTATTATTGCCTATCTTAGGATATAAATTTAATTTACTTAACATTGGTTCACAAAATGTTGTGGAGATCGGAAAATCTTTATTTTCAAGGAGTTTGATTACTTTTTTATAAATATTAAAAGATGTACCAAGACCTTTTGAGGTGACTAAGTTTTTTAAATTATCTAATGAGCTATGATACTCTGGATATTCATGATATTTTGATCTCATTAAAGAACTCACTGATAGATCTGTATTAGGCCAACAATACTGTCTTTCATCGCTACCACGACTTTTCCAGTCATATTTTTTAAATTTTATTTTATTTTTTCTAAAAACTTCTATTATAATTTTGTCCAATATTGAATTTCCTTTTCTTGAGGGTAAAAAAGAATAATTTTTATGATCTCCTACGCAAGTAATATTTAAACCAGAAATTACATTTTTTTTTAAAGTTCTAAAATTTTTTTTTATGTAAGTAATAGATCCAATAGTTTCAGGTAAAAAAACAAATCTATAAGTATATTTCCTTTTTTTTTTCATGATCCATTTTGATAAATAAATCGATAGGCATGGTCCAGAAAGTTCATTATTTGCCATTGATGGATGACAAATATAAGTACTTATTAGTATTTGTTTTGAACTTTTTCCCGGAATAATGATTTCTCCAACAGACATACTGCCTTTTTTAAATTTACTATTTATATTTACAAAATAATTTTTTTCTTTTAATTTTTTTAGATCATTAAAACTCATACAAAACCCCCAGTTTTTTTCGTAATATGATGTTACATATGGAACTGCATTTGGTTTATTTTTCAATGAGTATATTTTTTTTTTAAGTTCCTTTGTCTGGATTTTTTTTTTTATTGGAATAGAATAATTTACTAAATGTAAATTATTTTTTTTAAAGTCTATTATTTTTTTACCAAGTTTATTTTTTATCCAAGCGTCTTTTACGTTCCATTCATCAGGAACTTGCCAATCATATACTTTTTGACCAGATTTAAATTCAATTATCTTTAATTTAGGATTTACTTTTCTTAAAATTTTAAGAGTTTTTCTATTTTCCTCACCAGCGAGGCTCCTGTTATAAGGCCAAAGTTTTTGGGCTAATTTATAAATATTTCTGCCATTCATTAAATTGTAAAGATTAATATGATTTTGTTAGTCAACATCGATTAAATTTTTTTTTTTATTAACTTATCTAAATTTTTAAATTTATATAAAAGATTTAAATCTTTTTTTTTTAAATTAAGATTAAACTTAGTTTCTAATTCATTTAAATAATTCATATAATTAAGGCTGTCGAAATTTTCTAATTCTCTTAAATCTTTAATTTTTATCAATTCTTCAATACTTAGTTTACACTTAAATGCTTTTTTAATTATTGTATAAACTTTCTTATTCATTTTTGTCAAATCTATACTTTAATACTCAATAGTTTTTTTTCATCTATTTTATAGTTTTTATTCTTGGGCCATTCTTTAATTAAATTTATATTTGAAGGTATCATATAGCTTGGCAATTTAGTCTTTAAATATTTAATTAATCTACTTTTGTTTAATTTCCCATTTATGAATGTCTCAATTTTTTCTCCTCTTTTTAGACTTAACGATGTGTTCCCAGTCTTGTCACTTATAAGGTTGTCAATCTCGTCTAATTCAATTCTGTGGCCGTACAATTTGATTTGTCTATCTTTTCTATTTAAAAAGTAAAATTCGCCATTAATTTTTTTACATAAATCTCCAGTTATAAAAGATCTTTTATTTCTTTTTTCAATAAATTTTAAATTATTGAGTTTAGAATTATTAAGATATCCATTTGAAACTTGGTCTCCACTTATAACAAGCTCGCCCTCTTTTTTATTATTACTAGTAAAACTTAGCTCAATTCCTTTAATTGGTTTACCAAAAGATGCTGTTGGCTTACAAAAATTATAATAATTTTTGAAATTGAATTTTTTTATTGTGCATGAAACCGTTGCTTCTGTAGGACCATATGCATTCATTACTTGTATATTTTTATTACATTCAAATATTTTCTTAAGATGATTTTTCCTCAACACTTCTCCACAAAAAAAAATTTTTTTAATATTTTTAAATTCATTTTTATTTTTCCTGCTATTAAAAATTATATCAGTTAAGCTTGGTACAGATATCCAATGTGTAAGTTTATTTTTTATGACAAATTTTTTTAAGAAAATTTTGTCAATCTTCTTTTTTATTGGGAATAATTTTCCTCCAGAACATATAGTTCCAAAAATATCTGCTATACTTAGATCAAATCCAATACTTGGGTGTTGTGAACATCTAATAATTTTATCATTAAAAAATGTTTCATGAATCCACAAAATATATTTATCTAGTGCTTTTCTTGATATTCTCACACCTTTTGGCTCACCCGTGCTACCAGATGTGAATATTATATATGCATCATTATTACTTTTCTTTATTTTAAATTTATATTTATTTTTTAATTTATCTATATATTTTGGATGAAAAATATTTGTTGAAGATTTATTTAAATTTCTTGATGTAATAACAATATCAGCTTTAGATATATCTAATATTTTTTTTATTCTTTTTATAGGTACGTTTGCACCTATTGGAATGTAAGTTTTGCCAGCTATTAAAGAGGCAAAAATTACAATATAAAAAAAAAAATCCTCTTTTTCTGTTTCTATAACAGAGATTTTATTTAATTTTTTTGAGTGAAAATAGTTTGCTAACTTTAATACTTTCTCCCAAAATATTTTAAATGTTAGTTTCTTATTGTCATACTCTATTAAAGTTTCGTTTCCTCTAATTTCTATGATTTTTTCTAAATTACTGAGTATCTTCATTTTGTCATAACATATGGATTATTTTTTAAAAGTTTTTTTCCATGATAATCAAGATCACCTAGTTTTATTATGTAGCTTTTTCCAAATTTTAAATTAGAGGTTTTAACAAATTTAAATATTTTGTTATTAAAAAAAAATTTGTTTAAGTTAACATTAATATTTTTTTTTCTAATTGGATATAATATCTTTTTATTTAAATATTTGTTATTCAATTTGAGTTTAAAACTTAACAATTTTTTTTTTCGATAAGGTATATTTAAAACGTATTCTAGATTATGAATATATGTACACCCTTCTTTGGGTGTGCACCCAAGTAAAATTAATTTAAACTTTTTTTTTAAAAAAAAATCAAAATCAGACTTTTCTCCAAAAGATTTAAATACTTTTCTTCTATCAAATTGATTTTTTAATTTTCCAATCATAAGATGGCTATGAAGTATAGACTTTGATCTACAAACATTATACTTTTTAAAAAAAGTTTTTGACATAATGCTATTTTTATTTTTTTTAAAATGATTATTTAGATTTATTATTTTTTTTGAGTTAAATCCTAAGTTATATAATGGCATTGCCAAAGATCCATCTCTTCCAATTTTATCAATAACAATATCTATAAAAAATTTTGACAGACTTTTATTGAAAATACCGAAGGTTATAATATTTGAGTGAATAATAATATTATCATTTTT
>CACJZT010000007.1 GCA_902598015.1 uncultured Pelagibacteraceae bacterium
CTTCATGTCCTGCATGATCATCGTGGTCATCATGGTCATCTTTCTTTTTATGTCCATGGTCATCATGATCGTCATGCCCATCTTTCTTTTTATGGTCATGATCATCGTGGTCGTCTTCTTTATGACCGTCTTTTTTTTTGTGGTCGTGATCATCGTGGTCGTCATGTCCATCTTTCTTTTTATGGTCATGATCATCGTGATCATCTTCTTTATGGCCATCTTCTTTATGTCCGTGATCATCATGATCACCAAAAATATTTCGTTCTCTGAATTTTAATTTATTAAGACCTTTAATTTCCATTAATTCAATTTTTTCAGCTTTTTTTGCAATTGAATCTAATGGTTTTTCCATGAAGTTTTCTAGATCTTCACCTACCCAAAAAATAAGATCAGCCTCTTGTAACATCTTTGCATGAGATGGTTTTAACGGAAATCCATGTGGTGAAGAATATCCATCGACTATTAGGTCTGGTTTAGCAACTCCATCCATCAGATAGCTAGCTAAAGAGTGTATAGGCTTAATTGAAGCTACAACTTTTATTTCTGCTTTTGCTGATGTAAAAAGAGCTAAAAAAGATAATATTGTAATTATTAATGTTGATTTTTTTAAGTTTTTCATAATTTAATTTAGTGTTAATTGTTATAATATAACATTGTGTAATAATATAACATTAATAAGTCAAGGTAATAAATGACAATTGAGAACAATGTATTAGTAAAATTAACTGAAGTTGGATTAAAACAACGGAATAAATGGCTTGTAAAAGGCGTTTCTTTAATTGTTGAAAGAAGAAAGATAGTAACATTAATTGGGCCAAATGGTTCTGGCAAAAGCACAACTGCAAAAATTGCGATAGGACTTCATAAGAATATAGAAGGCAATGTAGAAAAATTTACTGATAAAATTGGATATGTTCCTCAAAAGATTTCAATTGACTGGACATTGCCACTTAAAGTGAGTGATTTTATGGTTTTAACAGATGAACTCGATGAAGAAAAAATAAATGAAGCTTTAAAATTAACGGGTGCAGATCATCTTAAAAACAAGAATTTAGGAAATTTATCTGGTGGAGAATTTCAAAGAGTGCTTCTTGCAAGAGCAGTTTCAAAAAAACCTGATCTTTTAGTATTGGATGAGCCGGTTCAAGGAGTTGATTTTACTGGGGAGATTGCATTGTATAAATTAATAAAAGAAATAGCAGATAAATTAAATTGTGGAATTTTATTAATTTCTCATGATTTGCATACTGTTATGACAGCAACAGATCATGTTATTTGTTTAAATGGCCACGTGTGTTGTTCAGGAACACCAAAAGACGTTGCAATGAATAATGAGTATAAACTGTTATTTGGCGAACAAGCTTCACAAACTCTTTCTATATATGAACATAAGCATGATCATGTTCATTCAAATGATGGAGATATAAAAAAAAATTAAATGTTTGATGATTTTTTTATAAGAGCTTTAATTGCTGGTATAGGTGTTGCTTTTGTAACAGGTCCTTTGGGCTGCTTTGTAGTTTGGAGAAGATTATCTTATTTCGGAGATACATTAGCACATTCAGCATTACTTGGTGTTACAATGGCATTGGCATTCGAAATTAATATAGCAATTTCGATATTTATCATTTCATCAGTAATAGCAATCATATTAGTTAAACTTGAAAAAAATACTAATTTGCCCGGTGATGCTTTACTTGGTCTTTTAGCTCACTCAGCATTAGCAGTTGGCTTAGTGGTAATTGGTTTTCTCTCATTTATAAGATTTGATGTCATGGGACTATTATTTGGAGACATATTAGCTGTTAATGTTGATGATTTGATAATTATATGGGGAGGAGGAGCAATAATTTTAATTGTATTAAAAATAATTTGGAAACCTTTATTTGCTTCAACAGTAAATTATGAACTTGCAGAAGCAGAAGGATTAAATCCTGATAGAGCAAAAGCAATATTTACTATTTTAATGGCAGCAATAATTGCAATTTCTATAAAAATTGTAGGACTTTTATTAATAACTGGGATGTTAATTATACCAACGGCTATGGCTCGTAACATATCAGATACTCCCAAAAAGATGGTAATTTTTTCTATATGTGGAGGATTATTATCAGTAATCATGGGTTTATTTTCTTCATTGCAATTCAATACTCCTTCGGGTCCATCTATCATTGCTGCAGCGTTATTATTATTTGTAATATCTCTATTTAAAATTAAACAGACGATACAATTGAAAAACTAATGGGAAATTGATAAAAGAAAAACTATGCTTAAACAGGAAACACTATCAAAAAATCAACAAATAGTTCTTGATTACATTGAAAAAGTAAATGAGCCCATAAAAGCTTATTCAATTTTACATAATGTGCAAAAAAAAGGTATTAAAGCCCCTCTTCAAGTTTATAGAGCGCTTGATAAATTGGTTGAAATTGGAAAAATTCACAAAATTGAAAGTAGAAATGCTTTCGTTGCATGTAAAAATTCAAATTGTCAGATCTCAAAGGCAACAGCATTTTCAATATGTGAAAGCTGTGAAGAAGTAAGTGAAATTAGTGACAGCAAACTTTCAAAATATTTAAAAAATTTTCAAGACAAAGCGGGTATGAAATTCAATAAATATAATCTTGAATTCTTTGGGCTTTGTAAAAAATGCTCTTTCAAATGAAGATCTCCAAAGGAGATAAAATAGAAGAAATTACACTTCCAAGAGATGACGGGTCTACATTTAATTTATCAGAAACACATGGAAAGAAAGTTCTTTTAACTTTTTACAGAATAGCTGGATGTAGTTTTTGCAATCTTAGATTAAACGAAATTAATAAAAGATTTAATGAGTTAGGAAATAATTTTACACATGTTGCAATATTTCACTCGCCGGTTGATAATTTAAGGTCATATATGAAAAAACATAACAATTTACCTTTTACTGTACTGGCCGATGAAGATTTTAAATATTTTCAAAAATATGAAATTGAAAGATCAATGATGAAAACATTATCTGCAATGCTATTTAAATCTCATAAAATAATACCTGCAATGCTAAAGGGATATATTCCTTTAAAAATTAAAGGTCATTTTGATATAGCTGTTACAGATGTTTTGATAAACGAACAAGGCACAGTAGATGAAGTATACTACGCCAAGAAAGATATAGCCGATCACTTCAGTTTTGAGAAAATTAAAGAATTTGCAACAAGCTAAAAACAGATGTTATTTTTTATTTTTAAAGTTGTAGCAGCAGGTTTAATTGTTGCTTTTTCAAGTTGGTTGGCTGGTCAAAATCCTAAGCTCGCTGGATTTATTATTGCTTTACCTTTGGTATCACTAATAGCGATACTGTTTTCGTATTATGAGCATAATGATACAGAGAAAACAGTAATGTTTACAAAAAGTATATTTATTGCAGTACCAGCAAGTTATTTATTTTTTGTACCCTTCTTTTTTGCAAAATCATTGAATATGAATTTTTTCATAATTTATATTGCAGGTTTAATATTGCTAATCGGAGGATATTTTATCCATAAATACATAATTAATTTAATATAAAATAATAATTTTAATAAATCTTTAACATAACTGTCATAAGTATGAAGAAAGGAGTTTTATGTTTTTAAAAAAATATCTTAAATGGATAAGCACATTTTTAGTCTTAACAGGAATATTGCTTACAAATTTAAATATATATCCAATTAATATATATTTTCATGGTCTTGGTGTAGTCGGTTGGACGATTGCAGGTTTCATCTCAAAAGATAAGGCAATTTTAACAAATTTTGGATTACAAATTCCTTTGTTTGTAATTGGTATTTATAAAATTATTTTTTAATGAAAAATATTTTATTTGTATGCACAGGAAATTCAGCGAGAAGCATTATCGCTGAGAGTATTATTAATAACGAATACTCAAATAAATTTAATGCTTTTAGTGCTGGTAGTAATCCATCTGGAAAAATCAATGAAGATGTTAAAAGTTTTTTAGAAAAAAATAAAAGTTATGATCTAACTAATTATAGTTCTAAAAACTTTGAAGAATTTATCAATAAAGAATTAAAATTGGATCATGTAATAACAGTATGCAACAACGCAAATAATGAGGTATGTCCTATTTGGCCTGATAAAAACCAAATTATACATTGGGATATAGAAGATCCGGTAGCTAAACTTCAAAATGCAAATGACGAAGAAAAGCAAATAATCATTAGAAAAACTTTCAATATTATAAGTAATAAAATTAAAGATTGGATAGATGAAAAATAAAAATAGATATTTTCTTTCAGAGTTCATTGGAAGTTGCTTTCTGGTCATGATCATAGTTGGATCAGGTTTAATGGCAGAAAATCTAACTAATGATATAGCAGTAATGCTAATAGCAAACACATTGGCAACCGGAGCTGGATTGTTTGTGCTAATAACAGTATTTGCTGATGTATCTGGGGCTCATTTCAATCCATTTGTAAGTATTGCTATGACAATTACAGGAAAGTTAAAAAAAAACCTTCTACCCTTTTATATTTCTGCTCAGATACTTGGATGTTTGCTAGGTGTAGCATTAGCTAATTTCTTTTTTGAACATCAGGTTTTTGAATTATCAACAAAGTCAAGGAGTGGGATTTATATTTTTACTTCTGAAATAGTTGCTACGTTGGGTCTTATTTTAATAATTTTTGGTTCAATGAGATCAGGTAAAATAGCTGTTGCTGGATCAGTAGGTTTATATATCACTGCTGGTTATTGGTTTACCTCTTCAACTTCTTTTGCAAATCCTGCTGTAACAATAGCAAGAACATTCACAGAGTCGTTTACTGGTATAAGTTATTTAAACACTCCTTTTTATATAATTGCAGAATTAATTGGTATGTTAATTGCTGTTTATATCGCAAAAAAATTATTCTTAGAAAAAGATTGAAAAATTTAAAACTAACAAACAATATTAAATTAATTAATAAAAAATTTAAAAAAGAATTTTATCATTTTTTAAAAACCTCAAACCTTTCAATAGTAATACCCAAAATTAAGAACAAGTATATTTTGGTTTCACAAAAAAGAATTCCTATAAATCAAATTAATTTTGAGTTTCCATCTGGTATAATTGAAAAACATGAAACAGCTTTAATATCTGCTAAAAAAGAATTAATTGAAGAAACAGGATATAAATCAAGAAATAAATTAAGAAAAATTACTTCATTTTATTCTGAACCAGGTCGACTCACCACTAAAATTACTGGTTTTTTTTGTAATAATCTTATTAAAATTTCAAAGCCTGAAAAAGGAATTAAAATCCACATAGTTTCAGATCATCAAATAATTAAATTAATTGAGAATGGTAAATTTAACAATGCATCTCATATAGGAATGTATTTGTTTTATAAAAAGAAATACGCTCAATAATAATACCGAGCGTATTTCAGGGGTTTAATGTTTACAATTTAATCACAGAAGAATATTACATTTGGATTAAAGATATGTTTCAATAAAATTAAAAATATATTAAAGAAGAAAAATCACTAACCTGTAAGTTGTAATAAATTAAATTATATATTAATTATTTGAATAAATTACTCTTGGTTCTAAAAATAATTCTCTCGCCAGAGCTTTAAATCTTTTTGTGGCTTGTTTAGAAATTATTTCTTGATGTTGTGCTGGAATTTTTAAAAATACAGAGTTGCCTCTTTTATACAATTTAAATTCTTCTAAAAAGATAGTTGAAATAGATGTTAGTGAGTGAGCAAATCTTAAGGCTGCACCAACTTGTTTGCTAGAAAAAATTTCATTATTATTTAAAAAAGTTAAATATTCTATTTTTGGATTGTATTTAATACTGCAGTACCTCCAATAACATGAAAGAGCTATTTGAATTCTTTCTTTATGTGAAAGTCTCAATAAAGGGGTATTTAATGTTTCTTGAAAAACTAATTCTGCCTTTTGAAAAGCACCTAGTCCCCAATCCATATGACTTAAAACACAAGCTAAATTAAGCAATTTTTCATCAAAATGTTCATTACCATCAAATACAGGTTTGATAAATTCATGATACTTTTTGTAGGTTAATCCCAAATCACCTCTCTTCTTCGAAATATATTCTAATGATTTTTCAAAAACTTGAGAGTTATCAATATTTTTAAAGTAATCTTTTGCTAGAGATCCCTCTCTAATACCGCTTATAGAACAAATTATGTTTTTTGGATTTGTGACTTTCATGATCTCATCTAAAATAATAGAGCTATATGGTAGATAAGGTGTTCTAGATTTAGATATATATTCAACTGTTTTTAGTTTTGCTTTATTAAACGATGCTATTTTTTCTACAAATGATGATATAGTTTCATAATTTACTGAATACTGATGAATTATATGGACAGGATGTTTATTTTGAAACAGATGAAGTTTAAATAAAGCTCTCCATGTTCCTCCAACTAAATACAAATTTTCAAATTTTTTTTTAGATAACCATTTCTCATCTCTCAAAAGTTGTTTTATATATTTAGAAAGGTTTCTCTTTTTTACAATTGGATTATTAAGTAGTCTTAAAACACCTAAGGGTAAAGATGTTTTATTAGTAATCAAACCATTTTCAACTCGAGCTAATTCTAAACTACCTCCACCAAGATCAGCAACTAACCCATCTACATTATCAAATCCAATTTTTACACCCTCTGCTGAACAAATTGCTTCTTCCTCTCCACTTAAGATTTCTATTTTTTTTTTAAAAAGGTTTTCTACGTATTCAACAAAGGGTTTTGCATCTGTTGCTTCTCTTAAAACAGCAGTTGCTATTATTTTTAAATTAACAATTTTGGAAACATTTAAAATTTCTGAAAATCTCTTCAATACTTTTTGGGCATAATCCACACCAGATTTATGAAGTTTTCTTGACTTATCTAAATTTTTACCAAGTTCACAAACGGCTTTTTCATTGAAAAAAGGCACACGAGATGAGTTAAAATCTTCATAGATTAACATCCTGATAGAATTGGAACCTATATCAATTACTGCTAATTTAGCAGGTTTTAATTTCAAATTTTGATTATTTTTTAAAACTTTAATTTCCACTTTTAATTAATCTTAAATTTAATTTTTTTGGTTTCATTTTTAATTTAGCTTTACCTCTTCCAGATAAACTAGGATTATTCATAAAATAATCATGGGCTGAAAAAGAATCATTTTCACTATATTTAATTTTTTTATAATTTCCACTAGCATCAAGTTCCCAACTTTGTTTTTTATCTAAATAATTAGCTAACATAATTTGATCAAGAACTTGTTCGTGGACTGTTTGGTTTTCAATTGGAACTAGAAGTTCTACTCTTCGATTTAAATTTCTTGGCATTAAATCTGCTGATGAAATAAAAACTTTTGCATCTCTACTAGGCATTGTTTTTCCATTTGCAAAACAATAAATTCTTGAGTGTTCCAAAAATCTTCCAATCATGCTTTTAACTATTATATTTTCAGATTTATCTTTAACTCCAGGTCTTAAACAACAGACACCTCTTACAAATAAAAATATCTTTACTCCAGCATTTGAAGCTTCGTAAAATTTATCAATTATCGCTGGATCTACTAAGGAATTCATTTTGGCCCATATTTCACCTTTTTTACCTTTTTTGACATTTGTTATCTCGTTAGCAATACATTTGTTCAAGGTTTCCCTAAGATTAATTGGTGATATAGATATTTTACTAAGATTTCTTGGTTTTGAATAACCAGTTACATAATTAAAAAATTTTTCCACATCAGTTGCTATTTTTTTATCAGAGCTAAATAAAGATAAGTCAGTATAAATTTTTGCATTAACTGGGTGATAATTACCAGTTCCCAGATGTATATAAGTTTGAATTTTTCCCTGCTCTTTTCTTAATATTAAAGATGATTTTGCATGTGTTTTATATTTTGCAAAACCATAAACTATTTGAATTCCTGCATTTTCTAAACTTCTTGAAAGTTGAATGTTTGCTTCTTCATCAAATCTTGCTTTGATCTCTATTAAAGCGGTTACTGTCTTTCCATTTTCAGCTGCTGTTATTAAGGCTTTAACAATTGGAGAATCTAGCGTTGTTCTGTATAGAGTTTGTTTAATTGCTATAACTTTTTTATCATATGCAGCTTGATTTAAAAACTCAACGACAGCATCAAATGTTTCAAAAGGGTGATGAACTATTAAATCTTTTTTTTTTATAGTATCAAAAAAATTATTATTAAACTCCTTTAATCTCTCAACCTCCCTGGGATTAAAATTTTTAAATCTTAATTTAGAATTTTTAATTTTACAAACTTGGTCTATATCTTGAATTCCAACAATGCCTTCAATTTCATAGATGTATTCAGATTTTACGTTTAACTTATTGGTTATAAACTTAATTAAGTCATTATTACTATTTTTTAAAATTTCTAAACGTACTATGTCACCTGTTCTTCTTCTTTTTAAAGCCAATTCAAAAGATCTTACTAAATCTTCGGCCTCCTCTTGAATTTCTACATCACTATCTCTTATAACTCTAAATAACATTTTTTTATCTAAATCATGATCAGGAAATATTTCAGAGGCAAAAAAACTTATAACATCATCTATAATTAAAAATTTTTTAAAACTTTTATTTCCATCTATTTCAATAAATCTTGATAAAGCTTTTGGAATTACTATTATTGCATTTAAAGTCCTTTTTTTATTTTTCTTATTTAATCTCATAACTAATGCTCTTCCTTGATTTGCAATAAATGGAAAGGGATGAGCTGGGTCTATTGCTGATGGGGTTAGCAGAGGGTAAATTTCTTCATTAAAAATTTTAAATAATCTTTTTTGTTCAGTTTTACTTAAATTTTCAGGTTTAACTATACTTATATTTGCTTTTTTTAATTGAAGAATTAAATCTCTAAATATTTTATTTTGTTTATTAAGAAGATTATTTGTTTCCAAAATAACTTCACTCATTTGTTCATCAGGAGTAAGACCATCAGAACTAAGTGAATCTACATCTTGTTTGATTTGACTATATAAACCTGCAACACGAACCATGAAAAATTCATCTAAATTTGATCCAGCTATAGATAAAAATTTAATTCTTTCATAAAGAGGATTTTCAAAATTTTGGGCCTCAAGAAGAACTCTGTCGTTGAATTTTAGCCAAGACAGCTCTCTATTTATGTATTTAGATTTTAGTGTTTCTTTATCTTGTTTTTTTAATGCAGTCATATATTTAAAATTTATGCTTGAATTATACGTTATGCGTCATGCAAAATCTAGCTGGGACCACCCAAATCTTGATGATCATGAAAGACCATTAAGTAAGCGTGGCGAGAAAAATGCAAAAAAGATTTGTGAATTTTTTGTTAAAAACAATTATAAGTTTGATTACATATTACTTTCATCATCAAAAAGAACAAAGAAAACCCTAAAAATTTTATTAAAAAAAATAGATAAACCAAAAAAAATTATTTCTTCAAAAAAATTATACTTATCAAGTGAAGATAAAATTATAGATATAATAAAAAAAATACCAAAAAAATATAAATCAGTGCTTTTAATTAACCATGAACCTACTGTTAGAAATCTAATACGATCACTGACAAAAAATCACAACAACAACCATTTTAAATTATTAAACTACAAATTTCCGACATCGGCATTTGCAAAAATTTATTTTGATTTTAATGAATGGAATAAATTAGATGGAAATGGTTTAATTAAAGAATTTACTAGACCTAAAGACCTTCAAGATTCTAAAGAATAACCTGCTGATCTTACAGTTCTAATTAAAGGCTTAGTATTATCTATATTAATAGCCTGTCTTAATCTTCTGATATGCACATCGACAGTTCTAGTTTCAACGTAAATATTTTCTCCCCAAACATTGTTTAAGAGTTGTTCTCTTGAATATACCCTTTTTGGATTTTTGATAAAAAAATCTAATAATTTAAATTCTGTAGGTCCTAGAGATATTTCAATGTTATTTCTATAAACTCTTTTTGTTATTCTATCTATTTTTAGATCTGTAAACTCAACAACATCAACGGTGGATTGTGGTTTTGATCTTCTGAGTAAAGATTTAATTCTTGCATTAAGTTCTTTTTGACTAAATGGTTTTGTTACATAATCATCTGCACCTGTATCAAAAGCTCTTAATTTGTCCTCCTCCTCGCCTTTTGCTGTTAACATTATTACTGGTATGTCATTATGCTTTTTGTCTTTTTTTAAATTTTTACATATTTCAACGCCTGACAAATCGGGCAACATCCAATCCATTAATATTAAGTCAGGAAGCTTATCTTTAATTTGTTTAAGCGCATCTTCACCATTTTCACAAAAACTTACTTTGTAACCTTCTTTTTCAAGGTTATACTTTAGTAGAGTTATTATAGCAGCCTCGTCCTCAGCTATAAAAATGTGAGCCGACATATTTTACTTTTCTCCAGTAACAATAGGTTCTGTGCCTTTTGGTCGATCACCCTCTAGATATTCTCCCTTAACTAAATAATATACTTGCTCAGCAATGTTGGTTGTATGATCACCTATTCTCTCTATATTTTTAGTTACAAATAATAAGTGGGTTCCATCACTTAAGTTATTTTCGTTATCTTTTAAATATCTAATCACTTCTTGCATGCATAAATTTGTTAAATCATCAATTTGTTCGTCGCTTTCCCATACATTAATTGCCATACTCGAAGATCTTTCTAAATATGCATCTAATATTGATTTCAATTGTTTTTGAGCATCCGAAGATACTCTTATAATAGCATCTACTAAATTTTTTGGTAAATTTTCATTTAACAAAAGAGTTCTTTTAGAAATATTTTTTGCTAAATCACCTATTCTCTCAAGGTCAGAAGATATCTTTAAAGCAGTGACTGTTTCTCTAAGATCTATGGCCATAGGTTGTCTTAAAGCAATTAAATTTACTACTTGCTGTTCAATTAAAGTCTCAAATTTATCAATTTTTTCATCATCTTTAATTACTGCCTCAGCATTATCACTATTTCTTGTAGTAATTGCTTGAATAGCTTTACCCAAAGCTTCTTCACAAAATCCACCCATTTTAATTATATTGGTATTTAAATTTTTAAGTTCTTCTTCGTAAGACTTTACTGTATGTGGTGCTTCGGTCATTATCCAAACCTCCCTGTGATATAATCCTGAGTTTTTTTGTTTTCTGGATTCTTAAATATTTTATCAGTAGAACCATGTTCTATCAATTCTCCAAGGTGAAAAAAACCTGTATTTTGAGAAACTCTTGCAGCTTGTGCCATTGAGTGAGTGACTATTATAATAGTATGGTCTTTTTTTAACTCATCAATTAGTTCTTCTATTTGAGCTGTAGCAATAGGATCTAAAGCAGAACAAGGCTCGTCCATTAGAATAACTTCAGGTTTAACTGAAATTGCCCTTGCTATACATAATCTTTGTTGTTGACCACCAGACAAACCAGTACCTGGTTCATGAAGTCTATCTTTCACCTCTTCCCATAATGCTGCCTTTTTTAAGCTAGTTTCAACTATTTCATCCATTTCATTCTTTGATTGTGCCATACCATGAATTGTTGGACCATAAGAAATATTTTCATAAATAGTTTTAGGAAAAGGATTTGGTTTTTGAAAAACCATACCAATTTTTTCTCTTAATCTAACAACATCACAACTTTTATCATTGATATCAAAATCATTAATTATAATCTGCCCTTTTACTCTACATATATCAATAACGTCATTCATTCGGTTTAGACATCTTAAAAAAGTAGATTTACCACAACCTGAAGGCCCAATCAGTGCTGTAACTTGATTTTCTTCAATATCTAAATTTATATTGAATAGAGCTTGTTTTTTTCCATAGAAAACATCTACATTTTTTGAATTTATCTTTATCATCTTAACTCCATTTTTTTTCAAATTTATGTCTAATTATTTGTGCAAATAAGTTCATTATAATTAAAAATCCTAATAGAACCATAATACAGGCAGAAACTTTCTCGACAAAACCTCTTTCAGCGCTCTCTGCCCAAATATAAATTTGCACTGGCAAACTTGCAGCTGGATCTAAAGGAGATCCTGGTATTGTATTTACAAAAGCCACCATGCCGATCAATATCAAAGGTGCGGTTTCGCCTAAAGCTTGGGCCAAACCAATTATTGTACCGGATAAAGTCCCTGGCATAGATAACGGAACTGTATGATGCATTGTAGTTTGCATTTTACTAGCACCCATTGCAAGTGCTGCCTCTCTTATACTTGGAGGAACTGCTTTTAAAGATGCTCTACAAGCAATAATAATTGTTGGTAAAGTCATCAACGATAAAGTTATTCCACCGACTAGAGGTGTTGACCTAGGTAATTGAAATACAGCAAGTAAAATACCCAGTCCTAAAAGACCAAAAACAATTGAAGGTACTGCTGCTAAATTATTTATATTTACCTCAATAAAATCAGTAAATCTGTTTTTAGGAGCAAATTCCTCTAAATAAATAGCTGCTAGAACTGCTACAGGAAAAGCTATCATTAAACAAACAAGTATAGAAAATATTGATCCCATAAATGAACTTGCTATACCAGCTAATTCAGCTTCTCTTGAATCAGGATATGTAAAAAAACTTAAATTGAATTTACTTTCAACTTTTCCTAGTTCTACAAGTTGATCAAAAATCTTTAATTGATAATCCGTAACTCTTCTTTGATCTTCAGGTAAATCTCTTGGATAATTGCCTTTAAATACTTGATCTAAATCATCTGAGGCAGTTAAATAAACATCTTTAGTTTTTCCAATTAATGAAGGGTCGTTTAAAAGTTCCCTTTTAATCTCTCTTTCGAAAAAGTATGAGACCATTCTCTTCAGCTCATTTTCTTGATCCTCATTAGCATTTGGATCCAAATCAGCCATTGATTTTAATGCTATATCGTAATAATCAGCATCTTTTAAATCCTCTTTAGAAGGATTTTGCTCTAACATCATTAATTCAGCATCAAAAGTAACTGGAACAATAAGCCAAGTTTTTTGAAAGGCTGAATAGCCTGTCGAAAAAATTTTAAAAATAAAGATTGTTAAAAATAAAAGTGCCATAAAAATTGCACTTTGACCGTATAATCGAAATCTCTTTTCAGCTTTATATCTTTTATTTAATAATTGTTCTTTATTTTTATTCATATTTTTCTCTATATTTTTTAACTACTCTTAAGGCCACAATATTCAAACAGAGCGTTACTAAAAATAATGACATACCTAAAGCAAATGCAGCTTGCGTTTTTGGGTCGCCAAAAGCTTGATCTCCAATTAATATTACAACAATTTGCGCTGTAATTGTTGAAGTAGATTCTAATGGATTTAAAGTTAAATTAGCAGCTAAACCAGAGGCCATAACAACTATCATTGTTTCTCCAATTGCTCTTGAAACACCAAGCAAAATAGATCCAACTATACCAGGCAATGCTGCAGGAAAAATAACTTTTTTTATTGTTTCTGATTTGGTTGCTCCCATGGCATAACTTCCATCTCTTAAACTTTGAGGTACACTTGTAATCACATCGTCACTTAAACTTGAAATGAAAGGTATAATCATAATGCCCATTACTCCGCCTGCCGCTAAAGCGCTTTCAGCTGAAACGTCTAAACCCATGCTATTACCTATTTCCTTTAAAAAAGGTCCAACTGTTAGAGCAGCAAAAAATCCATAAACAACTGTTGGTATACCAGCTAAAATTTCAATTAAAGGTTTTGCGTATTGTCTAACTTTAACTGATGCATACTCAGCCAAATAAATTCCACTCATTAGTCCAATAGGAATAGCAACACACATAGCTATGAAAGCAATAAAAAAAGTACCAGCAAAAATAGGGACTGCTCCAAAAGTATCGGAGTACATTGTCGGATCTAAAGCCTCTGAAGAATCTCTAACAAAAGCTTTTGCAGGATACCAATGAGTTCCAAAGACAAAATCAAATAATGGAATTACTTTAAAAAAATCTATAGTTTGAAATATAAGTGAAAATACTATTCCAACAGTAGTTAATATTGCAGCTAAAGAAGCTGTAAATAAAACTGCTTTCAAAAATTTTTCAACTGGTTCTCTTGTTTTAGAATTAGATGAAATTTTTTTATAAGCGTAAGCAACAGAGGCAATAATTATAGATAATACTATAACAGCTTTTGAACTTTGAGCTATTGATCGAAGACTTAAATATTTTTCAGCTGAAGCCTCAATAAAAGGTGTAATTTCTCCGGTAAATTGTCCTCGAGACAATGCTTTTGTTTTTTCGTAAATTAAATTTAATTCATCATCAAGATAGCCTTGATTTGAATAATCACTTAAGATTAATAATTTTACAATTGTGGGCTCAAAAATTGCCCATAAAGAAAAAATTATAAAAGCTGGTATTGCACACCAAATTGCAAGATAATAACCATAAAATTGTGGTAATGCAGTTAATCTTTTATTTGTAGATTGAATTGTATATGCTTTTCTACGTCCAAAATAATAACTTGTGAAACCCAGAAGAACAATAAATGTAAACAATATTAAGTTCAAAGAATCTCCTTTATTGAGGACTTTACTCTTATTTCAAAAAAAAGGGGTCTAAAAAGACCCCTTTTTTAATTATTTGTTAATAGAGTAATAATTAATTACCCATAGCAACTAGCTTCGTAGCATTAGTTCTAGTTGTTTTATACAACTTAGAGTCTAATGGAACTAAACCAATATCTGCTAAGTAACCACCTTTTCCAATAGCTTTCTTAGTTGTGAATTCTTTCACAAACTCATGTAATCCTGGGATTACTCCAACGTGAGCTTTTTTCACATAGAAAAATAATGGTCTTGCAACTGCATAACTGTAGTCTTGAATACTCGCTAGAGAGGGTTGTCCACCATCTATGCTAGCAGCTTGTAATTTATCTTTAGCAGCTAAGAAATAACTGAAACCAAAGAAACCAAACATATCTTTATCTTGAGTTAACTTTTGGATGATTAAACTATCGTTTTCTCCTACTTCAATAGCAGCTCCATCTTCTCTATAAAGTTTTTGTGGTTTTTTGTATTTTTTATTTCCAGCCTCATAACCAGCTTTATAAAGAGCTTTAGCTTCTTTAGTCATACCTTTTTTCATTACTAAAGAATTCCAAGCATCTCTAGTTCCTGATGTTCCTGGTGGGATCATTACTGAAATTTTTTGTTTTGGTAAGCTAGGGTCAATTTGGTCCCAAGTTTTATAAATATTTGGAACTAACTTACCATCAACTACTGTATGAGCAGCTAATGCTAAATATAATTGTTCTTTAGTAAAGTTTACTGGTTTTGCATCTTTGCTGTAAGCTAATGTAATACCATCGTTACCAATTACGATCTCAACAATATCATTTACACCATTTTTCTTACATAGGGCTTTCTCTTTGTCTTTCATAGCTCTTGATGCATTTGTAATATCTGGATGTTGCTCACCAACACCAGCACAGAATAGTTTAGCTCCTCCACCAGTACCAGTCGACTCGATTACAGGAGTTTTGAATCCTGAACCACCAAATCTTTCAGCAACAACAGTCGCGTAAGGGAATACTGTAGACGAACCAACTATCTTAATTTGATCTCTTGCTTGAGCAACAGTTGCTATTGATAGAGCAACTAAAGAAGCAATCACTATAGTTAGTTTTTTCATTATCTTTAATCCTTTCGTTATTTATTAATTAAAAGATGCCTGACTCGTATAAATTTATTGAATCTTTAATATTACAGAATTATTACAGTTTTGTTAAAAACCTAACTTTTTAGTTGTATTTCATTGAGACAATAATCTCACTATTTTCAGTTTCTAGACCACCTTTGCATGAAACTGGATTTACGTTATCCTTAAAAGCAAGATCTGGGGTTGGTCTTAAGACAACTTCCAGTTTTACCAAATTAACTAATTCCTCAAGAACACTTTGGTCATAACGCCATTTTGGCCAACTAGTAGGAGTAGAAAAAATAGATGTTAAATAGCTTGTCGCCATAGTAAACCTATAATTACTCATATTTTCATTTCTCAGTAAATGATCTCTAACAGAATTAAATATGTTTCGACATCTCAATGAATCTGACATGTAGTTCTCTTTTTTTAAATTTTCATTTACTGGAATTGAAACAATTAAATCTACTGTATTTCTCCAATAGGAACTAAGAACATCTATATATATATCTTCGTATGGTACATCTTTATGTTTTTTTATTTCAGGATATGCACTTTTTAAGTCTTCCTGTAATCTAAAGATACCAATATCAAAAACAGTTAATTGCTGGTTTCTTAAAATTGTAGAAATATCAGATGCATTACTTTTAGTAATGATCGACATTAAAAAAAAAATAATAATTAAAATACTATGTAATATCTTAATCATAAACTAATTTTAAATAAACTAAGATACGAATCAACAAAAGATTTGTTAAATCTTGTTTGAATAAGAGTTAATTTTAAACAATTTTTTAAATTAATTATTTTGTTGGAAGATATATCTTAATTTCAGTACCTTCATTAACTTTACTGAGAATCTCATAGTCACCTCTGTGTTGAGATATAATATGTTTCATTATAGCTAAACCTAAACCTGTACCACCAACCTTTTTACTTTTTTCTGTATCTACTCTAAAAAATCTCTCAGTTATTCTTGGAATTAGCTGGTGAGGTATTCCGACACCTTCATCTTTAATGCTAATGGCAATATTCTTATCAATTAATTTACCTTCACTATTTTGACTTTTTACGTATATATTTTTTCCATCTTGTGAATATTTAATTGAATTATCAATTAAATTTGAAAATACAGTTAACAATTTATCATTATCACCAAAAACTAAGGTTGGTTCCATAAGTTCAATATGTAAATTGATTTTCTTTTTTTTAAGAATTAATTCAAAGTTACTTTTAATATTTGTAAAAAGATCATTTAAGCTCACAATTTTATTAGGCTTGATATGTTCTTCCAATTCTATTCTACTTAAAATCAATAAATCATTGATTAGGTTTTCCATTCTTAATACTTGATCAGACATGATAGACATAAATTTTTTTTGCGCCTCTTGGTCTTTTGAAGCTGGTCCAAGAATAGTTTCTAAAGAACCTTTAATCGAAACTAAAGGTGTTCTTAATTCATGACTCACATTTGCAACAAAATCAGTTTTTAGTTTTTGTGCTTTTGTTATTTCTGTAAAATCTTTTAGAAACAATACGACAGAGTTTATTTCTGGAAACAAATAGGTCGGACCAGGAATAACATAGATTTTGTAAAGTTGATAAGATGGTAAATTTATTTCTACATTGACATTTTTTGTAGTTTGATCTTTGATAGCCTCTTCAATCGTTTCTAATAATTTTGTATCTCTTATTACACTTGAAATATTTTTATCAATTAAGTTTTCTCCAAAACGTTGTTTTGCACTTTTGTTTAGATATTTGATTAAATTATATTTATCTAAAGCAAAGAATTGATCTTCTAATTCTTCAATAATTACTCTTTTTCCTAAATCATCCTTATTGGTCTTATTTACAACTGGAGCTGTATTTTCTGGCTTAATATTTTTTTTAAATAAAAAATATAATAAAATAATTATTACAACTATGAGTATCAACTCTGTCCAAAACATGGATATGTTTTAACAAATGTAATGAATATTGTCTTTAATAATTAGGTGAAATATTTTCAAAAAATATTTTTGCTGTTTCTTCCCATGAATATTTTTTTGCAAAATCAAGACAATCTTGGCGACTTACCTTCAAAGCTTTTAAAGCAGAAGCCTTCAAATCATCATCTAAAGTATCAATATTAGTACCCCCTAATATATCTTTAGGTCCCGGCACAGGGTAAGCTGCAACTGGTGTACCACAATTTAATGATTCCAAAACAACAATACCAAATGTATCAGTTTTACTAGGAAAAACAAAAACGTCTGATGATGCAAAATGAGATGCTAATTCTCCATTAGTCTTTTCACCTAAAAAAATATCATTTGGATATTTTTTTTTCAAATTGTTTAGGTCTGGACCTTTTCCAATAATAACTTTAGTACCTTCAAGATCGAGATCTAAAAATGCTTTAATATTTTTTTCAACTGCAATCCTACCAACATATATCCATATAGGTCTTTTATAAGGTAAGTCTCTCTTAATGGGGTTTTTAAACGCGCCATGATTACCTCCCCTGGTCCATGTAACCATTTTATTGTTATCAATACCTAAAGAAATTAACTCTTCACGCATGGATTCTGTTGTCACTAAAATTCTTTCAGCTTTATTATGAAAATTGCATAAAAATTTTTCTGACCATTTAGCTGGAATGATAGGCATATAAAGTTTCATGTATTTATCAAATCTTGTGTGAAAACTTGTGGTAAATTTTAAGCCATTTTTAATGCAATGTCTTCGTGCCATAAACCCTAAGGGTCCTTCTGTTGCAATATGTATTGCATCAGGTTTAATTGAATTAATTAAATTACTTACACGGGGCCAAACATTTAAGGACAATCTAATTTCATTATATTTTGGCATTGGCACGGTAAGAAATTGTTGAGGAGTAATATATTCAATAGTTTGACCTTGTGATTTAAGAATTTCACCAGTTTCGTGGAGAGTTCTTACAACACCATTAACTTGAGGGTAATAAGCATCGGTAACAATTAATATTTTCATTCTTTAAGATGCTTTTTTGAATGAACCGATCCTGTTATTATCAATATTTTCTGAAATATATTCGTTTCTTTTTTTATCCCAATAAATTATCTCAAAAGTTCCATCATATTTTTCTGCCAAGGCTGTACATGACTCAACCCAATCGCCACAATTTAAATAATTAACACCATCAAGATTTAAATTTTCAGCATGATGTATGTGTCCACAAATTATTCCATCAAATTTTTTCCTTTTTGCATATGAAGAAAGTGTGTTTTCATATTCACCTATAAATTTTACAGCATTTTTTACCTTATATTTTAAAAATTTTGCTAATGACCAATAGTCTTTACCTCTCAATTTTCTAAAAAAATTTATAATAACATTAATTTTAAGTAATAATTCATAGGCAATGGCTCCTAATTTAGAAAGCCATTTAGCATATTTCATTACTCCGTCCCAAGCATCACCATGAACAACTAAATATTTTTTTCCTAACTGCGTTTCATGAATAACTCTATTTACTATTTTAATATCACCTAAATGCATTGGAATAAATTTTCTAAATATCTCATCATGATTTCCAATTATGTAAAATACTTTTGTCCCGTGCCTGGCTTTTCTCAAAATTTTTTGTATGACATCATTATGCTCTTGAGGCCAATAGAAACTCTTTTGCATTGCCCAAACATCGATTATATCTCCAACTAAATAAAGGTTCTCGGATCTTGAATTCTTAAAAAATTCTAAAAGCTTGTTAGCTTGACAACCTTTGGTGCCAAGATGCACATCAGATATAAATATACTCTTATATTTTAATAACGGAGGCATTAAAAAAACCTATTTTGTAACACAACTGTAACTCGAATCATTTAATTCTTATGTCATTAAAATGTTAAAGATTTATTAAAAATTAGTTACGAAAAAATTATGCATTATTGTTTGATTTATAACCTTAATTCTTCAACAGGGAAAAAAATAAAATTTGTAAATAAGATTTATGAAAAATTAAAAATTAACAACTCTGTAGATTATTTCAAAACCAAATCTGAAAAAGAGGCGAAAGAAATATTTTTGGAATTTAAAAATAAAAATTATGATAGATTGATAGTTGCTGGTGGAGATGGATCAGTATCATTTGCTATCAATGAATTGATAAAAAATGACTTTGATTTTAATGATAAATTTGCAATTGGGTACATACCGGCTGGAACAGCCAATTTACTTCAAGCAGAGTTATCGATAAATAAAAAAGTAGACGATATTTGTAATATTTTAACATCAAATAATTATAAACAATCTAATCTTATAAAAATAAATAAAAATTATTTTTTTTTAATGGCTGGTATTGGTTGGGATGCTAAAATTGTTCACTCTATTGATACACGTATAAAAAAAATACTTGGTAAGATAATATTTGGTTTAAAAGGGTTTCAGCATTTTTTATTTATGAAAAATAATAAACTTGATGTTTTCTTTGATGGTCAAAAATATCAAGCTGATTGGGTATTAAGTTCTAATACCAAATATTATGCTGGTCATCATAAGATAAATAAGTCAAACATTTTTGATGATAGATTAATAACTTATGTTTTTAAAGATTTAAGTAGGCTAAAATTAATGTATTATATTATTTTGATAATTATTTATGGAGATTTATCAAGAAACAAATCTGTTATAACCACCTATTCAAAAAGTATCCAAATTAATTGCAATAATTTTGAAATTCCCGTTCAGGTTGATGGAGATAATTTTGGATGTCACAATAAGATTGATATTGAATTTTCACAAAAAAAAGTAAATTTTTTACTATAATTTTAATAACAAAATTTTAGACAAATTATTTTACTTAGAAATTTAAATTAAATATAATAATTTAAATTTTCATAGGAGGTGATGATGGGTAAGAAGTTAAAGAAAAATGAAAAAAGAAAAAAAAAGTTTATCAAATCAATAGATAAACTTAAAAATAAGATTAATTTAAAGGAAAAAAAACTAGCTAAAATTAATATAAAAATTGCAGGTATTGAAAAAAAAGTTGCCGAAAAAAAAGCAAAAAAATTAGCTAAAAAGAAAACCAGTGAGAGTCCTGCGTCTGTAAATAATTAATGTATAAAAATTGTCCCTCCCCTTTTTTATAACAAAAAGGGGAAGGTAGATAATCAACAAAATCTTAAACAAAGAGGAAATGAAGATGTTTTATTATTTAAGATTTCTGTTAGTCATTTTTAGTAAACTTTAATGACAAAAATATTTATAGATTGTTACAATTTAATTAAAATAATTTAATCCCAATCACACCTATTAAAATAAATAAAATTGATATGATTTTTTTTAAATTGATACTTTCTTTTAATAAAAAATATCCAATAAATATTGATAATAAAATACTTGTTTCTCTTAAAGATGTAACAACAGGTATTGGAGCTTTTGTAAATGCCCATACAGCCAAGGCATAACTAGCATATGATAATGTTACACCATAAAAAAATATCATCTTACCGTCTCTATAAACCTTTTTAATAATATCCTTTTGACCTCTTAAACTAAGAATAAATGGGAAAATCATAGCATTTAATATGAAAGACCAACTGACAAAAGATATTGCAGAATTACTTATTCTTGCTCCATATCCATCTACAAGTGAGTATGATCCAATAAACAAACCTGTTGTAAAAGAAAATTTAATAACATTTAAGCTACTGTTTGTATAATCAGAAATACCAAGAAAAAAAATTCCAAAACATATTAAGAAAATAGAGATCAGTATAAATTTATTTAACACTACTCCCAACAATAAAATTGAAACTACAGTTACAAATAAAGGGCCTGTGCCTCTTGCTATAGGGTAGACTTTTGTCAAATCTCCAATTTCATATGATTTAAGCAAAAACCATTGATAACCGATGTGAACAACAATACTTGCAAAGATATAAGGTATACTTTCTAATGAAGGTGCTGGTAACAAAATGATTGCGATAATTGAAAAAGGTATATGCCCTAAAATTATACCTGCTAGAGCAACTGCTTTATCCGAGTGTTTTTTGACCATGCCATTCCAAGTGGCATGAAGTAGTGCTGCCAATAAAACGACAGAAAATACTAATGTATCCATAAAGAGAATTAATTCACTCTACCGTAAATATCTTGATATCTAACTATATCTGTCTCTTTTAAAATAGGTCCAGTTTGTATTTCAATAATTTTTACTTTTTTCTTAAATTTATTTTCTATTCGATGGATTGCTTCTCTTGGGATAAATATTTTTTCACCTGGTTTTTTAAAGAAATTTTTCTTGTTTAATGTAATTAGAGGTTTTCCATCAGTAATAGTCCAATATTCAGATCGATAAAAATGCTTTTGTAAGCTTAATTTAGACTTAGAATTGACCACTAATTCTTTTACCAAAAAGTTTTTACCCTCGTATAGGTTTGTATATCTACCCCATGGTCTATGAAAAACATTTTTTTTCTTAAAGTATTTATTTTTATTTTTTTTATATATTTTCGATATTTCAAACCAATTTCCAAGATCTGACCATTGAATACTAAGTTTTATTGCATTTATATTTTTTGATTTTTCAAGAATTGCATAATCAAAGGAAATTTCCTTACATTTATCAAAGAATTTTTTATTCAAAAAATATATATTATTTCTAATCTTCGATTTTTCTAAAGATTTTAGACACGATTTATAAATACTAGGTTGATATTTTTTAAAGTTATTGATTATTGATGATTTTTTTAAGTAAAACATACCAGAATTCCAATAGCCTCCAGATTTAATTATAGTTTTAGCTTTTTGCTCTGTTGGTTTTTCAATAAATTTAGTTACTTTATTTAACTTATTTATACTTTTAGTTTTTAAATATCCGTATTCTTTAGATGGTCTTATAGGTTTAATTCCAAATATAAATATATTTTCATCACTTAAATTTTTAACATTTGTTTTTAATGATCTTGTTAAAATACTTGGGTTTTCAATTAAATGGTCTGATGTAAAAAACATTATTGGTTGACTAGATGGAATTTCTTTAATTAAAGCACTCACTAAAATTGCTGGTGCTGTATTTTTTTTAGCTGGTTCTAATATTATTTTATATTTTTTTATTCTAGATTTTTTCAATGTTTTCTTAACATCTTTTAAGTACTTCAAATTTGTACTGATAATTGGAAAATCGTAAGAATTATTATTTATTCTTTCAAAAGCTTTTTGTAATAAAGTCCAACCACCAAAATCAATAAATTGTTTTGCTTGAGTATTTTTTAAATTGGGCCAAAGTCGTGTTCCTGCACCACCACAAAGTATTACAGGTCTAATTTTCATCAAATATCAGCGTATGTTTTAACCTCGTTTTTACCACCTGGATGTGTGGGTGCACCTAAATAAGCTGGACCTACTGTTTGAGCATATTTCCAAAGAGTTCCGTTTCCAAAGTTCATTTTTCTTTGTTTCCATTTCTTTTTTCTCAAACTAAGCTCTTTTTTACTTAATCTAACGTTAATAGTTCCCTTCTTTGCATCTATATCAATTATATCTCCGTTCCTTAAAAGGGCTATTGGACCGCCTATAGAGGCCTCAGGACCCACATGACCTATACAGAAGCCTCTAGTAGCCCCAGAGAACCTACCGTCTGTGATAAGGGCTACTTTCTCCCCTTTTCCTTGTCCATAAATTGCAGCTGTTGTCTGCAACATTTCTCTCATTCCTGGACCACCTTTTGGACCTTCGTATCTAATTATAATTATGTCACCGTCTTTGTATTTTCTTTCTTTTACAGCTTTGTAAGCTTTTTCTTCAGAGTCAAAACATCTTGCTCTTCCAGTAAATTGTAATTTTTTCAAACCGGCAATTTTAACAATTCCACCTTCCGGAGCTAAATTACCTCTTAATCCAACAACCCCACCAGTTGGCGTGATTGGATTTTTATAACTTCTCATTACTTTTTGTTTTGGATTAAATTTTACATTTTTTAAATTCTCTTTCATTGTCTTTCCTGTAACGGTCATACAATCACCATGAATATATCCACCATCGTAAAGAGTTTTTAAAAGCATTGGAACTCCACCTGCTTCCCACATATCTTTTGCAACATATTTTCCACCAGGTTTTAAATCTGCAAGATAAGGAGTTCTCTTAAAAATTTTTGCAACATCCATTAAATCAAATTTAATTCCAATTTCATTTGCAATAGCTGGTAAGTGTAAACCTGCATTAGTAGATCCTCCTGTTGCAGCAACAACTGTAGCAGCATTTTCTAATGCTTTTCTTGTAACAATATCTCTTGGTCTGATATTTTTTTCTAAAAGTTTCATTACCGCTTTACCGCTATTAATTGCGTACTTATGTCTTTCTTTATAAGGTGCAGGAGTTCCTGCTGAATAAGGTAGAGCTAATCCAATTGCTTCTGAAACACACGCCATTGTATTTGCAGTGAATTGACCACCACAAGCACCAGCACTTGGACAAGCTTTTAATTCTAATTTTCTAAGAGCATGAGCTGTCATTTTTTTTGATGTATATTTTCCAACACCTTCAAAAACATCAACAACAGTTACATCTTTACCTTCAAATCTACCTGGAAGTATTGAACCTCCATAAATAAATACACTTGGAATATTTAATCTCACCATAGACATCATTAGACCTGGTAAAGATTTATCACATCCTGCTAAACCAACTAAAGCATCATAACAATGACCTCTTACAGTTAATTCAGTAGAATCTGCAATTACATCTCTTGAAATCAATGAAGATTTCATTCCTTCATGACCCATAGCAATACCATCAGTAACAGTTATTGTACAAAATTCTCTAGGAGTTCCTCCTGACGCATTTACACCTTGTTTTACAAATTGGGCTTGTTTCATTAAATTAATGTTGCATGGTGCAGCCTCATTCCATGTTGAAACAACACCTACAAAAGGTTTTGCTACATCTTTTTCCGTTAAATCCATTGCATAATAAAAGGATCTTTGTGGTGCTCTATCAGCACCTACAGTTGTATATCTACTTGGTAGTTTTTTTTTATTAAATTTTCGCATTATAGACTTTCTAAAGTATAATTTAATTTATTAACATCTTTTTCTAAATTAATAAAGTTAGACTTTTCTTGCTCAACAATATCATTTGGAGCTCTTTCAATAAAACTTTTATTATTTAGCCTTGTATTAATTTTTTCCATTTCTTTCTCAATTTTATTCTTTTTATTTAATAGTGTTTCTTTAATTTTTGACAAATCTACATCTTCATCAAAGTAAATTTTAAATATTTCGCCTTTAATAACCAAGTTTGCTGAAGGTTTATTAATATCTTCGCTTACAAATTCATTAATTCTGCCAATTTTTTTTAATGTATTAGAGTTATTTTCAATAAATTTCTTAATTTCAGGATTTATTTTGTTCACTAGGATTTTAATAAATGATCCAGGGCTTATTTCTATTTCATTTTTAAAAGACCTAATAGATGAGACAAATTCGATTATTTCATTTACTTCATCAGAGTCTTTATCTTTATTAAAACTGGCCTCAGACCAGTTTTTTAACATAAGAAAATCTTTTCCATCTTTATCTAATTTATTTTTCAACCATATTTCCTCGGTTAGAAATGGTATGAATGGGTGTAAAATAACTAGAATTTGAGTAAATATGAAGCTAGCTACATTTCTTGTTTCTTCTATATTTTCATTATTTTCTGAATAAAAAATAGTTTTAGATAATTCTAAGTACCAATCGCAGAACGAATGCCATACAAATTGATATGCAATTCTTGCAGCCTCATCAAATCGATAGCTATCTATTGATTTTTTAATCTTTTCATTAGTGTTAGTGAATTCAACAAATATCCATTTATTGATATTTAGTTTTAAATCTTTAGGCGTTTCTATATTTTCAAATTTACAATCATTTTGAATTAGAAAGTTATTAGCATTCCATATTTTATTTAAAAAATTTCTATAACCTTTAACTCTATCCTCTGATAACTTTACATCTCGTCCAGGAGATGCCATTGATAAAAGTGTAAATCTTAATGCATCAGCACTATATTTTTCAATTAACTCTAATGGATCAATTACATTACCTTTAGACTTTGACATTTTCTGACCCTTTTCATCTCTAACTAATGCATGAACATAAATATTTTTAAAAGGTTCTTTGTTTTGAAATTCCATTCCAAACATAATCATTCTTGCAACCCAAAAGAAAATGATATCAAATCCTGTTACCAATACTGAAGTTGGATAAAATTTTTCTAAATATTCATTTTTTTCTGGCCATCCTAGAGTTGCAAAAGGCCATAATCCAGATGAAAACCATGTATCAAGAACATCTGGATCTCTAATTAATTCAACATCTTTTTTATAATGTTCTTTAGCTAATTTATTTGCACCTTCTTCTGTTTCATCTACAAATATTTCTCCATCAGGTCCATACCATGCAGGTATTTGATGACCCCACCAAAGCTGTCTTGAAATACACCATGGTTCTATATTATCCATCCATTGAAAATATGTTTTTGTCCAATTAACAGGAAAAAAATTAGTTGTTTTATTATTTACTATTTCTTTTGCTTTTATTGAAAGTTTCTTAGCATCTGCAAACCATTGCTCCGTTAAATAGGGTTCAATTATAGAATTAGATCTATCGCCATAAGGAACTTTATTTTTAATTTTTTCTTCTTTAACAAATAAGTTTTTATCAGTTAGTTCTTTTAAAATTCTTTTTCTAGCTTCAAATCTATCAAGCCCAATATAATTATCAGGTGCATTTTCATTAATTTTTCCATCAGGAGTAAAAACATTTATGACTTCTAAATTATTTCTCTCCCCCACTTCATAATCATTGAAATCATGTGCTGGCGTAATTTTAACAGCTCCAGTACCTTGTTCAGGATCTGCATAATCATCTTCAATAATTTTTATTTTTCTATCAACTATTGGAACTATTACATTTTTATTTACTAATGATTTGTATCTTTCATCTGATGGATTAACAGCAACAGCTGTATCACCTAACATGGTTTCTGGTCTAGTTGTTGCAATAGTTATAAATTTATCAGATCCTTCTATTGGATAATTGATGTGGTATAGTTTTGAGTTAACTTCTCTTTGATCTACTTCTAAATCTGATATAGCTGTTTTTAAAACAGTGTCCCAATTGACTAATTTTTTTGATTTGTAAATTAATCCATTTTTGTACATTTCAACAAAAACTTTTAATACAGATTTTGATAGATTATCGTCCATGGTAAAGGCATTTCTAGACCAGTCACATGAACAGCCTAATTTTTTTAATTGATTAATTATTATGTCACCATATTGACCTTTCCACTCCCAAACTTTTTCAATAAACTTTTCTCTTCCTAAATCATTTTTATCAATACCTTCAGATTTTAGCTTTTTCTCTACTAATGCTTGAGTGGCAATACCTGCATGGTCAGTTCCAGGTTGCCATAAAGTTTCAAAATTATTCATTCGATGATATCGAGTTAAAAGGTCTTGAATAGAATTATTTAGTGCATGACCCATATGAAGACTGCCAGTTACATTCGGCGGAGGGATAACTATTGAAAATTGTTTCTTATTAGATTTTGGTTTAAATAAATTTTTTTCTTCCCAATAAGAATAAATCTTATTTTCAACATTTTCGTGAATATATTTGTCTGAACTCATGGATAATTATTTTATAAATTAATCATATCAATAAACAACAATGAAATTATCCGTTAAATTTATAGACTAAATTATAAAATTAATTATATATGTCCTCATTGAATATTTAATTCATGGCAACGTGGCGGAATGGTTACGCAGAGGATTGCAAATCCTTGTATCCCGGTTCGATTCCGGGCGTTGCCTCCACAAATTATTTTTGTTGAGATAATATAAAAAAAAAGTAAGTTGTGATTTTACATTCCTCGGTAGCTCAGTTGGTAGAGCAGTTGACTGTTAATCAATTGGTCGCAGGTTCGAGTCCTGCCCGAGGAGCCAATTTAAAATTAGTTATCCTGTTTTTGAAATGTTTACCTGATTGATCTGTATGTTTTTACTAAACTTAATTTTTTGATCTTGAGTAAGTTCAGAATAAACTTTAACTAAAAAATTATAGTTAACATTCATATGACCTTCTTTAGATTTTTCTAAATTTATTAAATATTCTGAAAAATCCTCAAAAAAATAGTTGATTGGTACTTTAAGATAATTAGATAGTTGTAGTAATCTAATTGAACTTACACCATTTGTTCCTTTTTCATATTTTTGTATTTGTTGAAATGTAACATTAATTGCTTTTGCAACTTTAGTTTGAGTTAAACCTAAAGCCAAACGTCTAAGTTTTAATTTGTTACCTAGATGTTTATTGAAATTTTCTTCCATCAAAGACCCCTCTTTAATTAAAAATAATAAGCTAAGTTAATAGAAATCAAAAAGTTATTTCAAGTAAAATAATTTTAAAAAGAATAATAATTTTTAAGATTTTATAAACCTGTCAAGCGACTTTTTAGCAATTTAGTTATAATTTTTATAATATTTGGCTCAAAAAAAGCTTGGTTCTATCACTTTTTGGGTTAGCAAAAAACTCTTTTGTTTCTGCCTGTTCTACAATCATACCTTCATCCATAAAAATAACTTCATCTGCAACTTCTTTTGCAAACCCCATCTCATGTGTTACAACAATCATAGTCATACCAGCCTTAGCTAAATTGAC
This sequence comes from uncultured Pelagibacteraceae bacterium, assembly GCA_902598015.1. Taxonomy (GTDB): domain Bacteria; phylum Pseudomonadota; class Alphaproteobacteria; order Pelagibacterales; family Pelagibacteraceae; genus Pelagibacter. The sequence continues at coordinate 28,317 of CACJZT010000007.1, forward strand.
CATTGCATCTAAAACTTCTTTAATCATTTCAGGATCTAATGCTGATGTAGGTTCATCAAAAAGCATTATTTTTGGCTCCATACATAACGCTCTAGCTATTGCACATCTTTGTTGTTGACCACCAGAAAGTTGGCCTGGATATTTATATGCTTGATCAGCAATCTGAACTTTTTCTAAATGTTTTAAAGCTAATGCTTCAGCATCTTTTTTAGGCATTTTTTTTACCCATATAGGAGCAAGAGTACAATTATCTAATATTGATAAATGAGGAAATAAATTAAATTGTTGAAATACCATTCCAACCTCAGCTCTTATTTGTTCTATATTTTTTGTCTCTTCGGTTAATTCAGTGCCATCAACAACAATTGACCCTTCTTGGTGTTCTTCAAGTCTATTAATACATCTAATTAATGTCGATTTACCAGAACCAGAGGGACCACAAACAACAATTTTTTTGTTTTTTTCAACGTCTAAATTAATATTTTTTAAGACTTGGAAATCTCCAAACCATTTATTCATTTCTTTTATTTGAATTATTTTATCTGACATTATCTCTCTGTTTTATATTTTTGCTCTAAATTATAACTATATTTACTCATTGCATAGCAAATAATAAAAAATACTATTGATGCAAATACATACCCTTCCATTGCATAACCTAACCATTCAGGATTTGTTTTTGCTAAATTAAGCATTCCAACGATTTCCAAAAGACCTACAACAAATATTAAAGGTGTATCCTTCACAAGTGCTAAAAAAGTGTTAGCTATACCTGGAATTACTAATTTAAGAGCTTGTGGTAAAATAACAAGAATATGCATTTTCCAGTAACCCATTCCTAAAGATTTTGCAGCATCATATTGGCCTCTTGGTAAAGCTTGTAGTCCACCTCTAATTACTTCAGCTACATAGGCAGCTTCAAATAGTGATATTGCAATTATAACCCTTACAAGTTTATCAATAAACATGTCCTCTGGAAGAAACATTGGAAACATTACAGAGGACATAAATAGAACTGTAATTAAAGGCACACCTCTCCAAAATTCAATAAATCCTATAGAAATATATTTAATTAAAGGTAGATCAGATCTTCTCCCTAAAGATAAAAATAATCCAACTGGAAAACAGAATATTAAACAGAAAAATGAAACTATAAAAGTTAATGATAAACCACCCCAAGCTCCAGTTTCAACCCATTCAAATGCTTGAATCTTTCCTAATTCAATAAGTTCTTCGTAAAAAAATACATACTTTAGTAATATATAAATTGTGATCGGTATTATTAAAAAATAATACATTTTAAATTTCGATGGGATAAAGAAACCTATTACAATAGAGATCACTGCTGCAATAATTCCATATGAAAAATCAAAAAATATTGGCCCACCAGAAATAAAAAAGAATATAAATAAAAATGCAATTATTGGATAAATAACAACATAATATAATGTTAGATATTTTTTTAATTGTTCTGGTGCAAAAAAACCAATACCTCCAAGAAAAGCAAGAGAAATAAATGATAAATTTATTCTCCATTGTTCATCATTTGGATACATTCCATACATAAATCTATTAAACCAAGTTTTTATATAAGCCCAACATGCTCCGGATCCAGAACATGCATCTTTTGAATCGCCAGCAAAATTTGCATCAATTATAAACCAACTTAAAAGCGGTGGAGCAGATTTGATAATTAGAAAAATAATTAATAGGGATAAAAGTGCGTTAAATTTATTTGTATTAATATTTTTGTTAATTATGTCTAAAAATTTAATTCCTGAATATTCAATTCTAATTAAATGCAAACCAATAAAACCTACTATTAGGGGCAAAAAATAACTTATTGTTCCTGGTAGAAAGCTAGTCAAATCTAAATTGAAGAAAGAATTCAAGAATACAATTAAAATACTAAAAGAAAATAAACTGATGCCTAAATACAAGTATGCATAAAGATTATTTTTGTCTGGTGATAAAAAATTTAATTTGTTCATTATTTTTCTTTAATAGCTATTTTTTTATTATACCAATTCATAAATATTGAGATTGTTATGCTTAAAGTTAAATAAGTTAACATTGTGATAGAAACAATTTCGATAGCACTACCTGTTTGCATTAAAGCAGTTCCAGCAAAAACTAAAACTAAATCTGGGTAAGCAATAGCTGCAGCAAGTGAAGAATTTTTTGTTAAATTTAAATATTGATTAGTTGTTGGAGGAATTATAATCCTCAATGCTTGTGGCATAACTACTAATTTTAGAACTTGATTAGGAGTCAAGCCAATTGAAGCAGCAGCCTCTTTCTGGCCTTTACTAACACCTTGAACGCCAGCTCTTACATTTTCAGCTATAAAAGTTGCTGTATATAATGATAAAGCTAGTGCTAATGCAATTAATTCAGGTGGCAATTTAAGTCCACCCTTATAAGTAAAAGATGTTTGTGATAATTGTTCAATAACTGGTATTTCAATGGATGCATCAACTCCACCTAGTAAGAAACTTAACAATGGCAGAATAATTAAAAGACCAATTGATATTAATAAAACTGGTGTTTGGATTCCTTGATTTTCTTGCTTTTTTCTCGCGTACAATCTGACAAAAAATATTGCGATTATTGCGGCAATTACTGAGTAAATAAAAATATCTAGATTATTCCAAACAAATGCAGGAATAAAAAAACCTTTTATTGTTAAGAAGAAAACGCCAAACATTGGTTCTGCTTTTTCAGGTAATGGCAAAGCTCTTAATGCAGCAAAATACCAAAAAAATATTTGTAGTAACAAAGGAATATTTCTAAAAAACTCCACATAAACAGCTGCCGTTCGCTCAATTAAATAATTCCTAGATAATCTTGCTATACCTACAGTTACACCAAGTATAGTCGCAAATATAATTCCAATAACCGATACTAATATTGTGTTTAATAATCCAACAAGATAAGCTCTAAAATAAGAGTGTGAACCATCATATTCAATTAAGGAAAATTGAATATCAAAAGAAGCTTCATATGTTAAAAAACCAAAACCAAATTCAAGTCCTCTATTTTCCATATTTACTTGAGCGTTATATGAAAAGAAACCAAAGACTAGAATAACGACTGCTAATGTAAGTAACTGGGGTAATATTTTTTTAAAATTCACTGTTAGTATGGTTATAAAAAAAAGGGCTAGAAAAATCTAGCCCTCTTTATGTTCTTTTAATGAAGAATTATCTTGCTGGTGGTACGTAAAGTATTCCACCTTTTGTCCATAACTCATTTGGACCTCTATCAGGTAGAATTCCAGTATCAGCTATATTTCTTTTATAGCTTTCACCGTAGTTACCAACTTGCTTAATTATTCTTAAACTCCATTCTTGATCTAAACCTAAGGCAGCTCCTAACTCACCTTCAGCACCTACTAATCTTTTAACTGCTGGGTTATCAGAAGTTTTCATCATATCAGCATTTGCAGATGTTACTCCATACTCTTCAGCTTCAATCATCACGTTTAAGGACCATCTCACGATATCTTCCCAAACAGCATCACCTTGTCTAACAACTGGGCCTAATGGCTCTTTTGAAATAGTTTCAGGTAATACAACATGATCATCAGGATTACTTAGTTTTATTCTTTGTGCAGCTAATCCAGATTTATCTGTAGTATAAGTATCACATCTACCAGCATCGTATGCAGCTACAACTTCGTCAGCTTTTTCAAAAGTGACTGGCTCATATTTAATTCCTTTTGAGTTAAAGAAATCTCTCATATTAAGCTCTGTCGTTGTTCCAAGGTTAGTACATGCAGAAACACCAGCTTTGAAATCATTTACTGATGAAATTCCTGAATTTTTTCTAACCATAAAACCTTGACCGTCATAAAAATTAACACCTACAAACGTAAGTCCAATTTTTGCATCTCTAGTAGCTGTCCAAGTTGTGTTTCTTGATAACACATCTATTTCATTAGATTTCAAAGCTTCAAATCTTTCTTTTGCACTTAGTGGAGTAAATTTAACTTTACTTGCATCACCTAGTACTGCAGCGGCTACTGCTCTACATACATCAACGTCAACACCAGTCCAGTTTCCTGCAGCATCAGCATTAGAAAATCCTGGTAGACCTTGTGAAACACCACATCTCACAAATCCTTTTTTCTGAGTGTTTTTAAGAGTTTTTGACTTTTTTGCAGCCATAGTTTCTGTTGTAAAAGTAAATAGAACAGCAAACATAGCAACAACTGAAGTCAATCGTTTTACTAATTTAAACATTATTTATTCCTCTTGTTTATTTATTTGTTAACAAATAATTCAAATTTATTTTTGAATTTTCTAAGTAAAGCAGAAACAATGAAACTCATCAATATTAAATTAGTCGCAAAATTTATGCTTTATTTGAATTTGGCGCGCTCTGAAGGATTCGAACCTTCGACCTACGGTTTAGAAAACCGTTGCTCTATCCAGCTGAGCTAAGAGCGCACAGGAATGATTTATAATACTAATTTAATTTTTGAAAAGAAATTTTTTCAATAAAATAATCACAGATAATAGTTCAATTCTTCCGATAATCATAAAAATAATTAGAGAAATTTTACTGAATGCATTAAAATTATAAAAATCTAAGTTTGCTAAATCATACATTTCAGAGTTAACGGTATTCATAATTGTTAAAATTCCTAATTTAAAAGAAGACTCAAAATCTAAATTAGAAATAGTAAGTAAAAATGTGATTAAAAATAAAGAAAATATAAAAATTATTATTGCTAAAAAATATTTATTAATATCATTAATATTTGCACTAATTTTATTTAAAGATAATTTATTTGAATAAACTTGGTTTGGTTTTGAATGAGATAATAGATTATTTAAAGAAAATTTTATTAAAGTTATAACTTTTATAACTCTTAAACCTGAGCTCGTTGAAAAAAAAGAACCACCAAGAATCACAAGTATAAGGAAAACAAAAACAAGATTTTTTGGTACTTGTTCAAATGAAATTCCTATATTTGAAACACTGCTTGAAATAGAAACTAATACATTCAAAAAATTATTATCATAATTAAAAAATATAAAAGATAGTGCTATTACTATTAAAAGATAAACAAAGATATTAATATCTTCACTTAAATAATTAATATTTTTTTTTTTAAAAAAAATTAAGTTAAAAATAAAAAAAAGACTAAAAAAAGAAAATAGCATTGATATAGACAAAATAATTTTACTAATATCTGTGCTAAATGTTAAATCAAAATCGTTATTAGGTAAAAATCCACCTGAAGATATTATTGAAAGAGAATAATTGTAAGCATCATATGAACGCAAATTAACAAATTTTAAAAATAAGAATATAATAATTGTCATTGATAAATAGATTACAATTATTTTAAATATTTGTTTAAATATTTCAGCCGAATTTAACGAGATATAATTAGTCAAAGATCTTTTTAAATTTTCATCAAATAGATCAATAAGCAGTAATATTGAAAATAAAAAATATAATCCACCTATCCATTGAGAACTTGATCTCCATAAAACCAACGTTTGGTCTAATTGGTCCAAATCATTAAAGATAGTAAATCCGGTAGACGTAAAACCAGATATGGCTTCAAAATAACAATTAATTATTCCAATATTATCTATATTTAGATAATAAGGAATAGATATTGCTAAAGGTAAAATTATATATCCTATTAAAACTGTTAAAATTCTATCAAATAAATTAATTTTTATATATTTATATTTTTTTAATATTATAAAAAATAATCCAATGATTAGTGTAATAGAAAACGTTAAAATATAATTTCCAAGATTGCCTAATAAATTAAAATAATATGAGTAAATTATATTAAAAAATGAAAAAAAACTTATAACTAAGAAAAAAATACCAAAGTATTTTAGGCTAAATATATACATTAATTAAATTGAGCTTATTCTGAATAAATTTTCAACTAAAGGCAATTGGTCTCTCTTAGCCAACAATACTACCGTATCATCCTTTTGAAATATATATTTTGATGAAGGTAGAATAAATTTATTTTTTCTCAATATTGCTCCAACACGAATTTCATCTGGTAAATCAGCATTTCTTAATTCTTTATTAATTAATTCTGATGACTCTATAATATCTGCTTCAATAACTTCATACTCACCATTTAATATAGTATAAGCATTCTCAATTGTACCTTTATGAACATGTTTTAATATACTTGAAACTGTGCTCATCCTTGGATCAATTAAATCATCAATTTTTAAAGAGGATTGTAATAAAGAATAATTAGGTTTATTTACTAAAGCCATAGTTCTTTTATTTTTTGAAAATTTTTCTACAAGAACACTGACCATTAAGTTATCTTCATCGTCATTTGTTAATGCCAATACGGTTTCAACCTCTTCTAAATTAGCTTCGTTTAATACATCTTCATCTAAACCATTTCCATTGATAACAATTGTATCATTTAAATAATTGGCTATATACTCAGCTCTATTTTTATCTTTCTCAATAATTTTTACTCTAGCTTCTTCAAAATTTTTTTCTATACTTGAAGCAAGATTAAATCCAATATTACCACCTCCAATAATAAGAATTTTACTTGAAATTTTTTCATTATGTCCAAATACTTTAAGTGTCTCCTCCATTTGATTTGAGTTAACAACTACATATGCCTTATCATTATGTTGAAGCTTGTCATTTTTTTTAAGAATTTTAAATTTTTCTTCTCTGATAACGCCTAGTATATATGCATTTAAATTAGGAAATTTATTAGTTAAATCTTTTAATTTTATTTCATGAATTGGACATTTTTCATCAATTAAAATTTCTAATAATCTAATTTTATTTTCAGCAAATGGTACGTTGTCTAAAGCCCCAGGAGCCTCTAATTTTCTTTGTAATGATTTTGCTATTTCTAATTCTGGTGAGATAACATAATCTATAGGGAGATTCTCTTTATTAAAAAGAGTTGAAAATTTAGGATCTAAATATTCCTGCGACCTAATTCTGGCAATTTTTTTTGGAACTTTGAATAATGAGTATGCAATTTGACAAATAAGCATATTTATTTCATCATTTCTTGTAACTGCTATTAACATATCTGCCTCAGAAGTATTTGCATTATCGAGAATTTCTGGTGAAGTAGCTTTTCCAACAATAGCCTTTACATCTAAAGATTCATTTATTTTTTGAATATCTTCACTTGATTGATCTATTACTGTAATTGAATGATTTTGTTCAGTTAGTAATTTTGCTATAGTAAAGCCTACTCTACCAGCACCACAAATTATTATGTTCATTAATTTAAATCCTTCACACCTAATAGTTTTAACTTTCTATGTAGTGCCGATCTCTCCATTCCAACAAATTTGGCTGTTTTTGATATATTTCCACCAAATTTTTTAATTTGAGTTATTAAGTATTCTTTTTCAAAATTTTCTCTGGCTTCTCTCAAAGGTATTGATAAATTTTCAGCAACAGAAAAAGTTTCATTGTCAGATTTAGACAATGACTCTTTTATAATATCTAGTATTTTTTCTTCATCATTTCCAGGGGAAAGGATTGCTATTCTTTCTATAAGATTTCGAAGTTCACGCACATTCCCAGGCCAATCATAATTTAAAAGATAGTTGTCATCTTTAATTACAAATTTTTTATAATTATAAGTGCTGCAGATATTTTTAATAAAGTATTCTACTAATAATGGTATGTCTTCAATTCGTTTTTTTAAAGGTTCTAATTCTATGTTAAAAACGTTTAATCTATGAAATAAATCTTCACGAAAATTACCATTTTTTATTTCATTATTAATGTTTTTACTTGAAGCACATATAATTCTCACGTCAACTTTTATATCATGACTGCTATTAATTCTTTTAAATTTTTGATCAATTACGACTCTCAATATTTTAGATTGGGTTTCTAATGGAATTTCAGTCACTTCATCAATTAATAAAACTCCGCCAGAAGCTTTTTCTAAAGCTCCATAAATAATTGAACCATCTTTTTTTTCTTCACCAAAAAGTTCTAATTCATATTTTTTTGAGTCTAATAGTGCTCCATTAATTATAATAAATGGTCCATTTGATCTTTTAGAATTTTTATAAATTTTTCTTGAAATCAATTCTTTTCCAGAGCCAGTTGGTCCACTTATAAATACTCTACTTTCAGATTGTGATAATTTTTGAATTTGATCTTTAATTGAAGTTATATTTTGACTTATTCCAATAATTTCAAACGAATGAAATAGCTTATTTGATAAAGATTTATTTTCTTTTTTTAAATTAAAATTTTCTACAGCTCTTTTTACAAAATTCAATAGACGTTCTTTATCAAAAGGTTTTTGTATAAATTCAAATGCACCTGATCTAAGTGAATTTATTGCCATCTCAATATTTGCATGTCCTGAAATTATTATAACTGGTATGTCGGTATTTTTTGTTTTGATATGCTCAAGTAATTGAATTCCATCATTATCTCCTTTATCTAATTTTACATCTATGATTGCTACATCTGGTAATTTCTTATCTATTTCAGACAAACCCTGATTAAAATTAGCTGCTAATCTTGTTTTATACCCCGCATCTTTAATTAATTCGTCAAGAATATTTCTTATATCAGCGTTATCATCAATAATTAAAATTTCTGTTGCCATGTTTTACTTTGGAATAATTATTTGAACCTTGGCTCCATTGTTAGTATTTAAAAATTTAATTGATCCATTATGGTCATTTATTATTTTATCTACTATAGACAGTCCTAAGCCGGTTCCTTTTTGTTTAGTTGTATAATATGGTTTTATAATATCTTTAGTTTTTTTATCTTTAAAACCTTCACCTGTATCAATTATATTAATGGTTATATAGTCTCTTCTTTGATTGATTTCTATATCAATATTTTTCAATGATTTATTGGTTTTTTTGTCTTTTTCTTTAATGCTCTCAATTGAATTTTTAATCAAATTAAAAAACAATCTATTAAATTGCTCATTATCAAAATTTAAAATTACCTCCTTGCTTATTTTATTAATAATTCTAAATTTAATTGTTACATCAATTTTTTTAAGTAAATCTATATTTTCATTTAAGACCTTAATTAAATCATTATTTTTAACTAGTGGTTTCGGCATTCTAGCAAAATCTGAGAATTCATTAACTAAATTTTCTATTTGTTTAATTTGTTTTAAAATTGTTTTTAGATTAGATTGATATTTTTCTTTTTTTCCTTCAGGTAAATTTGGTAAGTATTTAGAATTAAGATTATCAATTGTCAGTTGAATAGGCGTTAATGGATTTTTAATTTCATGTGCCATTTTTCTTGCAACTGTTTCCCATGCTTCATGCCTTTCATTTGATAGTAGTTTATCTTGTTGATCTTTTAATTTCTCTATCATTGAATTAAAATTCTTGTTTAACAATTCCATTTCACGATCAGCTTTAAGTTCTGGGACTTTAGCGTCAAGATTACCCAGTCCTATTTTTTCAGATGCAGATATCAAATTGTTTATTGATATAAAAAACCTTGATGAGAATCTTATTGCTATAGTAATTGATAAAAATAAAAGCAAGGTAATTATCGATATATATATTATTGCAAATGATATCCTGATACCCAAACTTTGATTTTCTACAGTATAATAGAAATTTATAGCTTCCTCAGACTCCAATAAGTAATTTGATATATTTTTATCAAGATTTTTTACAACATATAAAAATGTGTCATCAAAGTTCTGTAATCTTATAACAGCCGCCGACCTATTTTGAGGTGCATTGATTATTTTAAGAGGTCTATCATCAGAAAGTACCATTTCAATCGCTCTATCTTCAATTTTAATGTATTCTGAATTGTTAGCAGATAAGATTAATTCTCCTTTAGAATTAATTAAATATAATTGATCAATATCTCTTATTAAGTTTTGAGTGTTTATAAATGATTTAAACCTTTCAAGGTCGGTTAAGTACATATTATGATACTTGTTTAAATCAAATGCAATTAGAATGATTTCTGACTGTATTTTGTTTCTCTTTTCATCAACATAATTTTTTGCAATTTCGTATGAATTATTAACCGCAGTTGTAATTTTTTTATCGAAATATTTTTCAAGTGCAAAAGAAAATACAAATAATGAAAAAATAGCAATAAGAAGTGAAGGTATTAGTGTAAAAAGACCAAATGAAATTATATACTTACGGTTAGCTAAGGAACCCCTAACATTTATATTATTTTTAATTGAATTTTTTATATCAACAAAAATTAGTATAAAAAAAATCAACAAAAAAATTATATTTAGAATTAATACTGTTTGTAGGTTTTGCTCATTTAACTTTATAAAACTTCTATCAATGAATGTTAGAAAAGTAATAAAAGACAAGAAAAGAGTTAAAAAAAATATTATTATAATAAAAAAATTTCTTTTTATGAATGAAATCATAAACTATGAATATATATAAAAAATTTAAAATTTATACATGAGTGATTACTTTATATTATTAAGTGCAGGAAAAAGTAAGAGATTCAAGTCAAAATTAAAGAAACAATTTATAATATACAAGAATAAGCCATTATTTGAACATTCTTTACAAACTGCAATAAAATCAAAATTTTTTAAAGAAATTTTAATAGTAACTAACGAAAAAATTAAAACAACTATTTATAAAAATGTTAAAATTATTAAAGGTGGCAAAGAGAGATATGATTCAACAAAAAACGCTCTTAATTATTTAAAGAATAAAAAAGTTAATAATGTATATATACACGACGCAGCAAGGCCGAATTTATCAATAAAATTACTTAAAAGATTAAAAAATAAATTAAAAACAAATACTGCTGTTGTTCCGTATTTAAATTCAGAAAACTCTGTAAAATATAAAGTCATAAACAAAATTAAAAATTTAAATCGTGATAATGTTTTATTAACACAAACACCTCAGTGTTTTAAATTTAAGGAACTATTTAATTTATATAAGACGAATAATTTAAAAATTACAGATGAGGCAAGTTTATATTTAAATAATAACAAGAAAGTTAAATTTATTCTTGGTGAAAAAAATAATTTTAAAATAACAACAATTAATGATTTAAAAAATCTCAATTCAAAAAATTATTATGGAATTGGTTTTGATATTCACAGATTAATTAAAAATAAGAAACTTTATCTAGGAGGAGTAAAAATTCCTTTTCACTCAGGTCTTAGAGGTCATTCTGATGGTGATGTTATACTTCATGCTATTATCGATGGATTATTGGGGGCTATGAGAAAAGGTGATATTGGAACTCTTTTCCCAAGCAATTCAAATAAATTTAAAAACATAAGGTCTAAAAATATGCTTGCGCCTGTTGTCAAATTATTAAAGGATAATAATTTTGACATAAACAATATAGATATAAACTTAATTTGCGAAAACCCCAAAGTTTCAAAAATCAGAAATAAGGTTATAAAATCAATATCTAGCTTATTATCAATAAACAAAGGGTTGATAAATTTAAAAGGGAAAACAGTTGAAAAATTAGGTATAATCGGAAAAGAACAAGCAATTGCATGTGAAGTAATTTGCTCATTATCTAGATGAAAAAAATTAACGTATTAATTTCAACCTTTTTTGGAAATGGATATATTTCAAAAATTCCTGGAACATTTACATCACTAAGTACATTAATAATTCTTTATATACTTTTTGAGGTACTTAATTTTAAAAATTTAAACTATATTTTAATATTATATTCGATCATATTTTTTTATTCTTTTTATGCAGTAATGGATTCTGAAACTGAGTTTGAAAATAAAGATCCTAGACAAATTGTAATTGATGAGGTTTTGGGACAAGCAATGCCTTTGATACTAATTGTTTACCTTTCCTCACTAAATCTAATAAGTATCCCTGTTGAGATATATTATTTACTGTCTTTTATTTTTTTTAGATTTTTTGACATTGTAAAACCTTTTCCAGTTAGTTATTTCGATAAAGAACATAAAAACTTCTTTGGAATAATAATGGATGATATCATGGCAGGTTTATATACAATGATATTAATTTACCTAATAAGTCTCAGATTTTAATGAATATTGAAAAGCTGCATAAGAAATTAATTAAAAAAAAAATAACTTTATCTGTAGCTGAATCTTGCACAGGAGGCTTATTATCAAGCAAATTTACTAGGCTAAGTGGTTCTTCAAAGTATTTCCAAATGGGTTTAGTTACATATTCAAACAATGCTAAAATTAAAATATTAAAAGTTAACAAAAATATCATAGATAAGTATGGCTCTGTTAGTCATGAGTGTTGCCGAGCTATGGTGCAAGGATTATCAAAAATATCTAAAAGTAAAATTAATATATCTATTACTGGTATAGCTGGTCCAAATGGTGGGACAAAAGATAAGCCTGTTGGTCTTGTATATATAGGCTTAACAAAAAGAAACGGAACTATAGTTTCAAAAAATTATTTTAAGAAAAAAGACAGAAAATCAATACAGAATAAAACTGTTGAAAAGTGTATTAAGTTAATTCAAGATATTATTTAATACACATAAAGATCACAAACTTTCTGCTCTTTTTTGAAAAGCATCTGCTATTTTATTAAGACCAAATTGAAATGATTTAGCCATAATAATATTAAGAAATTTATTCTTAATTTCAAAATCAACATCGAAATGAACTTCTGTAAAATTGTCTTTTTGAATAAATTTCCAGTTATTTTCAAGATAATTAAGAGGTCCATCGATATTCGTGACATGGATATGATCATTTATTTTATCAAATCTAACATCACTTTTATAAGTATCTGTAAAAGGTCTTTTACCAATAGTTAAATCAGCTATTATATTAATAGAATTTTTTTCCTCTTTTTTTTCGTACACCTTTGAATCTATACAGAAAGGAATAAATTCTGGATATTTTTCAATGTCTAAAACAAAATTTATAAGTGTTTTTTTATCGCGTTCTATAAGTCGCGTTACAGATGCTTTTGGCATGAAATTAATTAAGTCTGTTTTGTTTTAATTTAGCAAAATCTTCATCTGCGTGATATGATGATCTAGTTAAAGGAGATGAAGAAACCAATAAAAATCCTTTTGACTTTGCTATTACTTCTAATTCTTTAAATTCGTCTGGATGGTAGTATCTATCTAATGGATGATGTTTTACTGACGGTTGCAAATATTGACCAATTGTTAAAAAATCTACATCAGCTGATCTTAGATCATCCATAACTTGAATTATTTCGTCTCTCTTTTCACCTAAACCAACCATGATACCAGATTTAGTAAATACTTTTTTATTATTTAATTTTGCATTCTTAAGAAGTTCTAAGGATGCAAAGTATCTAGCCCCTGGTCTCACTTTGACATACAGTCTTGGCACTGTTTCAATATTATGATTAAAAACATCAGGATTAGACTCTAAAATTGTTTTATAAGACTCACCTTTCCTTAAAAAATCTGGAGTTAAAACCTCGATTGTAGTGTTTGGGTTTTTTTTTCTAGTCATCAATACCACTTCTTTGAAATGATTTGACCCACCATCTGGTAAATCATCCCTGTCTACTGATGTTATAACGACATGTCTTAAGTTCAATTTACTTACAGCATTTGCTATTTTAACATGTTCAAAAGGATCTAATTTTTCTGGTTTTCCAGTTTTAACATCACAAAATGCACATGCTCTAGTACAAGTATCCCCCATAATCATAAAGGTTGCATGTCTTTTACTCCAACATTCAGTTATGTTTGGGCAGTTTGCTTCCTGGCAAACAGTAACAAGATTATTTTGATTTACTACTGTTTTAGTAAGAAAAAATTCTTTACTATCAGAAAGTTTGGACCTAATCCATTCTGGTTTCTTTTTGATTGGATTTATTGGGTTTTTTACTTTTTCAGGATGTCTTGGTTTAATTTTTTCCATTTTGTTTTATTATATAGGTAGTCTCTCCCTCTTTTCCAAATAAAAATTTGTCTCGTATTAAAATTTCAATAAAATCAAGGTCTATATTTTCAGTTAATAATGAATTTTTATGCTCTAAATCTTGAATTTTGATTCGTAGATCATTCTGTTTAGTTATTAAATCTTCATAAATCTCTTTTTTTTTAATGTAGGAAATTAAACCTCTATCACCACCTAATAAATTGAAAAAAAAATAAATAAACAAAAATGTTACTATTAAAATAAAATAATTTTTTTTTATTTTATCTAACATTAATTAATATTATGCATTTTAGATTTTTTTCCAAGATTATGCTCAATTCTTAACAATTGGTTATATTTTGATACTCTTTCTGATCTAGACAATGATCCTGTTTTTATCTGATTAGAATCAGTGCCAACTGCAAAATCTGCAATAAATGTGTCTTCACTGTCTCCAGACCTGTGAGAAATTATAGTCTTATACCCTATCAATTTTGCAAATTTTATTACCTCTAATGTTTCAGTTACAGTTCCAATTTGATTTAATTTAATCAAAATTGAATTTGCTGAAACATTTAAGAAACCAATTTTTAATCGTTCCAAATTTGTTACAAATAGGTCATCACCAACAATTTGCACTTTATCTTTTGTTTGTGTTAATAATTTTGTCCATGCAGACCAATCGTTTTCACCAAATGGATCTTCTATCGATTTTATTTTATATTTTCTTATTAATTTTAAGTATTCAGAAATTGTTTTGTCCACATTTACGTACTTTTTAGAATGAATTGAATAATGTTTATTTTTTATTAACTCATTTGCCGCAACATCCAAACAAATAACTATATCTTTTCCATTTTTAAAACCAGATAAGTTTATTGCTTTTACTATTAGTTTTAGCGCACTTTCATTATCATTTATCATAGGCGCAAATCCACCTTCATCACCTACAGACGTAGAATGACCCATTTTTTTTATTAAATCTCTTAGTTTATTGATGACAATAAAACATATCCTAACACCATCTGAAAATGATTTTGCTTTGTCTGGTCTGATCATAAATTCTTGTATTCTGAGACCATTATTTGCATGTGCTCCACCATTAATTATATTCATCATTGGATATGGTAATTTGAAGTTTTTATTTACGAGTAAATTTTTATAAATTGGTATCTTTTTTATTTTTGATGAAAGTTTTTTGACAGCTATTGAGACAGAAAGAATTGCGTTAGCTCCAACTTTTTTTTTCTGTTTTGTGCCATCAAGCCTAATTAATAAATTATCTATTTTTTCTTGTTGATGGATATTAAAATTTTTTAACTTTTTTGATATTACCTTATTTATAAATTCAACAGGTTTTAAAACACTTTTTCCAAGGTATTTTTTATTATTTATATCTCTTTTTTCAAAAGCTTCATAAGTTCCTGTAGATGCACCCGAGGGACAAATCGCTGAGGCACTAATGTCTTTTACAAATACTTCAGTTTCTATTGTTGGATTTCCTCTGCTATCAAAAACTTGTCTTGCAATAATTTTTGAAATTTTAGACATTATTTTTTTTTACTAGATTATCTATCTCAACTATCTGACATATAAGATTATCTAATTCTTTAAGAGGAACCATATTTGGACCATCAGAGGGGGCATTATCAGGATCTTGATGTGTTTCTATAAAAATTGCAGCTACACCAACAGCAACAGCAGCTCTTGATAAATGTTCGACAAATTCTCTTTGTCCACCACTTTTATTACCTTGACCTCCTGGTTGTTGAACTGAGTGAGTGGCATCAAAAACAATTGGATAACCATTCTTTGCCATTATAGGAATTGATCTCATATCAGACACTAAAGTGTTATATCCAAAACTAGCTCCTCTTTCTGTTACTAGAATATTATTATTTCCTGAGTCTGATATTTTTTTTGTTACATTAACCATATCCCATGGAGCCAAGAACTGACCCTTTTTTACATTAATGATTTTTTTTGTTTTTGCGGCAGCAATTAATAAGTCTGTTTGTCTACACAAAAAAGCGGGTATTTGTAAAACATCTACATGAGGGGCAACAATTGCACATTGTTCTACATTATGAATATCTGTAAGGACAGGAACTTTTATTTGTTTTTTTATTTTATCAAAAACTGGTAACGAATTTTCTAATCCTGCTCCTCTTTTTCCATCAAGGCTTGTTCTGTTAGCTTTATCAAAGGAAGTTTTATAAATTAATCCAATATTATATTTGTCTGCGATTTTTTTTATTTCTCCTGCCATATCTAGTGCATGTTGCTCAGTTTCTAATTGGCAGGGTCCTGCTATTAAACAAATTTTATTTGAGTTAGATATATTTAAATCCTGACACTTAACAATTCTATTTTCCATGATAGTTCTTTGCAGCCTTTATAAATGATTTAAATAACGGATGTGGTGATAATGGTCTTGATTTGAACTCTGGATGAAATTGAACACCTATAAACCAAGGATGATTTTTTAACTCAATTATTTCAGGTAATTTATTATCTGGTGACATTCCTGAAAATATTAATCCTTTTTTTTCAAATTTTGATCTCTGATTATTATTAACTTCATATCTGTGTCTATGTCTTTCTTTAATTATATTAGATTTATAAATCTTCTTTATGGCAGAATTATTTTGTAATTTAGCTGTGTAAAGACCTAATCTCATTGTTCCACCAAGGTTTTTTTCTGTGCCCTTAAAAACTTTTCCATTTCTGATCCATTCATTGATTAATCCAATTACAGGAAAGCATTTTTTATCAAACTCTGTAGAACCGGCATTTTTTATATTTAATTTGTTTCTGGCAAATTCAATGATTGCCATTTGCATGCCAAAACAAATACCAAAAAAGGGTATTTTTTTTTCTCTTGCATATTTAATTGCAGCAATCTTCCCTTCTGTTCCTCTTTTACCAAATCCACCTGGAATTAATATTCCAGAAACACTTCTAAGTTTTTTGCTTATTTCATTTTTTTTTAGTTTATCAGATTCAATTCTTACTAAATTGACTTTTACATTATTTGCTATACCGCCGTGCGTTAATGCTTCATCTAAAGATTTATATGCATCTTTTAAGTTTACATATTTACCTATTATTCCAATGTTAATTACTTTATTATTTTTTAGAACAGTAGAGGTGATATTTTTCCATGGATTTAAATTGGGTTTCTTTTTTGATTTTATTTTAAAATATTTTAAAACTTGTTTATCTAATTTTTGGTTATAAAAACTAATTGGAGCTTCATAAATTGTTCTAACATCAATAGTCTCAATAACGTTTTCAATATCAACATTACAAAATAAAGATATTTTTCTTCTTTGCTCTAAAGGTATATGTTGCTCTGATCTACATATAACAATATCTGGCTGTATACCGATACTTCTTAATTCTTTCACACTATGTTGTGTAGGTTTGGTTTTTATCTCATCAGAAGATTTCATGAAAGGAACTAATGTTAAGTGAACAAATAATGTTTTAGACCTTCCATGATCGTTTGAGAACTGTCTTATAGCTTCTAGAAAAGGTAAGCTTTCAATGTCACCAACAGTTCCACCAATTTCACAAATTACAAAATCTTCATTACTAATGTCTTTGCTAATAAATTTTTTTATTCTATCAGTTATGTGTGGAATGACTTGAACTGTCTTACCTTGATAGCCCCCTTGTCTCTCTTTTTTTATTACATCGCTATAAATTTTACCTGTAGTTATATTATCCGATTGTTTTGATGAAATATTTGTAAATCTTTCGTAATGTCCTAAATCTAAGTCTGTTTCTGCACCATCATCAGTAACAAATACCTCTCCGTGCTGAAAAGGACTCATTGTTCCCGGATCAACATTTAAATATGGATCCATTTTACGTATCCTAACTTTATAACCTTGTGACTTTAATAAATATGCAAGTGATGCTGATGATAATCCTTTTCCAAGAGATGATACCACGCCGCCAGTGACAAAGATATATCGCGCCATGGAAGTATCTTATAGACCTAAAACTTAAAAATTCAAAGTATTAATTATTACTATCTGGAACCTTTGGAGTATCATCGGTTTCCTCTATTTTATCTAAAACTGATGTTGTGGGAGTTAATTCACCCCTTGAAAGAATCGTCAAACATAGACTGCATATTATAAATAAAGTAGCAATTATTGCTGTAGCTTTGGTTAAAAAATTTCCTGCTGATCTAGAAAGCATAAAGTTATCTTGGGACACCCCAATACCCAATGCACCACCCTCAGATTTTTGAAATAAAACTAAGACAACCAGAATAGCTGCAAGAATTATATTAATTATTAAAAGTATATTTTCCACGAGGTTTAATTAGTTGATTTTTTAATTATATCAATAAAATTTTTTGCTCTTAAAGAAGCGCTTCCTATTAAAAATCCTTTTAAATCATTAATTTTTTTTAACTCTAATACATTTTTTGAGTTAACAGATCCACCATAGATAATTTTATATTTTTGATTTTTTTTCAATTTATTAATTATATTATTTATGTTTTTAAAGTTTTTTCTTAATTCAGATGATTTTGGTATTCTTCCAGTTCCGATTGCCCATCTAGGTTCATATGCAAAAATTATATTATTAATTTTTTTTATGTTCTTTAATGCGATTGTTATTTGTCTTTTAAGAACTGAGAGAGTTTTATTATTTTTTTTTTCTTTATATGTTTCTCCAATGCAAAGAATTACTTTTAATTTTTCTTTAAGCGCTGAATGAATTTTTTTATTTATTAATATATCATTTTCCTGATTTCTAATTTCAGAATGACCAACAATAACATAGTCACCTCCTGCTGACTTAATTAATTTAGAGTTTACAGATCCTGTAAATGCACCATAATCATTTAATTGAGAAAGATTCTGAGCACCTACTTTAATTTTAGTTTTTTTTACTTTATTTTTAACCAATGAAATTAAGGTAAATGGTGGGCAATAAATTATTTGATTTTTATTGTTTTTTGATTGTTTTAAAAATTTTATGGTTTTATTGATGTCAGAGATATGACTTTTTTCTCCATTCATCTTCCAATTAGCTATAAAGATCATATTATTATTTGTCATCTTAGATAATTTAATTTATAGGTTTGTTTTTTATAATCAATATATAAAGAATTACTCATGTTGGGAAAATTAAGAGGTTTTACAAATAGTAAATTGGCAGGTGTCCTCGTGGCTATAATAATTGTTCCTTTTGTTTTTTGGGGAATGGGAAGTGTCTTTAGTGGTGGGAATACAAATAATATTGCTAAGATAAATAATAATTCAATTTCAACGAAAGACTTAATTGAACATATAAACCGATCAAGAATTAATCCTGATTATATAAAAGAAAATTTAGATAACAATATCTTAGAAAGAATTTTGAGTGATCTTATATCAAAAGATTTAATGTCAATGGAGTATAAAGATTTAAATGTGAAAGTTTCGGATAGATCATTAAAATTAAATTTACAAAATGACATAAATTTTCAGGATGATAAGAAAAATTTTTCAAGATTAAAATATGAAAAATTTCTTTTAGAGAATAATATTATTGCAGCTGAATTTGAAAATAGACTAAAAAATTCTCAGTTAAGAAAAAGACTATTTGATTATATTGGTGGTGGTATTAAATCACCATATTATCTACAAAATAAAGTTTACATAGATGAGAACAAAAAAATAAGCATTCAATACTATGATCTTGAATATGCTTACGATAAAGATATTACAGACATCGAAATTAATAATTATATAATCGAAAATGAGGAAAACTTAAAAGAAGCATATATTGATTTTAGTTATGCTAAAGTTGAACCCTCAAATCTAATTGAAATCAACGAATTTAATGAAGATTTTTACAAAAAAATTGATGAAATAGAAAATGATATATTAAATGAAGTTTCTTTAGAAGATATCGCTAGAAAAAATGAAATAAAATTGCAAAAAAGAAACAATTTTAAGTTCGCGAATGAGGACGATGTATTTAAAGAAATTTATGAAAATAAAGAAAAAAAAGAAATAGTTTTAAAAGATAAAGACAATTTCTTTTTACTATATCAGATTACTAAGATTAATAATTTGCTACCAAATAAAAATGATACATCCTTCAGAGATAAAATTAAAAATAGAATTTTATTAAAGAAAAAATTTGATTTTAATAAAAATTTATTTGAAAAAATTCAAAATAAAGATTTCAATGATTCTGACTTTGACAATCTAGTAAAAAATAAAGAAGATATAAATTCAGGAATAATTAATTCAATTAAAGATGATAACTTATTTGACGAGACATCTTTAAAGCTTATTTATGAATTGCCAAAAAATAGTTTTGTTATGGTTTCAAATAGAACTAATAATATATTTTTAGCAAAGATTAATCAGATTACTTATGAAAATTTAAAAAGCACAAGTGAAAATATTCAAGAATATTTAGCTAAAACAAATATCAATTTGATCGATGATATTTATAGTTCCTATGATACATCACTTAACACCAAGTATGAGGTTAAAATTTTTAATAACAATATAGATCGAATAAAAGATTATTTTAAATAATGCTTAATATAAGCCTTAAACAATTTAAGATTAATCATAAAAAAAGATTAAACCAAATACTCTATTTATCTTTGGATAGTGATGGTTCTAAAGAAATAATAAATTTAATAAATAATTTTTTTACCGAAAGAAATGCTTTTGTATTTGAGTCAGTAGAAAAAGGATTTATTAAAGGTAGATATACAATTTTTGGAAAAAATCCTGATAAAATTTGGGAATTTAATAATAATGTAAGTAAAATATACTTCGATAATAAAGTTAAAATTTTGAAAGGTACTGCAAAAAAAAATATAGAAAATGTTATTGAAAGTTTTAAATTTAAAATTCCTAGAGAATTACCTTCAATTAGCTCCATAATATCAGGATACTTTTCATATGACATTATTAGATATCTAGAGAATATTCCTAATAAAAATAAAGACGATTTAAAATTACCTGATGCTAGAATTATCAGACCAAGAGAACTAATAATACATGATAATATAAAAAAGAAATTATATTTTATAATTAATGTTTTTTGTGATGAAAAAATAAATGATTATAAAATAAGATACGAAAAAATAATTAATCAAATTGAGAATTTAATTTTTTTGTCTAATTACAATAATTCGTATCAAGATAAAATTAATAAAAAAGTTAAAACAAAAGTAAAATCAAATATTTCTAAAGAAAAATTTTTATCAAATGTAAAGAAGGCTAAAAAATATATTAAAA
The DNA here is from genome assembly GCA_902598015.1 of uncultured Pelagibacteraceae bacterium. Lineage (GTDB taxonomy): Bacteria > Pseudomonadota > Alphaproteobacteria > Pelagibacterales > Pelagibacteraceae > Pelagibacter. Next base: position 49,452 of record CACJZT010000007.1, read on the forward strand.
TTGGAGATATATTTCAGGTTGTTCTAAGTCAAAGATTTGAAACCAAGTTAAGTAAAAACCCAATAGAAATTTATAAAAAATTAAGGATAACAAACCCATCCCCTTTTATGTATTTTTTTAATTTTAAAGATTTTCAGATTATTGGCGCAAGTCCAGAAATACTTGTTAGGTTAAGAAATAATAAAGTCACGATTAGACCTATCGCTGGAACAAGACCAAGGGGGAGAAATAAAAAACAAGATTTATTTTTTGAAAAAGATTTACTGAATGACAAAAAAGAGCTGTCCGAACATTTAATGCTTCTTGATTTAGGAAGAAACGACACTGGAAAAGTATCAAAGATTAATACTGTAAAAGTGACTGAAAGTTTTTCAATAGAAAGATACTCACATGTCATGCATATTGTATCAAATGTTGAAGGAGTATTTAATAATAAATACTCAAAATTTGAAACTATGTTGTCTGGATTTCCAGCAGGAACAGTATCTGGGGCTCCAAAAATTAGAGCTATGGAGATAATAGATGAGCTAGAGACAACTAAAAGAAAAGTTTATGCAGGTGGAATTGGATATTTTTCAGCAAATGGTGAATTTGATACATGTATTGCACTTAGAACCGCAGTAGCTAAAAATAAGAAATTTTATGTGCAATCTGGTGCAGGAATAGTTGCAGATAGTAATCCACAAAACGAATATCTTGAAACAGTTAACAAAGCAAAGGCTCTATTAAAAGCAATTGAATAATTATGAAAATAATTTTAATTGATAACTATGATAGTTTTACATTTAATTTGTATCATTACATATCTAAGTTTTGTCAAAATGTAGACGTTGTAAGAAATGATAAAATTAATTCAAAAGAAATATTAAAGAAAAAATATAATAAAATTGTGATATCACCTGGCCCAGGTAATCCTGATCAAGCTGGAAACTGTCTATCAATAGTAAATGAATTGTATAATAAAATTCCAATACTTGGAGTTTGTTTAGGTCATCAAATTATAGGTCAAATATTTGGATCTAAAATTATTCAAGCTAAAGAATTGGTTCATGGTAAAACAAGTAAAATCATTTCAAAAAATATAGGGATTTTAAAAGGAATACCAAAAATATTTGAGGCAACTAGATACCATAGTTTAATGATCGATAGGAAAACTCTCTCTAAAGATTTAGAAATTACAGCCATGACTTTAGATGGAATAATTATGGGTGTTAAACATAGAATTTATGATGTTCATGGAGTACAATTTCATCCTGAAAGTATAAAGACTAAAGATGGTTTAAAAATTTTAAAAAATTTTATTAAATAAATGGAAAAATATTTAAAAAAACTTGAATTAAGTGAAAATTTAACATTAGAGGAAAGTATTGAAGCTTTTGAGATTTTGATGAATGGAAAAGCTAACGATAATGAAATTTATAATTTTTTAACTCTGCTCTCTAAAAAGGGTGAAGTTTCAACAGAAATAGCAGGTGGTGTCTCTGTGCTTAGAAATAAAGCGAAAAAAGTTAATGTGGATGACTGCATAGATACCTGTGGAACAGGTGGTGATGGCAAGGATACACTAAACATATCTACTGCTTCCGCATTATTACTTTCGAGTATGAGCATTAACGTAGCAAAACATGGTAATAAAGCAGTTTCTTCAAAATGTGGATCTGCGGATGTTTTGGAAGCATTAAATATAAATATCAACTTGGAGCCCAAAGATATTGAAAATCAAATTAAAAAAAATCATTTTGGATTTATGTTTGCTCCAAATTATCATAGCGCAATGAAATATGTTGGTCCAACCAGAAAAAAAATTGGGAAGAGAACAATTTTTAATATGATTGGTCCTTTGAGTAGTCCAGCAAATGTTGAAAAACAAGTTGTAGGAGTTTTTGATAAAAAACTTCTAGATATATTTGCTAATGCTTTGAAAGATTTAAATATTAAATTTGCTTGGATTGTTAATAGCAATGATGGTTTAGATGAAATATCACCATATGATAAAACTATCGTTAAACAATTAAGAAATGGGGAAATTATCGAAATGATTATTGATCCTAAAGAATTGAAAGTAAATGCTGAAGGTTTCGATAAGATAGTTGGTAATGACGCAAAATTTAATTCACAAAAAATTGTAGATATATTTAAAGGTAATGATGATGATTTTTCAAAAGCAGTATCATTAAATGCTGCAGCTGGTTTAATTATATCCGAAAAAGAAGATAATTTTAAACATGCTTATGAAAAAGCAAGAGATCATTTATTATCAGGAAAAACATATTCACATTTAGAAAAATTGAGAGATGTCTGAGAATATATTAGAAAAAATAATTAATAAAAAAAAAAATAAAATTCAATTTTTAAAAAAAGATATTTCAATAAATTCTCTAAATGACAAAATTATAAATCTAAAAAATTATATTAATTTTAAAGAAAAAATACTAAATAATATAAATCAGGATAAAATCTCTATTATTGCAGAGATTAAAAAAGCCAGCCCTTCAGCTGGTATAATTATTGAAAATTATAACCCTGTTGAAATTGCCAATATATACTTAAAAAATAATGTTACTTGTCTGTCAATTTTAACTGAAGAGGATTTTTTTTTGGGAAATTTAATTCATATTAGTAAAATTAAACAAAAAATAAATTTACCAATTTTATGTAAAGATTTTTTTGTTGATAAATTTCAAGTCCATCTTTCTAGAAGCTATGGTGCTGATGCTATTTTAATAATTTTAGCTGGTGTTGATGAAAAAACTGCAGATGAGTTGTATGAAGAAGCTGAGAAACTTAAAATGTCTGTAATTGTTGAAGTTCACACTGTTGAAGAGGCCAAAAAATCTCTAAAGTACAAAGATGCACTAATAGGTATAAATAATAGGAATTTAAAAACATTAAAAACAGATATAAATACAACTTATGATATTCATAATATTTTAATTAATCATAATGGACCATTAATTTCAGAGAGCGGAATAAAAAACAAAGAAGACGTTTTGAAAATAGCCTCAGAAACTAAAATAAAAACATTTCTTATAGGTGAATCAATTTTAAAAAATTTAGAAAATAATAATATTTTTTCTATTTTATAAAAAAAGTGTTGAATTTATTATAGTTTTAACTCTTGTTTAATTGATAGAACTTTTATAGAACATTTATGTACACAATTTGTTCTATGTTAACTAAAAAACAAAAAAACCTGCTTTTATTTATCAACAAGAAGTTGAGATCCAGTGGCGTATCTCCCTCCTATGAGGAAATGAAGGAATCATTAAATCTAAAGTCTAAATCAGGAATTCATAGATTAATTAGTGCTTTAGAAGAAAGAGGCTTTATTAAAAGATTGGCTCATAAAGCAAGAGCTTTGGAAGTCATTAAGTTACCTGAAACAGCTTCAGCGAATGATATTTACAATAGTTTTTCACCAAGTGTAATTAGAGGTGGACTTGATGAAAGTTCAAATCGAAATAATTCAGATGAAAATGAAATACCTGTATTAGGTAAAATTGCTGCGGGCACACCTGTAGAAGCAATTCAAAATGAAGTTTCTAGAATACCTTTGCCTTCCAATATTGAGAAAAATGGAGAATTCTTTGGACTTAAAGTACAAGGAGATTCTATGATTGAGGCTGGAATAAATGATGGTGATACAGTAATTGTGAAAAAAGCTGATACTGCTGAAAATGGAAAAATAGTTGTTGCGTTAATTGACGATCATGAAGCAATGCTAAAGAGAATAAGAAGAAAAGGTAAGACCGTAGCTTTAGAAAGTGCAAATAGAAATTACGAAACTAAAATATTTGGTCCTGATAGAGTAAAAGTTCAAGGAATTCTAGTATCTTTATATAGAAACTTTTCCTAAAATAGTCTAAATAAATCTGATGAAAACTGTAGCAACTAGATTTGCTCCGTCACCAACTGGCCCTTTACACATTGGAGGAGTAAGAACCGCATTATTCAATTGGCTTTATTCAAAAAATAAAGGCGGTAAATTTTATCTAAGAATAGAAGATACCGATAAAGAAAGGTCTAAAGAGGAATTCAAGAATCAAATAATTAAATCCTTAAAATGGATAGGAATTTATTATGAAGATATTGAATATATTCAATCAGATAAAATAAACGATCATATAAATGTAGCTAATGAATTGTTAAAAAAAGGTTTGGCTTACAAATGCTATTGTTCTAGTGAAGAAATTGAAGAGCAAAAAATAAGGGCAAAACAAAAAAAAATACCATATATTTATAATAGAAAATGGAGAGATAAGAGTGAAGCTGATGCTCCAAAAGAAATTGATCCTGTAATAAGATTTAAAAGTAAAATTGAAGGAAAATCTATCTTAAAAGATTTGGTCCAGGGAAACATAGAAATTGAGAATAATACTATTGAAGACTTTGTTATATTAAGAGCAGATGGATCTCCTACATATAATTTATCAGCATCAGCAGATGATCATTTAATGGGAATGACACATATAATTAGAGGTGATGATCATAAAATAAATACATTTAAACAAATACAGATTTATGAAGCTATGAATTGGAATGTACCATTTTTTGCTCACATACCGCTAATTCATACAATTGAAGGAAAGAAACTATCAAAAAGAGATAATGCATCAACACTAGATGATTATTCAAAAATTGGAATAATGCCTATTGCTCTTAGAAACTATCTTCTGAGATTAGGATGGTCATACAAAGATAAGGAAATTTTTGATTTAGACGAAAGTATCAAATACTTCAATTTAGAAGGAATTGGAAAATCACCCTCAAAATTAGATATTGATAGAATTTATTCAATGAATGAACATTATATAAAAAATATCGACGAAAATGATCTATTTAATTTTTTAATAACCTATTGTGAAACTTTTCAAGAAAAGATAAATGATTTAGCACAGAAAAAAATTAAAAATTCATTACATTTTTTAAAAAATAAAGCAAAAACTTTGGAAGATATTTACAAGAATTCAAAGTTTTTAATAAATGACAAGGTCCAAATAGAAAAAGAAGATAAAAAACTTTTAGACGAAACAGCTATTAAAATTATTAAATTATTTTGTGATGATATTAATAAACTATCAGATTTTACTAGAGAAACACTAGAACCAATAATTAGCGACCTAATAAAAAAAAATAATACGAATTTTAAAGGAGTTGGACAGCCACTAAGAATATGCCTTACAGGATCAAAGTTTGGACCAGGTATATATGATATATTGTGTTCTCTTGGAAAAGAGGAGGTGTCTAAAAGATTATCTCAAATAAGATAACAAAACATTGGAGGCTTCATAGCTTGATGAAGTGTTCGATCTTAATTCTTTAATAGTTTTTTTAACTTGTTGTAATTGTTCATCTATAAGTTCGGGTTTCTTTAATAAATAATTAACTGTTTTATATATTTCATCTGAGCTACACTCCTTTTGTAAGAGTTCTGGGATGATTTCTTTATTATTGACAATATTTATCATGTTTGCATATTTTATTTTTAAAAATAACTTAGCAATAAAGAAATTTAAATAATTCATTTTATAAATTATTATTGATGGTAGACCGTATTTACAAACTTCAAGTGAAACTGTTCCAGATTTAACAATTGCAAAAATAGATTTTTTAATTGTAGCAATTTTTATATTTTCATTTGAAATAAGATCTACATTTTCTAAATTATTTTTTTTAATAATTTGAGATAAATATTCTTTAGAACTTTCGGTAGCATGAAAAATATAATTATAATTATTTTTTTTTTCATTCATTTTTTTAATGAACTCAATAAGTATAGGCACATGAGACTTCAATTCAGACAATCTACTACCAGGAAAAATTGAAATAATTTTTCCCTTTAATAATTCATTAATTTCTATCTTTTCTTGATTTGTGTTATCTAATATTGGGTGACCAACAAATGTATTTTTTAGATTTTCCTTATCAAAATATTTCTTTTCAAACTTAAATAACAAAAGGATGTGATCTAAGAAATTTTTCATTTTTTTTACTCTACCCTCTCGCCATGCCCACACCTTAGGTGCAATAAAATGAATAGTTTTTATATCAGGTTTTTTTAATTTAATTATTTTTGAAACACGAAGTGTAAAATCAGGACTATCAACACTAAATAAAATATCAGGATTGAAATCTATAATTTTTTTTACAGTTTCATTTATTTTTCTTTTTATCTTAAAAATATTTAATAATATGTCTGTAAAAGCTATATAAGTAATATCTTTTTGATCGTATATTGACTTAATACCTATTGAATTTAAATGTTGACCTCCAACAGATAGATATTCAATATTTATTTTAGATTTTTTTAATTCTTTAATGACTTCTGCAGCTAATTTATCGCCAGATGGCTCACCTGTTAAAATAAAAATTTTTTTCATTTAGCCATCACAAAGATATTATTTTTATTAGCAAATTTAAGTCCTTCATGTTTATCTAAAAATATATTTTGACCTGCTTTTAAAACAATTCCTTTTATATTTGCTTTTTTACAATCTTTTAGTGTATCAAGACCAATAGTCGGCAAATCAACACGTAAGTCTTGCTTAGATTTAGGCATTTTTAATAAGAGTTTATTCTGTAGATTATTATTTCTAATTGATTTTAACATATCCTTTGTCCCTTTTCTTTTTTCTAAAGAAACAATATTCGTATTATTGATTACTAATGCTTGAACATGGTTAAATGAATTTGAATTATTTAATATTTTAATACCTTTTTTAATTGTTAATTTATCAGTAATACTAGGTTTCAATTTTGTATAACATCCCCTGGTTAAAGTTAATTCTGGATTATAGGTGTTTAATTTAATAACTTTTATTTTGTTTTCAGATAATATTTTAATCAATTCTTTTAATATTGCTGCATCCCCTAATTTTGATGCTTTTATAATTCTTGGAATATAATAAATACCTTTAAGGTCTAATTTCAATTTAGATATTCTTGGTTTGATAATATTCCCTGCAAATAAAACTTTTTTACATTTTTTTGATTTAATTAGTTCTAAAATTTCTCCAAATTTTCCAATATTAATAAAGTGACTATTTTTATATTTTTTGAATTTATTATATTTTGATAAATCAATTATGAAATATTTAACTTTTTTTTTCTTTAGACTCTTTAAAATTTCTAATGGTAATTTATTTTCTCCAAAAAATAATCCTATCATTATAGATAATTAAAATTTATTACAATTCTATATTTAACATCAGTATGATCTACGGCACAGTGTTTGAGATTTGAATCAAACTCAACAACTCTATTTTCCTGACTTGGTATTTTATCACCCCTATCAAATAATGTGTATCCATTATTTGTATTAAGATAAAAAATTGCAGTTTTACAATCTTTAAAATCAATATGCATATCTGATTGTATATGTTCTTTTTGTTTTAATGTTAAATTTGCTTTTATTCTAATTATTTCTTTTACACTTAATTTTTTTAAAATAGGATGGAGTATTTCAAAATGTTTTGAAAGAACTTTTCCTTTAGCTACAAACAAATGATAAAACTGATAATTGTCATCACCTTCATGAACCTTAAATGGCATAAAGTACCAGGGAAAATTTGAAAGGTGAAAAGTTTTATTAATATGATCATAGTCATTATTATCTAAAAAATTATCAGTTATTTTCATTTTTAATTACATTAATGGTAAAGATATTGGCCTCTTTTTATCAGCATTGATAAAATCAATAATATTTTTTATATAACTATTGTTCTTCATATTATCATCTAACTTATCAATATTTGTTCTAAAATTTTTATTATAAAAAACTTTTTCATAAAATTTTTGTAACAATTTAATATTGCCATTAGAAATTTTAGCTCTCCTTAACCCTATAAGATTTAGACCAACAAGACTGTTTCTGTTTCCTAGCGAAAGACCATATGGTATCACATCGCTAAGGACACCTGTCATACCACCTATCATTGCCAATTTCCCTATTCTTGAAAATTGATGAATCGCACAACTACCACCAACTATTGCACTGTCTTCAATTGTAACATGCCCACCCACTTGAACATTATTTGCTAAAACAATATTATTTGCTAAATTACAGTCATGAGCTACATGAGTGTATACCATTAATAGATTATTATTTCCTAATTTAGTAGTTGTCCCCCCAAGTGTAGTTCCAGGATTAATATTCACATATTCTCTAAATTTGTTGTTATTACCAATTATAATCGAATTTTTTTCACCCTTATATTTTAAATCCTGAGGTTGTGTTCCAATTGATACAAAAGGAAAAATTTCATTGTTACTTCCAATTTTAGTTTTGCCAACTATACTTACATGTGAATGTAATTTTGTACCTGAACCTATCTCAACCTCTGGGCCAATTACACAATATGGACCAATTTCAACACTTTCTGAAATTTTTGAATTATTTTCGACTAATGATGTTGGATGTATCACAATTAATAGATAACAAATTATGTTTTAAAAGCTTATCAAGAATTACTACTAATTATTACTTTCTATCTACTATTGTTGCAGCCCATAGAGCATCTGCCATTTTTTTTCCATCAACAATAGCTTCGCCTTTATATTTCCACACTCTACCATGTGATCTTATGGCTTCTATATTTAATTCTAAAGTACAGTCGGGTGTTACTGGATTTCTAAATCTAGCTTTGTCTATAGTCATTAAGAAGACTAGCTTATTTTCATATGTTGATTTATCTATTCCAGCGGCAGTCAATGCTGCAGCAGCTTGGCCAAAAGCCTCTACTATTAAAACTCCAGGCATTACTGGTTCGCCAGGAAAATGTCCTTGAACAAAAAAACTATCCTTTTTAACTCTAACAATTGCTGTAGCAGATTGTAATTTTTTTATATTTATTAATTCGTCTATTAAGAGCATTGGCTCTCTATGTGGTAACAATTCTTTAATTTGTTCTTTACTTAACTTATCTGACATCTTATTTATTTTTTTTTAAAAAATTTCTTATATCTTGAGCAGGATAACCCATAACTCTAGAATTGTCTGGTATATCTTTTATAACTCCGCTACCTCCGCCAATTTGAACATTATTACCTATTTTTAAATGACCTGATATACCAGCTTGACCACCAATCGATACTTTATTACCAATAAATGAACTTCCTGCGAATCCAACTTGAGCTGTAATTATACAGTTGTTACCAATATTTACATTATGAGCTACATGTACTTGATTATCTAAAAAAGTATTATTTCCAATAACTGTATTAGATATAGATCCTCTATCTATTGTATTATTTGATCCGATTTCAGCATTATCCTTAATTATAACCATTCCAACATGTGGATATCTAAAATTAATTTTATTATCAGGAAAAAATCCAAAACCTTTTTTTCCAATAATTGAACCATCCAAAATGGTAACATTTTTTCCTATTAAGCTATTTTTTATAATTATGTTGTTGCCAATTGAACAATTACTTCCAATAACAACGTTGGACTCAATAATAGTATTATGACCAATTGAGGTGTTTTTGCCTATTTTTACGTTTTTTCCTACTAAAACGTTTTTTCCATAATTAATATTTTTATATTTTTTAATATTATTTTCATCAATGTTGAAATCAATTAAATCATTTAAAGCATTTGGATAAAATAAATTTGTTAAGATACCAACTGATTTTAACACATTGTCTACAATTAATGCATTTGAATATTTATTTACCACATTTTTATACCTGATATTTGTTATCAAAAATTTTGCCTTAGTATTTTTTAATAAATATAAATATTTCAAAGAATTAAAGAAAGATATCTCATTTTTTTTTGCATTTTTTAAATCATTAATCCCAATAATTTTTGTTTTTTTATCAGAATTTTTTACATTTAATGCTTTACAAATATTTAATAATTTTATTTCATTAATCTTTTTAAAGAACGGATTTTTAATTTTCATTTGTGAGATTTTGTTTCTTTGTGTATTCGTTAAGTTTTTTTAAGACTTGGCTTGTAATATCAAGTGATTTCATACCCACAAGTACATTTTTTTTTTCTAGAACATAATTAATATTATTTTGTTCTGCATAATTTGTTAAA
>CACJZT010000008.1 GCA_902598015.1 uncultured Pelagibacteraceae bacterium
GAAGAAACACAAAAAGTGGCAGATATTTCAAATTGCCCAATAGTTATATCTGGCGGCGTTTCATCAATTGATGATATTAAAAAAGCAAAAAAATTAAATAATATCGAAGGTATAATAGTCGGGAAAGCTATATATGACGGAGATATAAAGCTAGATGAACTTGCAAAAGAAATAGATGCTTAAAAATAGAATTATACCTTGTTTAGATGTTAAAAATGGTCGAGTTGTAAAAGGTATTAACTTTGTAGATCTTAAAGACGCAGGTGATCCGGTTGAACAAGCAAAAATTTACAGCGATGGTGGTGCTGATGAAATTTGCTTTTTAGATATTACGGCTTCAAATGAAAATAGAGATACTATTTACGAGGTTGTAGAGAAAACTTCTAAGAAATGTTTTGTGCCCTTAACAGTAGGTGGTGGTGTTAGAAGTATTGATGATATTAATAAATTACTTAATTGTGGGGCTGACAAAGTATCTATAAATACAGCTGCTGTTCAAAATTCAAAAGTTGTTGAAGATAGTTCTAGAAAATTTGGATCACAGTGCATTGTTGTTGCAATTGATGCAAAAAGAAAAGACGATGAATGGGAAATCTTTACTCATGGGGGAAGAAATCCAACTGGCATAAATGCATTAAAATTTGCGTCTAAAATGGAAAAATGTGGTGCTGGTGAGTTATTAGTGACCTCTATGGATAAGGATGGAACTCAGTCTGGATATGATATTGAATTAATGCAAAAGATATCATCAATGGTCAATATTCCAGTTATTGCATCAGGCGGGGTTGGAACTTTAGATCATTTAGTTGATGGAATAAAATCAGGTGCAAGTGCTGTTTTAGCTGCATCTATATTCCATTATGGGACTTATTCAGTAAATGAAGCTAAGCAATATTTGGCTTCAAAAGATATACCTGTTAGGATTTAGAATGTTAAAGATTTTAGAAGATCTCGTAAAACTTGCAAGAGAGCGAAAAAGTAACCCTGTTGAAGGTTCATACACTAGTAGGCTTTTAGAAGATAAATCTTTAGCAAAAGAAAAGGTTTTAGAAGAGATAAATGAACTAATAGAAGCTGTAGAGCAAGACTCAAATAAAATCCATGAAGCAGCAGATGTTTTATATCACTTAATCATGTATCTTGAAAAAAGTGGTATAAAAATTGAAGAAGTAATGGATGAACTTAGTTCAAGAAAAAAGTAGAAAGAAATGGATAGAAAACCATTCATAGAAAGATTAAAGAAAGAAGTACCAGAACTAAAAAAAGAAGGTTGGGGTCAAACCGAGATTGACACGTTATTAAAACATTTTTCATTTTATCTAGGTTTAATTAATGGCGAAATTAAACCTAACTCAGAAAAACAAATCAGTTTTATAAAAAAAGTGAAAGATTATAAAACAGCGATACCTAAAAATATTCACGAAAAAGTTTACTTTAAATATATGAAATTCTTTTTTGATAAAAACTCAAAGAAAAAAGAAATAATAGAAGACAAAATTTGGAAGAACATCGAAACCAATGCCCCAGGCACAATGCAATATTCTCAAGAAATGATTGATAGACTAAATACTGAATACGAACCGGTTTCAAAAAGTGACTGGTATGACGATTGGAAGTACAACTAATATAAATAACTAATTTAGGGTTTTGTAGCGTGGTGAATTAACTTGCCTTTATAAATTGATTTTAATATGATGATATTGTCCTGATTTAGAAAATAACTCTACTTGCTGGGACTTTAAACACAACGCTAAAGGAGGCAGATGAAACTAATAATACAATCAATCAAAAACTATTTTAAATCTAAAAAAGATAGAGGATTAGAACCTGTATTCTTTGAAAAAATAGGTGATCAAAAAACATCAAGAGATCAGATGCGTAAAAATTTAATTAAAGCATTAGAGAAAAATGGTTGGACAATAAAAAAATAATTTACAATTTACTAGGTAACCAGGTTGAGAATATTGGAAATAGAATCATTAGTATTCCATAAATTATTCCAACGATTGTAAACAAAGGAACTTCTTTGAAAGCTTTGGCTGGATTTTCTTTGATCACACCTGCAGCTGTATAAATACCAACGCATACAGGGGGTGTTATCATTCCTATTCCTGCAAATGCAACAAACACCACATAAAGATGAAGTAAACTCTGATTGAATGATAATGTGATTGCCGCAAAAATTGGAACAGTTAAATAAAATACAGGAACAATTTCAATAAACGTTCCAAGAATTAAACAAATTGCTCCAAGCATTATCCAGAACAGATTTACACTTACACCTTTATCTGTAAAAAATGTAATAATTTTTTGAGGAGCCTGAGTATAAGTTAAAACTACACTTAAGAATGTTGCAGTTGCTATAATTGCAAAAATTACAGCTGTAATGATGGCTGTTTCTCTTAAACAGCTCATTAAAGATGAAAAAGTAAGTTCTCGGTAAATTAAAAATCCAATCAGCACTGCATAAACTCCTGCAACAGCAGCAGATTCAGATGGAGTTAATATTCCAGCATAAATTCCACCCAAAATTATCACTGGAGTGATCAATGCCGGAAGTGCTGCAATGAAAGAACTTACTCTTTCCTTAAAAGAAGCCTTTTTATCTGTTCTAATATGCCTGCATTTAAATAAAACTAGAAGGACCATCAAAATAAGTAGAACAAGCCCCGGAATAACGCCTGCTGCAAAAGTTTTTGAGACTGGAACATTAGTTAGAGCACTAAATAGAATTGCTGCATTAGAAGGAGGTATCAATGCCTCTAATAGAGCAGCAGAAGCTGCTAGAACAACAACAAAAGGAGTTGGGTAACCTTGTTCGATCATTTTAGGCATCATGATCGTCCCAACAGCAGTGATTGCTGCTAGTATGGATCCACAAAAAGCTGCAAAGAATCCCATCGCAATAACCATCGCAACACCTAATCCACCTGGCCAATGGCCAACAAGTGTTGTTGTGAACTTAACTAATCTTGAAGCAGCTCCACCTTTTAACATAGCCATTCCAGTAAAAATAAATAATGGAACAGCGATTAGAACATGTTTAGTTAATGCGCCAAATGAAACTTGAATCAAAACCGACCAAGGTAAACTCAATCCTGCAATTGCAGCTAATGAACTTCCTAAACCAAATACTAAAAAAATTGGAACGGAAATAACTAATGTTATAAGAGAAATAATAAAAGCCAATCCAAACATTTATTCTCTCCCTAAAAGTTTTTTTAAATTATCTAAAATAAGCTCTAATGAAGTTAATGCTAAAATTAAAAAGCCAACTGGAAATGCTAAAAACATCCACCAAATGGGAATATTAATTTCCAATTCCATCATTTGTCCTAAATTGTAATACATTGTGGTTGCATCAACTCCTGCTTTAAAGAAGACACATGCCGAAATGAGAGCTATTAAATTTACGATTGTTCCAATAATATTTTTTGATCTTTCAGATAAATAGTGACTTAAAAAATCTACTTTAATATGTTGTCCTTGTTTTAATAAAGGACCTAATAATGGAAATACTAACCAACTAACCATTACAGGTGGTAATTCAATAAACCAAGCAAATCCTGTACCTGTGATAAATCTTGTTGTGGCGCTCAAAGCTAAAGCTGCCACCATTAAAAAGACGATGAACATTGCGAGCGAAATTGCAGCTTTTGCTAGCAAATTATTAATAGCTCGCAATGCCCTCATAATCTTTATAGAAAAAGTTTAACTTCTTCTAATTACTTTTAGCATATGCTTGTGCTGCCTCTAAGGCATCAGCATCAATCATTTTAGCCATTGCTGGCATTACTTCATCTTTCATAAGCTTATCAAACTTAGCTTTTTCAGCTCCTGAAAGTGTAGTAACAACCCCACCTCTTTCTTGGAATTTTTTAAGAGTACTTTCTCCAGTATCCATAATTAAGTCAGTTGATCTTTTTCCAATTTCTTTTCCAACATCCATTATGATTTTTTGTAAGTCTGGAGATAGACTATTAAACCAAGTTGAGTTTGCCATAATATATGCATCAGCATAATATTGATAAGGCTTTTGAGCGTATTTTAAAAACTCCCACCAGCTATATGCTTCGATACTTCCTGGAGGACTATTTATCGTATCAATCATTCCAGTTTGTAAAGAAGTGTAAACTTCACCTGTAGGCAACGATACTCTGTTTGCTCCTAAAGCATCCCACATAGGCTCTTCACTTTTTAAAAGTCTTCTAGCCTTCAGACCTTTCATAGCATCTATACCCGTTAACTCTTTTGCGCTTGAAAAAGTCATTACAGGCCCAACTGGGTTATACATTACTAATGTAGAATTAGTTTTTTTTGTTAATTCACCCCAAATTTCTTTTCCTTTAGGTGAATTTTGAAAAAAACCTCTTTGTTGTTCCCATGAATTAAATAATCCTGGGAATGAAGCAACATTAAAGTTTTTGTTTATTGGTGGAAAACTTACCACTCCAACAATTCCTCCAAGTTCAACTGCACCAGAAGTTACCGCTCCCATTACTTCTCTAATTCCAAATAATTGTTTAGATGGATAAACTTCGATTTTTAATTTCCCTTTTGCTCTTTTATTTACTTCATCTGCAAAAATTTGAGCATGTTTTGCACTGTGGTGCTTCGGACTCCAGTGAACAGATAATCGTCCCACTATTTCTGAAAAAGCAGCTGTTGAAGTAAGAACAAATGAAAAAATAAATGTTAAGCTAATAATAGCTTTATAAATTGACTTAAATTTATTCATTTTTCCTCTCTTTTTTTTAAAATTGATCTTATTAGTTGCATATATTTTAACAATGCAAAATTTTATAAAATTTAATAGAATATGTTCTCAAAATGAAGCGCAATGGTTTCACTTTAATAGAACTGCTTGTTGTAGTAGCAATAATAGGTATCTTAGCTGCAGTTGGTGTTGTTGCTTATAGTGGTTATACAAGTGGCGCAAAAGCTTCAGCCTCGAGAAGCTGCTATACTTCTGTGGTTAAATATATTGAAACAGAGTTATTACTTTGTCAGCTTGGAAATCCCAATGTAATGGATGGAGAATTAAGCTGCTCAGGTTATAATACGGCAACAGGGGCATTTAATATAATGCAGGCTCTTGCTAATGTAAGATCTTTAAGAGGTTCGGTCACGCCAGGAATAGATGAAGGTGTATTAAAAACATATCGAAACCCGTATGATACTTCTCTTCCATGCATTAGATCTCGAACAGGCTTCACCCCTGGTCAGGTCAGCATAAGCACCAATGGAACAAAGTTACAATTGAGAGCTTGTTTTAAAGATGGTTGTGGATCAGATGACTCTATCAGTAATGATATAGATGTAAGTTTAAAATAGTTATGCAGTCTAAAGGTTTTACTTTAATTGAATTACTTGTCGTTGTAGCAATTATTGGCATCTTAGCTGCAGTTGGTGTTGTTGCCTATAGTGGATATACTAGTGGAGCAAAGAAATCAGCGACTAATTCAAATCATCAAGCAGTGGTTAAATATATAACTACAGAAGTATTAAAGTGTTCAATAGGTGAGAGTACAGCTATGGATGGAGAATTAGATTGCTCAAAAAGTGGCACATCTAACTGGAAAAATGATGTAGCGCAAACAGCCGTAAAAGTTTTGAATAAAAATTTTAAAAATCCTTACACTTCATTACCTCCAGTTTCTCATGGTGGAAACATTATTAACGATACAGATGTTGGATATAATAGGCTGAGATCTCCTGGAACAACAATTAAAGTTTGGACTTGTGTTAAAACTCCTTGCTCAGGAACTGAATGTAGTATTCCAAACCACGTTTGTAGTGGTGATATTGACATAAGTGGTCTTTAAAGTGTTAAAAAAAAACGGTTTTACTTTAATTGAACTTTTAGTGGTTGTTGCAATAATTGGAATTTTAGCTGCTGTTGGAGTTGTTGCTTATAGTGGTTATACATCTGGTGCGAAAAAAAATGTTGCTAAACAAAATCATAAGTTAATGGTGAAACAGTTTACAACTTTAGTTGTTGAATACGAAATTAATGGAAGCATAAATAGAATAATTAACGGAGGGGCATCCAAAAATTTTACCCAAAAAAATTTAGCTTTTGATTGCCCAGCTTTTCAGCATCATTTTAAAGAAATTAAAAGTCCTTATGCAGATTCTGTTGCAAAATCTAAAGATCAGGATAATCAAGCCTGGGGTGGTGCTTGTTGTAATTATGGCAAAGAAGGTAGAACCTATATATTGAGTAAATCTGGGGGTTACTGTACATTTTCAACGTATATAGACAGTAATGAACTTGTTTATGATGAAGTAAAATGGTCTGATTAGAAAATTAAAAATAGCTTTATGAAATATGATGATAACAATATTTTTGCAAAAATCTTAAGAGGAGAAATTCCTTGTAATAAAATTTATGAGGATGATTATGTTTTATCTTTTTATGATATTAACCCTCAAAAAAAAATTCATGCTTTAGTAATTCCAAAAGGAAAATATATTGATTTAGATGATTTCAGTTCAAATGCATCAAATGACGAAATTGTAGGTTTAATGAAAGGCATAACAACGGTTTCAAAAAAATTAGGAATTTCATCAATTGACGGTAAGGGGTATAGGGCTCTTGCTAATATTAGTGACGATGGCGGCCAAGAAGTACCACATTTACATTTTCATTTATTTGGTGGTGAAAAAGTTGGAAAAATGGTTTCGTGATAACCAAAGTTGATAGAAAATATCTGGAAATTAATTCTATTAATGAAATTAATTCATCTGAACCAAAAATTAATTGTAAAATTGAAATGAAAAATCCTCCAGATTTTCAAATAAATAAATTTTTTTACAAGCAGATTGGAAAAAGCTATCGTTGGATTGATCGCCTTGCTTGGGATGATGAGAAATGGATGAGTTATACAAATAATTCTAATTTAGAAACATATATATTGAGAGAAAACCATAATTTAGTTGGTTTTTTCGAGCTCTTATTCCATCCTGAGACCAATAAATGTGAAGTCGCTTACTTTGGTATTTTAGATCAATACATCGGAAAAAATTATGGAAAATATCTCTTAACGGAAGCTCTGAAGTTAGGATTTAGAAAAAAGACTAAAAAAGTATGGCTTCATACATGCTCTTTAGATCACAAACATGCTTTAAAAAATTATTTGGGAAGAGGTATGAAAATTTTTAAATCTGAAACTATAAATTTGGATATTAGTTAATATATTTTTGAATTCTAAATAAATTTTCATCAATCATTATATTTATATGTATATTGAATAACCTAGTTTCAACTCTGTTTTGATAAATATCAGTTGTTGTCCATCCTTTTATTTCATAATTTTGTTTATCAAAAAAAATATTTAATAAATTATTATTATGTATAATTTCAAAAGAAAATGTATCATCATTTTCTCCGACTATTTCAACTTGTTCTATTTCCTTTAGTAGAAATTGTTTATCTAAAATTAAATTAAGAGGGGTGTCTTTAAGCTGGTATCTTAAATAATTTTTAACCTTTTTACTATTAATCACCAAGGATCTTCCATTTGATACTAAAATTTTATTATAAATATCATCGTATTTACATAAAATTTTTTTTGGATAAGAAATTATACATTCTCCTTGTTCAATCTTTTCTCCAATTTTTTGTATGAATTTAAAGGATATATTTTCTGTCTCCTCTAATTTGTCTTTTATTAATTGCTTTGATGATGCAAAAATATTTAATGGATAAAAAAATATTAAAATAAAAATTATATATTTCACTACTTTAAAACTTCTCTTTTGCCTACGTGATTAGCCTTACTAACCTCACCATTTGCCTCCATTTGATCAATGATTCTTGCAGCTCTATTATATCCAATTTGTAATTTTCTTTGTAAAAAAGAGGTAGAAGCTTTTCTTTCTGATTTAATTATTTCCAAAGCTTCACTATATAATTCATCAGTATCAGAACTATCCTTATTTTTTTCACCAATTTCTCTCTCGTCAGCAAAATTCAAAATTTCATCAACATAATCTGGCTCTGCCTGATTTCTCAAAAAGTTATTTACTTTATCTATTTCTATTTCTGAAACGTAGGGCGCATGTATTCTTGTTATTCTGTTTGCTGAAGACATATATAACATGTCTCCTTTCCCTAAGAGTTGCTCAGCTCCTTGTTCACCTAAAATTGTTCTACTATCAATTTTAGAGGTCACTTGGAATGAAATACGAGTAGGAAAATTAGCTTTTATCGTTCCAGTTATTACGTCTACACTTGGCCTCTGCGTGGCCATTATTATATGAATTCCAGCGGCTCTAGCCATTTGTGATAATTTTTGAATATAGTTTTCAATCTCTTTACCTGCCACTAACATAAGATCTGACATTTCGTCAACAATTACTACAATATAGGGCATCTTAACTTTGTGTTTTTCATTGTATCCATCAATGTTCCTTACCCCCACTTTTGTCATTAACCTATATCTACTTTCCATTTCTTTAACTACCCAACCCAAAACAGAGGCTGCCTTTTTTGCCTCTGTAATAACCGGACATAACAAATGAGGAATTCCTTCATAAGTTGAAAGTTCTAACATTTTTGGATCGATCAAAATGAACTTACAGATGTCAGGTGTATGTTTATAAATTAGTGATAATATAATTGTGTTGATGCATACTGATTTTCCTGAGCCAGTTGTACCAGCTATTAATAAATGAGGCATCAAACTTAAGTCACTAGTTATCGGCTCTCCAGATATATTTTTACCAAGAGCAATTGGTAATTTTATTTCTCTTTTTTTGAAATTCTTATCTGAGATTATTTCTCTTAAAAAAACATTTTCCCTTGATATCTTTGGTAATTCAATACCAACAGTATTACTCCCAGGAATTGTTGCTATTCTTGCAGATTCTGAACTTGTGTTTCTAGCTATATCTTCAGCTAAATTAATTATTTTTGAAACTTTTACTCCAGCCGCAGGTTCAAACTCGTTTAGAGAGACAACCGGTCCATGGTTTATTTTTTTTATTTTTCCTTCAACGCCAAAATCAAGAAGTATTTTTTCTAATCCTTCAGCATTTATTTTTATATCTTCTTTTTTATTAGAGTTTTTTTCTGGTTTTTTCAAAAAATCAATTAAAGGTAATTTGATTTTCACATCATTCAAATTTGATTTATTACTTTTAAATAAATCATCTTGAATGGGGGGTTCCTTAGGAGTTTCAATATTAATAAATTCTTTAGTTATATTTTCTTGATTTACAGCAATCTTCTTTTTTGATGAAAATAAATTCATTATCAAAATGGAGAAACTAAAAATATATGAAATTTTAAAATTACTGCTTAATAAAAAAAATAATGAGATGATAAATATTAATAAGTAATAACTCACAGTTTTGTTAATGTTTAGAAGGTCTGCGATAACAGTCTCGGACATTACATCACCAACGAAACCATCATTTCCGTAAATTATTAACCAATAGGTATCCTTATGAAAAATTCCAAAGAAAAATGATGCAGCAATAGTATAAAGAATTATAAAAAAAATATTTTCGATTATAATTATCAAATTTTTATTAATTGTAATCGTGAGACCAGTAAATAAAAGAGAAAAAGGAATTAAAAGAGAAATAATTCCAATCGACTGAAAAAATATATCAGCAATGAAACTACCTCTAAATCCTAAAATATTTTTTATGTCCTGATTTTCAGGAAATATAAAATTTGGATCTTCTGGGGAATAGCTAATTAGAGAAATAAAGAGTAATATAGAAGAAGCCACTAGAAAAATACCTACTAGTTCCGCCAATCTCTTTATGATAAAATCGCTGATTTTATTGATATAATTTTTAATTATCATGAATCAAACTGCTTTTGTCACTTTGTATCACTTAATTTTTATTGTTAAAATTATTTTGTTATGAAAATTTGTCTTATAGGCCAAAATTTAACGAATTTAATTCTCGCTGACGTTTTTGTTCAAAAAAAACTTAATGTTGACATATATTTAAATAAAAAAATTCAAAAAATTAAAACAAATAGAACAATAGCTCTTTCGAGTGAAAATTTTAATTATTTAAAATATTCAACAAATTTGAATGTCATACCTTGGAAAAGTAAAGAAATTAAAATTTTTACTCAAGACTCTCAATCTAAAGAAATAATAAATTTCAAAAAAAAAAATAAAGAAGTTTTTAATTTAATAAACTACTCAAAACTATTTGAATTTTTTTTAAAAAAAGTGAGAAAATCGAAATTTGCAAAATTAGTTAATATAAATAATTCCAGACCAACCATTTTCAAAAAAATTATAAACTATGATTTAGTTATTAATAGTGAAAATAATAATCTAATCTCTAAAAGATTTTTTACAAATAAAATAAAAAAAAATTATAATAGTACAGCGCATACATTTCTAATAAATCATCAACGTAAAAATAACGATACAGCTTTACAGGTTTTTACAAAATTTGGACCATTGGCGTTCCTTCCGCTGTCTAATACAAAAACTTCAATAGTCTTTTCTTACAAAGGTGAAAAAATAAGTGATGAAAAAATCCTAGATATATTTAAAAAATATAATTCTTTTTATTCATTAACACATACTAGCAAAATAGAAAAATTTAATTTGGGTTTTGAAATGCTAAGAAATTATACTCATAATAATATCCTCGCTTTTGGGGATTTAATACATCGTATACATCCTCTGGCAGGACAAGGATTTAACATGACGATCAGAGATATTCAAATTATTTCAAAAATAGTTGATAAAAAAATATCACTTGGACTTCCGATAGACATTTCTGTTGCTGAAGATTTTCAGGACACAACTAGGCATCTAAATTACCTTTATGGAAAAGCTATTGATGGTATATATGAATTTTTTAGATTTGATAACAATATTAATAATTCAATTTCAACACCGTTGTTTAAAATTTTAAACAAAAATTCTGTTTTTAAAAATTATTCTAATATTTTGTCTGACAAAGGTTTTAATTTATAAATTATTGAAGAGTAGTATTCTCAAATTCATCCTTAATATAGTTATTTAAAATTTGTTCCATTTTCTCCTTTCTTATATTTATATCAAGACTTTCCAAAAGAATTTGTTTTTCTTCTAACGAGAATGGTGAGGCCATCGAAAGATCATTAAGAGTTTGGCTCATATCTTTTTTTTCTAAATCCTTAAGATTTACAACATACCCCTGTTTCTTAAAAAACTTTTTCATGTTATTCATTATAATATTCAAATCAGAAAAATTTACGTCATTGCTATTCAAAGAAATATCCTTAGAAAAATTACTATATTGAACATTACATTCGCGATAAAGTTTACTATTTTCAATCTCTGAATCTATTTTAAACCTGCATATTCCATTTAATATTATTAGAATTCTTCCATCTTCTGTTTCATTAAAGCTCGTAATTTTTCCAACGCACCCAACTTCATATAGATCTGGCTTTTTTAACACTCCAGTTTTTTTGGGTTGTATCATACCAATCATTCTATGTTTTTTCATAGTATCATTAACCATTTGAAGGTATCTTGGTTCAAAAATATTTAATGGAACAGTTGTACCAGGGAACATTATAAAATTAGATAACGGAAAAACTGGTATTGTTTTGGGTAATTCTTGTATATTCATATTTAGTCTTAGAATATATTATAAAACATGGATCTGACAACTGGACAAAATCTCATAAAACAAAAAAAATTCCCTCAAGCTTTAAAATTATTTGATTATTTAATGAAATTAGATCCTTATAATCAAGATTTAAATTTTTATTTAGGAAGAATTTATTCTGAATTGTATGATTTTAAAAACGGAATTAAATTTTACAAAAAGTATTTAGAATATAAAAAAAATTCAGTTGGATGTCTTCTTAATTTAGCAATTTTGTTCTTAAATATTGGTGACAAAAAAAATTCTGAGAAATATTTTAAAAAATTATTAAAAATAAATAATGACTATGTTTACGCATATTATGGTTTATTTTCTTTATCTGAAAAATTACTGCAGATCAAAGATTTTAATCACCTTGAAAAAGTTTTAAACAATAGCAAAACAAATCTTAAGGATAAAAGTATAATTAACTTTTTACTTTCAAAAAAAGAAAAAAAAAATAAAAATATAGAAAGAGAATTATATTTTTTAAAAGAATATCATAAACAATCTTTTGACTCGAATATTTTGTACAACAAACAATCTCAATTTTATTATGACAACGTTTTAAAAAATTTTTACAATAAAATAAATCTGACTAACCCGTCCAAAAAATATGAGGATGTAAAACCTATTTTTATTATTGGGTTACCAAGATCTGGCTCAACACTTATTGAGTCTTTGATATCATCTGGAGAAATAAAAGTAAGAACATATGGAGAATGTAATTATTTTAATATGGCTATATTTGATCAGATTAAAAATAAAGTATTTAATAAAGAATTTGCCGTTAATGAGTCTGAGATAGATATCGATTTGAATTTAATAGAAGTTTCAATAGAGGAAAGATATGGCATAAATAATTTACAAGATAATAAGATAATATTTTTGGATAAATCCTTAGAAAACGTTTTTAATATTGATATTATCCTCAAGATATTTCCAAATGCAAAATTTATACATTCTAAAAGAAATTTAAATGACGCAATCCTATCTATATACTTTTCAATGTTGCCAGAATTATCATGGACTTTGTCTTTAAAAACTATAATAAGTTATATTTCAAATTATCATAGTGCTATATCTTATTATAAAGCAAAATTTCCAAATAAGATATTAGAGATAGATCTTGACAAATTTACAATTAATCCAGAAAAATTTTCAAAAAATATTTATAAATTCTGTAAGCTAAATTGGAGAGAGAATGTTTTAAATTTCTACAAAAGAAAAGATTTATTTTCTAAAACGCTTAGTTCATCTCAAATCAGAAGAGAGATAAATAAAAATAATCAATCTAAATATGAAAAATATTATTTTCTCTTAGAAAAAACATAATTATTTATTTCTTAAATTTATTTGATTAGTAATCTTGTCACTTATATAATTTGATTTAACATCTTGTTCAAATATTTCATCAGAGGATTTATCATTTATTAATTTTGCGTATGCAATCCAATTTCTAATAATAAGTATATCTGGCAGACTAATTTGGTTTAATGTTGGTCCTACAATTTTTTCATCAATTTTTTTTCTTATTTGAATTGTGTTATCAATTAAATTTTCTTTTTCGTTCCATTCCTTTCGATATTTGAATTTTTGTTCACTGTCATAATTAATATTTTCAAATTCAGGATATTCTTTATAATATTCTGTACAACCATGCTTAATTTTGATCTCTTTAATGTATAATCCTGACTTATTTATCTCACTAGAAATTACAGCTAATAACTTTTTAGCCTCATCCAATCCAGTACAAAAAATATATCCCTTGTAATTTCCAACTACATTTTCTCTAGTTTCTACAATGCATTTTCTAATATTATTATTTTCTAATTTAATATTATTAAAAATAAAAAATAACTTAATTAGATTTATCACGTCTTCCATATCAATTTGAATTTTGTAACAGTTGAAACAATATTTTGGAATTATTTTAAATTTATTAAATACCTTAAAATGTCTATCACAATTTAAATTAATCTTATTACGTCTAAATATCTGTGTCTCTTTATAGTTTAAATTTAAACTTTTAATTTTGTTTAAATTATTCCTAATAAAATCTAATTCTATTAAACTTTCAAATTTATAATTTTTATTTAAATTTATTATCTCTCTATTTATTTCTAACAGATTATGATTAATTTTCCTTGGAATGTAATAATTAAATATATCAATCAAATTTTGTTTGACGGAATCATTACTATTTTCGATTTCTAATGCTTTAACAAAATTTTCAATTGCTTTGCTATAGAATCCTAAATTTTTATAGATGATGCCAAGATTTACAAATGCATTAACTGACTTGTCTTCAAGAATAGATATTTTTTGAAAAAATTTTAAAGATTCATTTAGTCTTCCAAGGTTGAATAATGCTACTCCAGTATTATTTAAAATAACTAGATCTTTTTCATCAGTTTTTAATAACTTATTAAAATAGGTTAGAGATTTTAACCATTCCTTTTTTTTAAAGTATATCGATCCATATAATTTATTTTCTATATATCTATCATTAGAATTTGTATTGATTTTTGAGAGTAATTTTAAAGCAAAATCATATCTTTTATTCTTGATTTCATTAATAACTGTGACAAATTTTGAAAGCTTATTTAACTCTGTCACTTAATTATATATGTAAATTTTTGATATCATAAAATTGCAGTCTATCTTAATTAAAAAAATTCATATTAGAATATAAACGTAATATTAAATATTAATTTTACTTGAAATAAAAAAATAAACCTTGTAAAAAATACATATGAAAACACTATTTAAACTAATAATATTTCTTATTTTAACCTTAGGTAATTCGTTTGCAGAGGATTATTCAGGATTTTCTTTCGGTTATACAAAACATATTGCAGAAGATCCTCATGACTCAGGTGGAACTACATATTTTAGTGACCCAGAAGATAATGGATTTGTAATAGGTTTTTTCAGCGGGCAAAAATCAGATGGAACTGCAATCGAGGGTGAGTTAAGTTATTATTCGGAAGTAACACAAAAATTAACTTCTGATGTCACTGTTGATGTGTCAACTTTTTCTTCAATGTTGAATGTAATGGCTACCCCAGGTGAAGCAGATTTTTATGGTATATTAGGAGGTGGTGTTGGAATTGGATACACGACTGTGGATACAAGCTATAAGTCAGGAAGTACAACTTTTAATGGTGATGAAAAAACTTTTCAATTTGGATATCAATTTATGCTAGGTTTTGGATCTGATAATTATGAGATTATTCTTAAAAGATCAAATTTCGGTGAAGTAGAGGGAGGAAGTGGTACTACATCAGCTGGTGGCACATATGTTGCAGATGAATTTGATAACATCTACAACTCTATAGTTTTTAAAGTCAAATACTAATTAACATAAATATAATTCTAATCTTTTTTATCTAACGTAAGTTTTCGACATACTCACGCCACAGTGAGATATAATATTTTTATGAAAAAACTTTTCAATACATACCTAATAAGTATCGGATATTTTTTGCCTATCCCGTGGGTTTGTTGGAATGTATATAACTTTTTTAATATCTGAAGCTTGTTCACACACTATTTTAACTGTTCTGTTATCTACATTTACTTTTTTTATACTTCCAAATTGGATTGGGTTATTCATTTCTATTAAAAAATTACATTATATAATTGGAGGTTTTATTTGGGGTTCTTTCTGGGGTATAGGTATGGTTGCTTATGTTGGAATGAACTGTGGAGGTATCTAATATTTAATCAAAAATCCTTGGCACACTCTTTGCACACCTCAAGTTCAATTTTAATATTTTTCTTATCGCTTGCATTTATAAAAACCCCTAACTATAATGTTTTCTTAACAAGCGGGCATAGCTCAGTGGTAGAGCGTCTCGTTGCCAACGAGAAGGTCGTGGGTTCAAGTCCCATTGCCCGCTCCATTATAGGAATTGTATTATGAGTGATCTAGCAAGTAAAAAATGTGTACCATGTGAAGGAAATATCCCACCTTTCAATACAGAAGAAATTCATAAGTACTTAAAACAAGTTGATGGATGGGAAGTCATTGAAGATAAAATTGATGGATTTCATTTAATAAAAAATTTCAAATTTGATGACTTTTTACAAAGTCAAGAATTTGTTAATAAAGTTGGTAAGATTGCTGAAGCAGAAGGACATCATCCCGATTTATGGTTTGGCTGGGGTTATGCAAGAATTAAAATATTTACACATGCAATTAAAGGTCTTGCTGAGAGTGATTTTATTTTAGCTGCTAAAATTGATAAAATAAATTGATTAGTGATTAAAGTGTCTTGTTTTGGAAAATACTAAAATAGTATTTGTTTGGTTAGCAAATTTAATAATTTCTTTATCATTTTTTGAACCCGAAGGTTGAATAACTGCTGAAATTCCTGCTTGTACCAATTTTTCTATACCATCCACAAAAGGGAAAAACGCATCAGAAGCTGCTAAGATTTCGTCACTATCGCTTATTTTCTGAAACTTTTTCATTTTATCAATTGCAATTTTGCAACTATCTAACCTACTTGGTTGACCAGAACCTATGCCTATTGTCTTATAATCTTTCGTAATGACTATCGCATTCGATTTTACACTTCTGCATATATTAAATGCAAAAATAAGTTTGTTTAAAGTTTTATTTGTAGGTTTTAATTTTGATACAATTTTAAAATCTTGCCTAGAAAAATGTTGAGTATCTGGATCTTGAACCAAAATAGAATTAAATTTATTTATAAAATTAAATTTAAAATTTTTTTCTACTTTACTAGAATCAATTAGCCTTAGGTTTTTTTTCTTTTTTAAAAGTTTGACTGATTTTTTGTCAAACCCATTTGCAACTATAACCTCAAAAAATATTTTATTGATTTCTTTAGCTAAACTAATATTTAATTTAAAGTTACATGATATAATACCACCATAAGCACTAATTGGGTCACTTTCTAAAGCCTCTTTAAATGATTTGACTTTGTTTATATTAATGGAAACTCCACAAGGATTAGCATGTTTAATTATTGCCACACCCTTATTTTTTGGTAGAGTTTTAGATATACTTAGGGCGGAATAAAGATCGTTATAGTTGTTGTAACTGAGCTGTTTTCCACTGATTTGAATAATTTCTTGTTTGTTATTTTGTGAATATATTGCTCCTTTTTGATGAGGGTTTTCCCCATATCTTGTCTTCTCAACTAATTTTCCAGAAAAAATATTCTTAATTGGAAAAAGGTTTTTGGACTTCTGATTGAAATAATTAAAAATTTTTGATTCATAATATGCTGTTTCCATAAATGCTTCTTCAGCTAATTTTTCTCTAAATTTTAAATTCGTTGAACCTCTATTTTTATTTAATTCAATGGTTAAATTTTCATACTGTCTTGTGTTACTTAGGATAACCACATCATTATAATTTTTTGCAGCAGCTCTAACCATTGTTGGTCCTCCAATATCTATATTTTCAATTATATTTTTGTGACCAGAATTACTTAATAAAACTTTTTCAAATGGATAAAAATTTATAATAACTAGATCTATATTTTCATAATTGTTAATTTTCATTTCTTTTTGATGTTTTTTATTCTGCCTAACACTCAAAATCCCAGAATGAATTTTTGGATGCAATGTTTTTACCCTTCCATCAAGCAGCTCTTTTGAATTTGTAAATTTAGATACTTCTAGGCATTTAAAACCCATACTTTTGATTTTTTTGTATGTGCCACCTGAGCTTATTATTTTGATTTTATATTTTTTTAGTAAATTTAATAATGGCCTTAAATTGGATTTATCTGACAATGAAATTAAAGCAGTTTTAATTTTTATTGTATTTTTTCGAATGCCCATTTAATTTCCTGAGTTATATCTTTTATTTTACCTGATAAACATATATTTTGGTTTTCACTAGTTACATTTTTATTACCGAAATATATACCCGATTCAATATTTATTATCTCGCAGCTAGTTGAAAATTTCCATCCAGAATTTTCAATTTCAATTAGTATAGTTTTGTTATCTAGAGTTTTTGTTAATTTAACACCTGGTTCCATATGAAATCTAATATCATATTTTTTCGTTTCTAACTTGTTTTTTGAAATTATTTTATCGGTTCCTATCAATTTATTTTTTTCAACGAAATATTCTAAAGATCTTTCATATAAAATTCCAAATTTTTTTAAAAAGCCATTATGAGACGCTTTAATTAACCAATAGTTTTTTTCATTAACAATATTTTTATCACTAATTTTCAAACCGTTTTCTAAAGTTTTATAGTTTCCATTGTTTCTAAATGAACAACTTGAATGATTATCAATTATAAGTGCTGAATGAGCAGCAGTAGATTTTGAAATTAGATTTAATTTGTTTTTATAATCCTGAAAGTAACCAGAATTTGAAATAAGTTTTTTATCCTTGTAGAAGAATTCAAATGAAAGAGCTCCGCTTTGATAGTTGTGTGAAAAGGTTTTTTGGGGTGAATTTCCAACATCCATTGCAAGAATACAATTTTTGTTTTTTAAAATGGCATATCCTCCTACTTCATTATTTGAATTTTCAAACTTATATTTATGAAGTGAAAGATATTTATTAAATTCCTTTAAATCATTTTGATGATTCCCATTGAATAGTAAACTTTGTTCGATTTTAGAAAAAACAGAATAAGATTTTCCTAGATAGAAAATTATTTCATCAAGGTACTCAGGTATATCGTTAAATGACTCCTTTAATAATTCTCTAACAAGAACAAAATATTTTAAATAAAAATTTAATTGCCTGATACTTCTTGTTTTAGGAAAATACTCATCGTCAAAAGAATTAGTAATAATTTTTCTTAGTAATTCTAATCCATAATTTAAATATTTTTCATTTGCGTATGATAATCCTGTAATTATTATTGCTATACAGCCTAATAATTTATCATTAACAGATTGAGATTTGCTTATTTCATTTATTAAATGATTAACCTGTTTATTTAAAGAAAAATTAAATTTGTTTTTATATTTAGTATCACTTTCATCATAAGATAATTTAGAGTTTGCAATCCAAGATATTATTCTCTTTGATAAAATATCTGTTTGCCATGTTAATGAATTATAACTTTGATTTTTTTCAATCCATTTAATAATTATTGATTGTGTAATACTTGGAGAAGATTTTAAATCAATACTAAATAACCAATAAAAATTATTTAGTTTATTCAGGTTATTACTACTTAATAATTCACTCTCCCAAATGTTATCTTTATCTAATTCTTCAATTTTAATTTTTTTTTTATCATATTTAACCAAGCAGCTTAAAATACTTAGACTTGGTCTATATGTAATATTACTTATTTCAATTTTTGAAATTTTATTATTATAAAACCTTGATTTTAAGTATAAATTTCTTATTTGATTTTTAGTGTAGTAAAAAAATTCATTTATTAAAATTAAAGAATTTTTTAAATACATCTTACATTGATTTTAGAGTTTCTATATTTTTTTTAATATCACCATTGTTTTCTTTGAATATTGTTGTTCCAGAAACTAATATATTTGCTCCCGCTGATATAACCTCTTTTGAATTAGAGAAATTTATTCCACCATCAACCTCAATATCAAATTTTAAGTTATTATCTTTTTTTACTTGATAAAGTTTTTTGATTTTTTCAATTACTTCTGGTATAAATTTTTGACCACCAAAACCGGGATATACACTCATAATTAAAACTAAATCTATTTCTTTTAATAACTTTTCAATGAGACTTATTTCTGTATTTGGATTTAAAGATATACCTACTTTTTTCTTTAATTGTTTTATAAGTTTAATCGACTCAATCAAATTGTTGGTTGCTTCAGGGTGAATTGTTATTATATCAGATCCTGCTTCAGCAAAATTTTTTATATATTTATGAACTGGTGAGATCATTAAATGTACATCAAAAGGTAATTTTGTATAATTTCTAAGTGTTTTTATCACTGGGGGACCAATTGTAATATTGGGAACAAAATGTCCATCCATTACATCGACATGAATTAAGTCAGCGCCACCATCTTCTAATCTTTTAATTTCCTTACCTAATTGGCTAAAATCTGCAGAAAGTATTGAAGGCGAAATTTGTATATTTTTCATTAATAACTAAAAACTAGTACTATCAATTTTTGAATATATTTGAATTACTATTTACCAAATATTTTATAAATTTCTGCAGCTATTTCACTTTCTAATGGAAATGATAACATTCCCATAACAGAATAACCCATTAAATAAGGCATTAAATAAAATCTAAACATATAAAAAAACCAAGCTACATAAAGTGGAACTAATGGTCCTATAATAAAACTAGGAGTTATGAATTTAAAAATTTTAATAATTGGATTTGTGTATTTTACAAATACTTTCATAAAAAAGAATTCAGAATCTTCTTTTTGAAAAATATTCATTGCAGATCTTCCAATTAAAGTCCACATAATGATACCTAAAATGTAGTCTATTACTAAAATATATAACGGCATTTATCTGAAAAAAATGGGGGCGGTATCCGCCCCCAAAAAGTTTAATTTAGTGTTGCTTACCAAGTATTGTCTTACCTGATGGAACACGAACTTCGTCTACCATTTGCTGTGTAGCTTTATCTGGTTCTTCAGTCATTAAACTTACTACAACCATTACAACTAAACAGACAGACGCTCCGATAATACCGAAACGTAAATGGTCAATACCTAACCAAGGTGCATTACCCATAAACTTAGGATACACATAAATTAGATAAGCTGTTCCTGATGCAAGACCTGCTATCATACCTGCTATTGCTCCTTGTCTTGTTGCTCTCTTCCACCATACACCAAGTATTAATGGGAAGAACAATCCTGACATTGCAAAATCAAATGCCCAAGCAACTGCACCAAGGATACTAGTGATCCTCATTGATGCAATGTATGCTCCAGCGGCACCAATAACTATTAAAAGTGCTCTAGCAACTAATAATCTTTTTCTTACATCCGCTTTTGGATCAATGATTTTGTAATAGATATCATGTGATAAAGCGTTTGCGATAGCTAGAATTAGACCATCAGCAGTTGACATCGCAGCAGCCATTCCTCCTGCAGCAACTAGTCCAGAGATTACGTATGGTAATCCAGCAACTTCAGGAGTTGCTAGTACAACTACGTCACCTCTCATAAACCATTCATTTAACTGAAGAATACCATCTCCGTTAAAGTCTGCTATGAAGGCTTGTTTCACATTAATCCAAGCATTTACCCACTCAATTTGCATAATCTCAGCAATTGGTTTTCCAATAATACCTGTTGGTAAGTTTGGATCTATTAGTGAGATCTTGGATAATGTTGCAAGCATTGGCGCTGAAGTATAAAGCAATGCAATAAAGAATAGTGACCATGCCACTGATTTTCTTGCAGCTTTAACACTTGGAGTAGTGAAGTATCTCATTAAAATGTGAGGTAAAGAAGCTGTTCCTACCATCATACATAGTGCTAATGAAATAAACTTCCATGCAGCCATTCCACCTTCTGGCACACCTGCGTGTGACACAGCTATAGATTTTAGACCACCTGGTACACCTGCAGCTTTAATGTCTGCAGCAGCATTTTTAACTAATCCAAATTGCGATTCAAGTGCACCTAATCTAGCTACTTCCTCACCTAACATAAAGTGTGGAAAGAAACCAAATCCTGATTTGTTACTAATCCAGAATACTGGAATTAGATAAGCAATAATCAAGACTATGTATTGTGCAACCTGTGTCCAAGTTACCGCTCTCATTCCGCCTAGCATTGAACAAAGTAAAATACTTACTAGTCCAACCCAAACTCCTAATTCAAATGGAATACTTAGTGCTCTTGATGCGATTGTTCCTGTTGCGTTAATTTGAGCTGTTACATATGTGAACGAAGCCAATGTTAAAACAACTACGGCGCAGAACCTTGCAAAGTTTCCGCCATATCTTGTTCCAATGAAATCTGGCACAGTATAACATCCAAATTTTCTTAAGTATGGTGCTAAAAGTGATGACACTAAAACGTATCCCCCAGTCCAACCGACCAAGAAAGCCATATAAGTATAACCACCAAAGTAAATACCTCCAGCCATTGCAACGAATGATGCACCTGACATCCAGTCAGCTGCAGTTGCCATTCCGTTAAATACTGTTGGCACCTGTCTTCCAGCAACATAATAAGCATCGACCTGAACAGTTCTAGATAAATACCCAATCAAGGCATAAATACAAACTGTAAAGGCGACAAACAAAATACCAATTGTTTTAGCGGTCATACCTGCTTGCTCTGCTATTGCCATCAATATGATGAATACAATGAAGCCCCCAGTATATGTTCCATAAATTTTTGGTAGGTTGTCAATAAAATTGCCTTTAAACATTAATCATCCTCCTTTTCGGTAAAACCAAACTCTTCATCGATTTTTTCCTGTCTATTTGCAAACCAAAAAATAAGGACCACAAATGCAATGATGGAACCTTGCGCACACATGTAATACGCTAATGGATATCCCATAAAACTTGAAGTGTTTAGGTCAGAACCAAACATGAAGATCAGATAACCGAAAACAAACCAAATAATTAATGTAATTATCATTAATCCTTTAGTTTTTTCCCAGTGCTTTTCTTTGTTTGACATTATTTTAATCCTCCCTATAGGTTAAAGATATAATTCATACTCATTTAAAGTGATATTTAAAGGGTAAAAAATGGCATATATTTATAGTAAAAGTGGTAATATCGGATCTAAATGGGCATTAAATACAAATTAAAGCTCAAAGATTTGAAATTTGAGTATTTAAAGGAATATTTCATTCCATTCTTAAAATATTTCAAAAAAACAAAAAAAATCGAAAATTATTCCGATTTAAAAGAATTCATTCAAAAAAAATCTGCATGGGTAAGCCAAGTCACTTTATACGGATATCTTAAAACAAGAATGGGAGCAAAATATGTATTGATGTTCGAAGATGAGATATTTTTAGGTTCAATTAACAAAGCTAAATGGAATATTTATTCAACTGCTTTACAGGATTTAACTTTTTATACAATCTCTTTTTTAAAAAATATCAGAAATCAACATGATACTGAAAAAGCAAATGAAATTTATTTTGAAATTTTGGATAATGAACTTCAGAAAAATGAAATGCCAAAGGAAATATATGAAAATGCAAAAAAAAATTTTCTTGAAAGATATGAAAAGATTAATTGGAATGAATATCATGATTCATTACCATTTAATACCAGCGCACTATCATTATATGAATGGTCTCCTATCGCTGAAGAATTAAAATCTTTAGACAAAAAAATAGTTTTGAATTCTATGATCTTAAAATGGGATAATGTTAAAAAAGAATTTATTGAATTAATAAATTTTTAAGTATTTTTTCTATTTTCAACTAAGCTTTTTACTACACTTGGATCTGCCAAGGTGGTTGTATCACCTAATTGATCATGTTCATTTGCTGCAATTTTTCTGAGAATTCTTCTCATAATTTTGCCCGATCTAGTTTTTGGAAGTCCAGGTGAAAATTGAATTAGATCTGGTGTAGCTATCGGACCAATTTGTTTTCTTACCCAAAGCTTTAAATCCCTCTCTAAATCTAAAGTTGATTTTTCTCCTACATTTAAAGTTACATAACAATACAAACCATTACCTTTAATATCATGAGGATATCCAACAACAGCAGCCTCAGCAACTTTTGGATGAGCAACGAAAGCACTTTCTATCTCTGCAGTTCCAAGATTATGTCCTGATACTATTATCACATCGTCTACTCTTCCTGTTATCCAATAGTATCCATCTTTATCTCTTCTACATCCATCTCCTGTAAAATATTTTCCATCAAATTGGGAAAAATAAGTATCAATAAACCTTTGATGATCTCCATAAACCGTCCGCATTTGACCAGGCCAAGATTGTGCAATACATAATCGACCTTCAGCTTCTCCTTTTAAAACTTTTCCATCTTTGCTAACTATTACTGGCTTAATTCCATAAAATGGTTTTGTTGCTGAACCTGGTTTTAAATTTATAGCACCTGTTTGAGGACTAATTAATATTCCACCAGTTTCAGTTTGCCACCAAGTATCAACAATCGGACAATTAGAATCTCCAACAGTTTTATAATACCACTCCCATGCTTCTGGATTAATTGGCTCACCTACGGTTCCTAACAATTTCAATGATTTTCTTGATGTTTTCTTAACAGGCTTATCACCTTCTCTCATTAAAGCTCTTATTGCTGTTGGTGCAGTATAAAAAATATTCACTTTATACTTATCAACGATTTGCCACCATCTTGAACTATCAGGATACGTTGGAATTCCTTCAAACATTATTGTTGTTGCGCCATTTGATAATGGTCCATAAATAATATAGCTATGACCAGTTACCCAACCAATGTCCGCTGTACACCAATAAATATCTTTAGGTTTATAATTGAATATATATTGATGGGTCATTGAAGCATAGACCATGTAACCACCCGTCGTGTGCATTACACCTTTTGGTTTACCAGTTGATCCTGATGTATATAAAATAAATAAGGGATCTTCTGCATTCATTTCTTCAGGCTCACATTTATTTGAAACTTTTTTTGTTAACTCGTGATACCAAATATCTCTTCGTTCATCCCAATTAATTCTATTACCTGTTCTTCTGACAACTACACATTTTT
This sequence comes from uncultured Pelagibacteraceae bacterium, assembly GCA_902598015.1. Taxonomy (GTDB): domain Bacteria; phylum Pseudomonadota; class Alphaproteobacteria; order Pelagibacterales; family Pelagibacteraceae; genus Pelagibacter. The sequence goes on from CACJZT010000008.1 coordinate 24,277, forward strand.
TTACATTTGGACAATTTACTAAAGCCTCGTCAGCAATTGATTTTAGAGGTATTATTTTTCCACCTCTCACTCCTTCATCAGCTGTAATTAAATAATCAGACTCACAATCATTTATTCTTCCAGAAATACTATCAGGGGAAAAGCCTCCAAAAATTATTGAATGCACCGCTCCTATTCTCGCACAAGCTAACATAGTGTATGCTAATTCAGGTATCATGGTAAGGTAAATTGTAACTCTATCTCCTTTTTTAACTCCTAATTCTTTAAGTCCATTCGCAGCTTTTGAAACTTCTTTGTGCAATTCCCTATAAGAAATTTTCTTTTGAACTTTTGGATCATCACCAACCCATATAATAGCGGTTTTGTCTTTATTTTTTTTTAAGTGTCTATCAATACAATTTGCTGATGCATTTAGAGTACCGTCGTAAAACCATTTTATCTTAACTTCTGTTTTACTATATTTAACATCTTTTATTTTTGTATATGGTTTTATCCAATTAATTCTTTTTCCTTCTTTTTTCCAGAAACCATCATTATCCTTTATTGAAGCTTTATATTTTTTTTCGTACTGAGATTTATTTACTTGAGCTTTGCTAATCCAATCTTTCTTTGTTTTATATATAAGCTCCTTTTCTTGCTTTGGCGCTAAAGATTTTGGCTTAATTTTTCTTTTATTGACTATTTTCTTTTTTCTCTTTTTAACTTTTTTTTTTGGCATTGGTTATAATTTTTTTAGATATTACTCATCTTCAAAATAATTTTCCAGTATTTAGTATCGATCGGCATGACAGACAGTCTGCTTTGTTTAATTAGTGCAATATCTTTTAAATCTTTATTTTTTTTAATGTTTTCAAGAGAAACTGGTGTTTTTAGTTTACTTTTATACTTAACTTTTACTGCTACAAATCTCTTTTCCTTATCTGTTGTGTCAATAAATGCTGTTTTAATTACTTCAACAATTCCAACAATTTCTTTACCAATATTTGAATGGTAAAAAAAACAAAGATCTCCTTTTTTCATTTTTTTTAAATTATTAGCTGCCTGGTAATTTCTAACTCCATCCCAATCTGCACCCTTAACTCCTGCACGAATTTGATGATTAATTGACCAAACGTTTGGTTCTGATTTAAGTAGCCAATATTGCATAATTGAGTATAATTTTTAATATTATTAACTTTCTATTAATTATTAGTATTATTAATTTTAAATCTAATAATTTATGAATAATTTATTAAAAAGTGCAATTGATTATTACCAAAATAAAAAATTTATCAAAGCAGAAAAAATTTGTAAGATTATTTTAGATAAGGATTCAAATAATTTTGATGCAATAAATTTACTAGCAGCGATAAGTTTTCAAAATAAACGTTTTAGTAAATCTATAGAGCTATTTAAAATGGCCTGTAAAATTAATCCAAATAGGGCTGATTTATATAATAATTTATCAATAGCTTTATTGCAGGAAAAAAAATTAAAAGAAGCTATAAAATTTTGGGACGAAGCCACAAAACTTAACCCGAATTTTTTTCAGGCTTATTTTGGTAAAGGTAATGCATTCAGCGATTTAAAAGATTATCCTAATGCAATAACTAATTTCAATAAAGCTATAGAGATAAAAAAAGACTACAAAGAGGCTTACAATAATCTTGGTAGTCTCTATGCAAAACTGAAAGATTATGAAAACGCTTCGATAATTTTTAAAAAAGCTATCCTTATAAAACCAGTGCATTTCAACGAACATAACAATTTAGGTAATGTTTATTTTGAATTAAAAAAATATAATGACGCAATAGAAAATTATGATTTAGCTTTAAAAATAAATCCTAATTTCGCCTTAACTTATTATAATAAAGCTAAAGCGTTACAAAAAATTAATCTTACAGAACTTTCTATAACTAATTATAAAAAAGCTATAAGCCTTAATGAAAATTTTTCTGAAGCTTATAAAAATTTAGGAAATATATATATGGATTTAAAGACTTTAGATAAGTCAATTTATAATCATGAAAAAGCCTTAAAAATTCAACCGAATATTAAATTTTTGTTAGGTACTATATTTCAATCTAGATGTGGATTGTGTGATTGGACGAATTACGATGATAACAAAAAAAATTTAGAAAGAGAAATTTTAGATGGAAAGAAATCTTCCACACCCTTCTCAACACTTTTAATATATGATTCCCCATACTTACAAATGAAAGCATCAAGCACTTACACAGAAAGTGAATTTCAAAAATCAAAATTTTTTAAAAAAGATAATGTTCGAAATAAAAAAATTCGATTAGCCTATTATTCATCTGATTTTCATAATCATGCTACTATGTATTTAATGGCCAATATGTTTGAACTTCATGATAAATCAAAATTTGAGATTTATGCATTTTCTTTTGGTCCAGATGATAATTCGAAAATAAGAAAAAGAGTAATAAAATCTTTTGATAAGTTTATTGACGTAAAAGAAAAAACAACCCAAGAAATTGTTAAAATATCAAGAGAGGCAAATATAGATATTGCTATAGATTTAAAAGGTTTTACTAAAGATAATAGATTTGAACTTTTTATTGAGAGATGTGCTCCAATACAAATTAGTTACTTAGGTTTTCCTGGCACAACTGGATCCGATTGTATTGATTATTTAATTGCGGATAGGATGATTATTCCAGATCAAAATAAAAAACATTATTCAGAAAAAATTATATACCTACCTAATACATATCAAGTGAATGATTCTACTCTAAACATCTCAGAAAAAAAATTTTCAAGAAAAGAATTTGGATTACCTGAAAATAGTTTTGTTTATTGTTGTTTTAACAACACATATAAAATTCTTCCTGAAATGTTTCATACCTGGATTAAAATTTTAGATAAAGTTCAAAACAGTGTCTTATGGCTATTAGTTGATAATGATATTGTAAAAAATAATTTAAAAAAAATATTGGTTTCAAAAGGAATTGATCAAGATCGTTTATTATTCACTAATAGAATGATGCATTCAGAGCATCTTGCCAGATTAAAACTGGCAGACTTATTTTTAGACACGTATCCTTGTAATGCACATACAACAGCAAGTGATTCTCTTAGATCGTGTCTTCCAATCATTACACTTAGGGGAAATTCTTTTGCAAGTCGTGTAACCTCAAGCTTATTGTCATCTGTTGGTTTAAATAAACTTATTACTGATACTAAACAAGAATATGAAGAACTAGCTGTAAAAATTGCAACTGAAAATGATTATTTTGCTAAGATAAAAATTGAATTAAAAAATAATATTAAGACCATGCCTTTATTAAATACCAGAATGTTTACAAAAAATTTAGAGAAAGCATATTTTAATGTCTACGAAAAATACATTAATAATAATATACCTGAAACTATTGAGATTAATTAATTTAATTACTTTATAGTTTTACTCCAGCGCCTTTCAAAAATTTCGCATTTATATCCAGTGGCATTCTTGGATCTGCTTGTAAATCTAATTCATTAAATTGATTATTTTTAAACCTTTCTAGCCCCGCCATTGCTATCATAGCTGCATTATCTCCACAAAGTTTAATATCGGGATAAATTGCTCTAAAATTATTCTCCTCACTTACTTCATTCAATTTATTTCTAATTCCTTTATTAGCCGCAACACCTCCAGCAATTACAAAATTACATTTTACACTCTCATTTATTTTTTTAAATTCTTCAAAAGCTTTTTTTGTTTTTACATACAGTATTTCTTCTATTGTTTTTTGAAAAGATGCAGCTAAATCAAACTTCTCTTTTTCTGTATTTATTTCTTTCGAAATTTTCAAAATAGCAGTTTTCAACCCAGCGAATGAAAGATTGCAACCACCTTTATTTATAATTGGTTTAGGTAGTTTAAATTTATATGGATCCCCCTCCTCGGCAAATTTTTCAAGTTTTGGGCCACCAGGAAATTCTATTCCTAAAATTTTAGCAGTCTTATCATATGCCTCTCCAAGTGCATCATCAATTGTTGTTCCTAATCTTTTGTATTTTCCTAATCCATTTACAATGAGATATTGGCTATGACCGCCTGAAATTAAAAGAAGCAGATAAGGGTATTCTAAATTTTGTTGAAGTTTTGGGCTTAAAGCATGACCTTCTAGATGATTAATTCCTATAAAAGGAACATTTAAAGAAGAAGATACAGCTTTTCCAAAATTTAAACCAACACTTAGACAAATAATCAATCCTGGACCGACAGTAGATGCAACTGCTGAAATCTTTCCCAGACTAATACCACTCTCTTTAAAAGCTTTTCTTGCTATTATATTAATTTTTTCAACATGAGACCTTGCTGCAAGTTCTGGAACGACACCACCAAATTCTTTATGAATATCAAATTGGCTCGATACTATATTTGATAAAATTTTTGGTATTCCACTCTCATGATCTTGAATAATTGAAATTGCTGTTTCATCACAACTTGTCTCAACTCCTAATATTATTGGATTTTTAGTCATAAATTTTTTTTTATAATTAATACAATTAAACTATAAGAATGTAATAAAAATAAGTTTTATGAAAAGAACAAATATAGTTATTGGAACTCGCGGAAGTAAGTTAGCAATGATTTATGCAGAAAATGTGAAAAATGAACTAAAAAAATACTTTTCAAAAAAGATTGAATTGAAAAAAATAGTAACAACAGGCGATCAAAAACAAGATGAAAGATTGTCAGAAATAGGTGGCAAAGGATTATTCTCAACACAAATTGAAAAAGAGTTAATTAATAAAAGCATAGATATTGCTGTTCATGCACTTAAAGATATGCCTACTATAGAAACAAGCAATTTAATAACAAATAATTTTTTAAAAAGAAATTCTCCCAATGAAATATTAATTAGTAAAAATAACATAAAATTTGAAGATTTAGAACCTGACTCCGTAATTGGAACTTCATCATATAGAAGAGAGTATCAGCTTAAAAAAAAAAGATCTGATCTAAAATACAAATTAATTAGAGGAAATGTTGATACAAGAATTCAAAAACTTGAAAAAGGTGATTACGATGCAATACTTCTTTCAAAAGCTGGAATAGACTCGTTAAAACTTGAGCATAAAATTTCACAAGAATTTAGTATCGACGAACTTATACCTTGTGCTGGACAAGGAATTATAGCAATTCAATGTAGAGAAGACGATAATGAGATTAAAAAATTACTTGAGAACATTAATGATCAAGACACAAGGACTGTTGCAAATGCAGAAAGAGAGGTTTTAAAAGTTCTTGAAGGAGATTGTGACACAGCAGTTGGTGTATTTGCAAAATCAAATGGTGAAAAAGTAGATTTATTATCTGAACTATTTTCTGTGGATGGAAAACATAGGTATTTTATAAAAAAAAGTGTTAAAAAAGACAATATTAAGTCTACTAGTAGAATGGTGGGGGAACAGCTTAAATTACAATCAAAAGGTTCTTATAAAAATTAAAATGCATATTTTACTAACCAGACCACTAGATGACAGCAAGGAATTAATTTTAAAGTTTACTTCGATGAAACATAAAGTTTCACATTTGCCATTATTGCAAATAAAAAAAATATCAACACAAGGAATAGATTTTAATCAATTCAAAGGAGTTATTTTTACAAGCGCTAATTCTTTAAAAAATTTAGATATTTCAAAAATAGATAAAAATATATTTTGTTTTTGTGTTGGATCTGCAACAGAAGGAAAAGCAAAAGAGCTTGGTTTCCAAAATATATTTTGTGCTGAAGGAAATGTAAATAATCTTAAAGAATTAATTTTACAAAACTTTGAACCTAATTTTGGACCTATGGCATACATCAGTGGAGAAATTGTTTCTTATAATCTTGATAAAGATCTAATTTCAGAAAATTATGTCATAAAGAGAATTATAAATTATACTGCAATACCGAATGAAATTTTAAGTGATGATTTTTTAAGAGATGTTAAATCTTCTGTACCTGAAATTGTTTACATATATTCTGAAAATAGCGCTAAGACATTTTTTAAATTAATAAAAAAATATAATTTAGATAATATTTGGATGGAAACTAATCTAATGTGCATGGGCGAAAAAGCATCATCAGCATTGAATGACATAAAATGGAAAAAAATTTTTCTTTTTAACCCTGGTGAAGAGGAGTTTTTGCTATATAAAATTTAAATATGGACGTTTTAAATAAACTAAATGAGTTATTTTTATCTGTATGGAAGCAGGGAATTCTTGGGGTAGATTTCTTTCAGATAATAGTAGGTCTTGGAATATTTGTATTATTTTTAATATTTAGAGGCCTTATTAGCAAACTTGTTATAAAAAAATTAGAATTAATTTCAAAAAGAACAACTAATAAATTAGATGATACTTTTGTAAAATCTATGGAAGGTCCTGCTAGGTTTCTTCCAATTGTTCTTGGTGTCTTCTTTGCAAGTTACTATATGTCATTTGACAATGAGACGAGGGGTTTTATAGATAACGTTAACAGAACATTAATAACAATTTTAATATTTTGGATAATACATCAGATAATTGAGCCTATATCATATATTTTAAGCGGATTAGATAAAGTCCTGACAAAAGAATTAATAGGCTGGATTATAAAATCTCTTAAAATTCTAATTTTTATTTTAGGTGCAGCTGCTGTTCTTGAGTTATGGGGAATCAAAATTGGACCAATAATTGCAGGATTAGGTTTGTTTGGTGTTGCAGTAGCATTAGGCGCACAAGATTTGTTCAAAAATCTAATTTCTGGAATTTTAGTTTTAGTTGAAAAAAGATTTAGAATTGGTGATTGGATTAAAGTCGAGGGAGTTATTGAAGGAGTTGTTGAGAACATAGGATTTAGATCAACAGTTATAAGAAAATTTGATAAGTCGTTAGCAATTATTCCAAATTTTCAATTTGCAGAAAATGCGGTGATTAATAACACAAGAAAGACTAACTGGGCTATTAGTTGGATAATAACTCTTCAATATGACACTACAATAGATCAATTGAAAACAATAAGAGATGAGATTGAAGATCACATAAATAAAGGTGATGATTATGACCAATCTGTAGGGGTAGCTGTTAGAATAGATAAGTTTTCAGATAGCTCGATTGATATGTATGTAAGATGTTTTACAAAAACAAATAGTTGGACTAATTATTTACAAGTAAAAGAAAATTTGGCACTTGAAATAAAAAAAATTGTTGAAGGTAAGGGAGCTGCTTTTGCATTTCCAAGTCAGTCCATCTATGTTGAAAAAAAATGATTGCTATATTTTATTTAGCTCTGCAAATTTTAAAACTTTATTCATATGTTGTAATTGCCAATGTTGTTATAAGTTGGTTGGTCGCTTTTAATGTAATAAATACAAGCAATCGGTTTGTATATTTAATATTAGATTTCACTTATAAAATGACAGAACCGATTCTAATGAGAATTAGAAGATTTTTACCTAACCTTGGTGCTTTTGATATTTCTCCTATCGTACTTCTTTTGTTGATATGGTTCATAGAAATGTGTATGAAGCTCTACATTGCACCACTAATATTTTAAAAATGATTTTAATTGATGGAAAAAAAGCTGCCGCTGACCTAAGAGAAGAGCTAAAAAAAGAAGTCTTATCTTTAAAAGATAAGCATAATAAAGTACCAGGTTTAACAGTCATATTGATCGGTGATTTAGCACCTAGTCAAATTTATGTGAGAAATAAAGAGAAATCTGCTAATGAAGTAGGCCTTAAATCGGAGGTGATTAGATACCCTGACAGTATTGAAGAAAGTGAAGTTTTAAAAAAAATCGATGAACTTAATAATGACGTTTCTGTTTCAGGAATTTTAGTTCAGCTCCCACTTCCTAAACATATTGATAAACAAAAAGTTATAGAGGCAATTCTGCCAGAGAAAGATGTAGATGGATTTCATCCTATGAATGTTGGTAATCTATCGTCAGGTTATGAAAGTTCTATTCCATGCACTCCTTTAGGTTGTTATTTATTGATAAAAAAAATTGAACCAAACCTTAATGGAAAAAAGGCTGTAATTGTTGGAAGATCAAACTTAAATGGTAAGCCAATGACACAGTTGTTGTTGAAAGAAAATTGCACAGTTACAATTACTCATTCAAAAACAAATGATCTTAAAGGTGAATGTTTAAAAGGAGACATTATAGTTGCTGCTGTTGGGATCCCAGAGCTTGTAAAAGGTGATTGGGTAAAAAAAGATGCAATTGTGATTGACGTTGGTATTAATAAAACTGAAAACGGCCTAGTTGGTGATGTGGCATTTGATGAAGTATCAAAAGTTGCAAAAGCTTTAACTCCAGTTCCAGGTGGAGTCGGACCTATGACTATTGCATGTTTACTTAAAAATACAATTGAGTGTTTTAAGAGAGCAAATAAATAAAATTTATTACTGATTTCTAATTAAAGGATAAACTTTAGGACTTAAGTATTTAAGATTAGTTAGCATAATTAAAATCAAGGTCACAGCTCCTATAGAGGCACCAAGGTAAATTAAAACTTTAAAATCAAATTGCCAAACTAATTCAAAAATATTCTCCATAATAAATTTTGATCCAATTACTGCAAAAAAAATTGCAATTAATATTACCGACATAAAAATTATTATAAATTCTATCAAAGACGAAAATATAATTTCTTTTTTTGAAAAACCTAAAATTTTAAATACAAGATTTTGGTACTCTTTTACTTTTCCTTGAACCATTATAGCACTTGAGATAACAATCAATCCAATGACAATTGTTACACCAGAGATTAAGGTTACAGCTATGAAAACTTTATTTAAAACTGATGTTACTTTGTTTAAGTAATCAGCAATTTTTATCATAGATAAACTCGGTAATACTTCTAACATTTTGGTTTCATCAAAATTATCTGGATTTTTAAACTTAGCAGTTGCTAAATATTCATGAGGAATTTTTATTGCAAATTGTGGATTAAATAACATGGCAAAATTAATACTTAGATCACGATAATCAACTTCTCTAAAATTAACTATTTCTCCATCAATTTCTCGACCATAAATGTTTAAAGTAAAAATATCTCCCAACTCAATATTAAAATCTTTAGCTACTTTTGCATCAAGCGATATCTGAAGTTGGTTAGGTTTAGTTAAATCCCACCATTCTCCCTTTAAAATTGGGTTATCTTTAGGTATATTTTCAACCCAAGAAGATCTTCTTTCACTTCCAATTACCCAATAACTATCATTATCTGGTTTAATATAGCTATTTGGATTCACACCATTTATTTTTACTATTCCGGAAGAAACCATAGGTACTATTTCAATGTTTGCATCAGGGTTCATTTTGTAAACACTTTGTTCAAATATTTTCTTTTCACCTTTTTGAATTCCAACAAAAAAATAATCAGGTGCAATATCTGGAATAGATCTTGCAATTTCTCTTTTAAAATTTGTTCCAACTAAAGCTAAAGTTAATAATAAAGTTACACCTAAGCCTAAAGACATAATTGTGATAGGAGTGATACTTTTTGTTTGAGTTATATTTTTTATCGATACTTTTAAAGAGATATTTGAAATAAAATTAAACTTTTTCAGTAAATAAATTATAATTTTAGAAAGTAAAAAAAATACAATTAGACATACAAAAAAAGCCAGAAAATAGCCCAAGCTATAAGAAGGCCTTTCAGATCCTAGTGTAAACAATAAAACTAAAAATGATAACAAGATAAAACTCAAAATAACTGACTTTTTTGAGTAATAAAATTGTAGGTTTTGGAATACATTTCTAAATAAGTTTGATGCTTTAACTTGATCAATTGAACTTATTGTTGGTATTGAAAAAATTATAAGAACTAACAAACCTACAATAAATATTTTTATAAAATTAATCAAAGAGAATTTTGGATAAACATTTAATCCCAACCCATCAGATAAATATTTATCTGCAATTGGTACAATTAAAAAACTTGAGCCATAAGAAATTACAGTAATAATAAATAATAATATTAATAATTGAAGATAATAAAGTGTTTTTATATTCCCTGAATAAAATCCTACAGCTTTTCTTACAGCTATAGACATATTATTCTGGTTTATAAATGACAACAATGTATTAGCGATACCTATTCCAGCAATTAACATTGCACTAATTGAAACTAAAGAGAGAAATTGGGAAAAATTATTAATTATTCTTTTTAAGCCACTAGCTGAATTTTCTGGAAATCTAAGTTTTACTTTTTGGTCATCTTTAAAAATATCTTTGATCTTATTTTCTATTTTTTCTGGATCATCACTTGGTTTAAATTTTACTTTATATTCATAATTTAAAAAACTACCTATTCCATTTAGTTTTAGTATCTCCAAAGTTTGTTTTCCTGCTAATGCCCAATCTCCAAAAGCTACAAACCCACTGACATCAGGTACAGATTTTATAATTCCAACAACTATGAAACTTTGATCTTGTACCTTAACTTTGTCATTTATTTTTATCTTTAAAGTTTTTGATAAACTTTCATTAATCAAAATTGTCTTTGGTTCCTTTTGCATTCTTTCATAAGCATCTTCTGGCTCATAAACAACTTCACCGTAAAGTGGATATTTTTCATCAACTGTTTTAATTCTTGTAAATAATGATTTATTTTTTTCTCTGCCTGTCGTAGAAAGCATTGTACTGAACTCTATCATTTGTGAGACAGTTGAAAATTCCTTTACTTTATTGACTAAATTAAGATCCCCCTGATTACGGTTATAATCGATTTCGAGATCTCCACCCAAAAGAACTTTTGCATTATCATTAAGCTCTTTTTTTAAACTATCTTCGATTGTAAAGATGGCACTTAAAATAAAAAGACTGATAAACAGTGTTACAATAATGCTTGAAATTTTTTTATAATTTCTGCTTAAATCCTTTAAAGCATACTTGAATATTAAACTTAACTCTGAAGAATTATTTAATTTTTCCATCTTTGATTTTAATTTTTCGTTTTGCTTTGTCTGCTAATTTTGGATCATGTGTGACCATAATTAAAGAAGACCCTTCTTCTTTGACGTATTTAAATAAAATTTCAGAGATCATTATTGAGTTTTCGGTATCTAGATTACCAGTTGGTTCATCAGCTAAAATCAAATCTGGTTTCATTGCAATAGCTCTTGCAATCGCCACACGTTGTTGCTCTCCGCCAGATAATTGACTTGGAAGATTATTGAATCTATGTTTTAGACCAAATCGATCTAATAAACTTTTTGCTTCTTTCTCGGGATTTTTAAATTCATTAAGTTCAAGTGTTAAAGCTACATTTTCAACAGATGTATAATTTGGAATTAAATAGAAAGATTGAAATATAATTCCTATATTTTGCTTTCTAATTTCAGATACTTCGTCTTCATTAAGATTTGTTATTTCCTTGTCTTGAAATATAATTTTCCCTGAGGTTGGACGTTCTAGTCCACCAATAAGCATAATCAAGCTTGTTTTTCCTGACCCACTTTCTCCAACCACAGATACAGTTTCTTTTTTTTTTATAGTTAAATCAATATTTTTTAAAACATTGATATTATCCTTCCCAGTTTGGTATTTGAGATTTACTTTTTTTAATTTAAGAAGTGTGTTCATGAATAAAAGTTTATTTATAAAAATATTGTTATTCTTTCTAGTGCACATAAATGCAAGTGCAATAGAAAAGGTTATATTATTTGGCGATAGTTTAATGGCGGGTTATGGTCTACCTAAAGAACAACACTTATCTTTGGTTTTAGAAAGTAATCTCGTTAGGAGTGGTTTAAATATTAAGGTAATAAATGGAAGTGTGTCAGGTAGTACTTCTTCTGGTGGATTGAATAGAGCAGAATGGAGTTTATCAGAACCTGGTATTGATCTAATCATCCTTGGTCTTGGGGCAAATGATATGCTTAGAGGAATTCAACCAGATGAAACCGAGAGAAATTTAGAAGAAATAATTAAAATCGCTAACAGTAAAAAAATAAAAATTATAATAGCCGGGATGGTTGCGCCAACAACTCATGGAACTAAGTATAAAAAAAATTTTGATGCTATTTATCCTAAATTGTCAAAAAAATATAATTTACCCTTAATTCCATTTTTGCTAGAGGGTGTTGCTCTTGATCCAAATCTAAATCAACAGGATGGCATACATCCTAACAAAGCTGGAACAATAGTTATAAGTAATACAATTCAAGATATTATTTCAAAAAATTATTAATCGGATATGAAAAAAAAATATCATCATTTAGCAAATGGCACATTTCGTAATCCTGAAGGATCAAAGGTGATTGATATGAATTTCAATTGGTCGTTTAAGGTCTTTAACCAAGAAAAAAAAAAATTAGATATGACTTTTCCTGAAAGTAATATCATTAAAAAAGAAAAAGTTTTATCGGATTTAAATAATTTCCAAAAAGAAGATTATGTAGCGTGGATAGGTCATGCAACATTTTTATTAAAATTTGGGGAAATAACAATAATAACAGATCCAGTTTTTTCAAAAAATGCAGGACCTTTATTTTTTGGGCCAAAGAGATTTACTGAACCAGCATTAAAACTTAATGAGATACCAAGAACAGATATTTTTCTACTAACTCACAATCACTACGATCATCAAGACATGAAAACAATAATGAGATTTCCTTATAAAGAATCTAAAGTCCTGGTACCTTTAGGACTAAAAAAATATTTTAAAATTAATAGATTTAAAGATGTAAATGAAATGGATTGGTATGATCAAATAAGAATAAATCAGAATTTAAATATTACTTTTTTGCCATCAGTCCACTGGTCAAAAAGGAGTTTAACGGATACTAACAAAACTTTATGGGGTAGCTATTTGATTGAATACAAAGGAAAAAAAGTATTATTTTCATGTGATACTGGTGTTGGAAAAATATATAAAGAATTGGGAGATAAGTATGGTCCAATTGATTTAACATTTATTAACATTGGCGCATATAATTTTTATCCTATGGCTTCAATTAAAGATTCTTCTGCTTACCACACTAACCCTGAAGAAGCCCTTGGACTTGCTAAAGATTTAAAAAGTAAAAAAGTAATCGGAATGCATTGGGGAACTTTTGTATTATCACTTGAACCAATATTAGAGCCCCCTTTAAGGTTTAAGCAAAATGCAGAAAAATTTGGATTTAAAAAAGATGATGCAATTATTTTTAAAATTGGTGAATTTAAATTATTTAAAGAGCTTTTTGATACTAACTAGAATTTTCCATCAACCACAATCCATCTTGATTTAAAAAATATAGTTTACCATTTATAGGATGAATTTGTATGTCTCTGATTCTTCCAATTTTATCTTTAAATATTATTTCCTCTTTTACGTTTGATAAATCATTAAACTCTAATTTTCTTAAAGACTTATCTTTAAGAGAAGTAATTAATGCATGACCATTCCATTCTTTAAATTCATTACCTTTATAAATTGTGATTGCACTTGTGGCTATAGATGGAACCCAATATTGAATGGCTTTTGTAAAGCCAGGTTTCCATTTTGGCCCTATTGGTATACCTGAATAATTTGTGCCACCCCATCCAAGAATTTTCCAACCATAATTTTCACCTTTCTTTGCTTCACCAAACCAATCGCCTCCTTTTGCACCATGATTGCTCATATAAATTTTTCCATCAAAAGGTGATAAAGTTAAACCTTGAGGATTTCTTAAACCAATTTGATATATTTCAGGTAGCCAGTCTGATTTCCCCTCAAAACGAGGATTGTCTTTTGGAATGCCACCATCTAGATAAATTCTAATTATACTTCCTGGATGTTTATTTCCATCTTGAGCAATCATTCCCCCACCTCTTTCACCTGCAGAAGCAAATAAATAATTGTCTTTAATTACCAGTCTTGAACCAAAATGATAAGGCGAGTCAATTGGTGGATTGGCTTGAAAAATATTTTTAAAATTTAATTTGTTTTTATTAAATTTTGCACGTGCAATTGAAGTACTAGTCTTCCAATTATTTCTATTTTCTGTGTATGAGATGTAAATGTAATCTTCATGATACAGAATATCCAATAATCCTCCCTGTCCATATTCTACAAAATTTAAGTTATGACCAATTTCACTCATCTCTCTTGTTGAAATATTAACAAGTTTTATTTTGCCACCTTTCTCGGTAACAATCATTTCATTATCATTAACGAACGACGAACCCCAAGGTGCTTCTAATTCAATAATTTTATTAAAATTAAAATTTTTACTAAATGAATTAGTTGATAATAGTATTAATGATAAAAGAAATAATAATTTCTTCACTCTATGAAAGTTTTGATCTACCACCATCGACAGCAATAATTTGTCCTGTAACCCAAGAACTGTCTTCAGTTATTAGAAATTTTGCAAGCGAAGCTGAGTCTTTACCTTCTCCAAGTCTTTTTAATGGATGGGCTTTTGCTATACCATCAGCTAAAACTTTATTTTTAAGCATTGGCTCTGCAATTTTTGAATTAGTTAAACTTGGAGCAATGCAATTTACTCTTATATTAGGAGCAAATTCTGCTGCTAAAGAAACAGTTAATCCTTCAACAGCTGCTTTAGTTGAAGCTATAATTGCATGATTTGTAAAACCCCTTTGAGCAGCAACAGTTGAAAACAAAACAATCGATCCTTTATTTTTTTTTAAACTTTCTTGATAACCTTTAATTAAATCTACTGCAGAATATAAATTTAGTTTCATACATTTTGTAAAATCTTGTTCTGAAACCATTCTCAAAGGCTTTAAATCAATTGAACCAACACAATAAGCTATACCTTTGATATCATCTATTTCGGACTTAATCTTTTCAACAAAACCATTTTCTAAAACATCAGAGACTGTATATTTACAATTTAGTTTTTCAGACAAAGATTTTGTTCTTTCTTCATCCCTACCAATTAAATGTACTTCTTTCCCGGCTGCGTATAACTGTTCAGCTAAATTAGATCCGATAGATCCTGTCGCACCTACTACTAAATATTTTTCTGACATAAATTTTTAAAGAGTTATATATAGTTAATGAAATTATTTTTTCTACTTGGAAATCAGCTTTTCTCAGAGAAATATCTAGAAAAGTACAGAAAAGACCACTTTTTCTTTATGGCTGAAGATTATCAGCTCTGTACGTACGAAAAGCATCATAAACAAAAGATATTATTGTTCTTATCTTGCATGCGATCTCACGCAGATAGACTAAAAAAAAATAAATTTAAATTAGAATATTCTTCGATCGAGGACAAACCTTTCAAGCTGGATTACACAGAAAAATTAAAAAAAATAATTAAAGCAAAAAAAATTAAAGAAATTTCAAGTTTCGAAATTGAGGATAAGTTTTTTGAAAATAAAATTAACAATTTTTTAAAAAGGGAAAAAATTAAATGGAATATTATTCAAACACCAATGTTTTTAAATTCTAGAGAAAAATTTAAAAACTATTTATCAAAATCAAAAAAACCTTTTATGGCAGTTTTTTATAAAGATACTAGAAGAGATTTGGATATACTCATGAAAAAAGATGGTAATCCAGAAGGAGGCAAATGGAGTTTTGACGAAGAAAATCGAAATAAACTTCCAAAAAATATATCTATACCCAAATTTCCTAAAATTACTGAGACTGTTCATACGAAAAAACTAAAAATTTTAATTGATAAAAACTTTAAAAGTCACCCAGGTAATACGAAAGATTTTTGGTTTGCTACGGAATATGATGATGTAATTAAATTATTAAATTTTTTTATTAAAGAGAAATCAAATTTATTTGGGGATTATGAAGATGCAGTTGATCAGAAAGACAATATATTATTTCATAGTGCTTTAAGTCCTTACATCAATTTAGGTCTTATCACTCCAGAATTTATCATTAAAAAAGTTTTAGATTTTCACAACAAAAATAAAATAAGATTAAATTCCTTAGAAGGTTATATTCGTCAAGTAATCGGATGGAGAGAATTTATGAGGGGAATATATCAAAGCTATTCAAAAGAAATGGAAACTAGAAATTTTTTTAAACAAAATAGAAAAATGAAAAATTCATGGTACGAAGGAACAACAGGATTACCACCTTTAGATTATGCTATTAAAAATGCAGTGAATTATGGTTGGTCACATCATATTGAAAGGTTAATGATCTTATCAAACATAATGAATTTATGTGAAGTTAAGCCAACATATGTTTACAAATGGTTTATGGAAATGTTTGTAGATTCCTCAGACTGGGTAATGGTCCCGAATGTTTATGGAATGGGGCTTTTCAGTGATGGAGGAATATTTGCAACAAAACCATATATTTGCGGCTCCGCTTATTTCATGAAAATGATGGATTTTAAAAAAGGAGAATGGTGCAATACCATGGATGGTCTTTATTGGAGATTCATTAATAGAAATAGAGCCTTCTTTTTAAAAAATCCTAGACTTTCTATGATGGTTAGAATTTTCGATAAAATGAAACCTGATAGAAAAAAATTAATTTTAGCTGAGGCAGAAAAATTTATTAAACAAAATACTGCATAGTGAGAAAAGAAAATTTACCCACAAAAATTTGCCCTGTATGTAAGAGACCTTTTACTTGGAGAAAAAAATGGAAATTAAACTGGGATAAAGTGAAATATTGTTCTAAGAAATGTTCAAAAAACAACTAATTAGCAACAAGAGCAGCTTTTCTTTTTCTCTGGTTTTTTTGCTTCAATCACTTCTTCTTTAGGGGCTGATTGTTCAAGAATTTTTGCTGCTTCAGCTTCTTTCTCTTTTAATATTTTATTTTCAATGTACGCGTAAAGAGAGTTGAAACCTAATTTTGAAGCTTTCTTTTCTTCATAATTCCTTCTGCCTTTAAGATTTTCAATAATTTCAAGAACTTGCGGATTATTCATATTATTGTTATCTCATAATTTTGATAATTTACAATAGTTCTTTAAAAAAATTCTTTAATTATAGTTGGTATGTACTTTTTGAAATTAAAAAAACCTTTATTGCAATATTTCCAAGAACTTCGGTCTAAATTACGATAAAGAAATTTTATATTATTTATTCCTTGAGAAGTTAAATAATCTAAGTTTTCTCCAACACAAGGATAAAAAAAATAACTATTCTCAATTGTTTTAAGGTTACCAATATCAATAATTTCACAATCCAAAGATTTTTCATCCAACCTTCTTTTTTGATCCTGAATTAAATTAGTCTTAAATTTCATTGTTTTTTCACTAAGTTTAATATTTCTACTGTCGTTATTATTATTAACTAAATAAATCTTTTTAAATTTATGGTCTTTGAAATCAGTCAACTCAAAAGAAAGATTATTATCAAAAATAATTAAATTTTGCTCATCCAAACTTACTGGATTACTAAAATCTTTTAAGACAGCCTTGTATATTTTCTCGCTAACTTTAGGTGGTGCATTTTCATTTAAATTAATGTTATTAAATCTGTTATTAGTAAATTTTTTTATATTCCATTCACTTGCCAAATAATGCTTACCTTGTGTTTGTATCCCAGCAACCCATCTCCATCCCAATGTATTAGATGCTGCATCTCCATCATAGAGATGTTTCATAAAAAATTCAGCTCCTAATTGCCAAGGTAAATTTAAAGTAAAAATCCAGATACTGGCAAACCACATTCTTGTATGATTATGAAGGTAATTAAATTCTTTTAATTCTTTAACCCATTCATTAAAACATTCTATATTTGTATTTCCATCAATGGCATTTAAATAATCTTTATTATCTTTGTATTTTTCTCTTATAATTTTTATTTCTATTATGTAATCTGTCCATACACTAGGTCTTAATTCTAACCATCCTTTCCAATAAGTACGCCACAAAACCTCCTGAATAAATTTTTCATTTTTAGAAAATGAAAATTTCTTTAAGGCTTTATCTATAACCTCTAACTCATTTAATATTCCATGAGATATATATGGAGAAATACAAGATATATTTGATCTTTTATCCGGACCAAAATCAAAATTTCTCAATCTTGAATATTCAGAAAGATTATTTTCAATAAAATTATCTAGTTTATTAGTGGCTTGCGCCCGACTTGGTTCAAAATTCATGATATTTTATTTTAATTTTTTCTTGTGAAAATTAATAAATCTTTCAACATTTGATTTATTAAAAGTTTTATTTTCCTCAAATGAAACTTTTTTCATAGAATAAGCTGAACTTTTAGTTATTCTTGAATGAATAATAACATTCCCTTTATATAACCTCAATTTAACTGATCCATTAACTTTACTTCTCTTAAGATCAACAATTCTTTGTAATTTAAATCTCTCTTTAGAAAACCAATATCCATTGTAAATCAGTTCCGCATATCTAGGCATAATTTTTTCTTTCTTATGCATTGTATCTTTATCAAGTGTAACAGACTCTATAGCTCTATG
>CACJZT010000009.1 GCA_902598015.1 uncultured Pelagibacteraceae bacterium
AAAAGCTTTTGAGTTTGATCATAAAGCAAGACTGATTGTAAATGATGCAGTCTATAACGGTTATCTTGATCAAATGGATGAATATCAACGTTTTTTCATGCTATTGCCATACATTCACAGTGAAGAAGTTATAGATCATGATAGAGCATATAAATTGTTGGATAACTATTTATCTAATCATCCAAACTATAATGAGATAAAAAAATTTTGGAAAGATCATACCGCTGCAATTAAACGATTTCATAGATATCCTCATCGAAATAAAGTTATGGGGAGAAAATCTACACCAGATGAGTTAAAATTTTTGGAGAGTCCAAATTCCTCTTGGTAATTATTCTATTGGATAATCCCAAGCATCTCCACCAATTACCCTTGATATAGCAGAAAAATCTTTCGAACTGTTTCTATTTTAGGCATTAATCTTAATAATTCCTTAGTATATTCATGATTTGGATTTTTAAACAACTCTTCTGTCTCAGAAACCTCGCATAGTTTTCCATTCCTTAAAACTCCAATGTCATCACACATTTGTCGTACAACTGGTAGATCATGACTTATGAAAAGTATAGTTAAATTAAGTTGTTCTTGTAAATCTTTAAGTAAATTTAGTATTTGAGCCTGAATACTCACATCCAAAGCAGATGTTGGTTCATCACAAACTAATAATCTTGGTTTTGTTGCTAACGCTCTTGCAATAGAAATTCTTTGTCTTTGTCCTCCCGAAAACTCATGCGGATATCTTTCAGCTGAAGACTTAGATAACTCTACCGAGTCTAAGAGATCATTTATATACTCATTTAATTCATTAGAGCTAATATTTGCATCATGTAACTTTATAGGCTCAGCAATGATATCTTTAACCTTAAGCCTACCATTCAACGAAGAGTATGGATCTTGAAATATCATTTGAATTTGTTTTCTGAATTTAAGTAATTCTTTGTTACTTTTTATATTATTAATACATACATCATCGAAATATATTTCACCTGAGGTGGGTTTAAATAAATTAACAATCATTTTTGCAATTGTAGTCTTTCCACTGCCACTTTCACCAACAAGTCCAAAAGATTTTCCTTCTTGCATATTAAATGAAACAGTATCAACTGCTAATACATTATTTTGAGATTTTTCCGTAAAAAAACCTTCATTAAAAGTTTTAGAAAGATTTTTTATTTGAACTAAATCTTTTTTTGAAATTTCTCTTTTATTCCATCTGTTTAAAATTTTTAAATTGATGTTTTCCTGGTTATTGCTTTCTTTCTCTATAATTTTAAATCTGGATATCTTTTTATTTGTGGGTGGAACAGAACTAACTAAACTTTTTGTATAAGTTTCTTTTGGTTCTGTTAATATTTGCTTTGTTGTTCCCAATTCTACCAAATTACCATTTTTCATGACAGCAACTCTATTGGTAGTCTCTGCTATAACTCCCATATCATGTGTAATTAATATAACTGCTAAATTTCTTTCTTTAGTCAGTTTTTTGATAAGTTCTAATATTTGTGATTGTATTGATACATCAAGTGCAGTTGTGGGCTCATCTGCAATTAACAACTCTGGTTCACAACATAGAGAAAGTGATATAACAACCCTTTGTCTCATACCTCCTGAAAATTGATGAGGATAATCATTAAATCTTTTTTCAGCATCTTTTATGCCTACTTCTTTTAAAAGATTTATTGCTTTTTCTTTTGCTTTTGAGTTACTGAGGTTTAAATGAGTTTGGATTGTTTCAATAAGTTGTTGTCCAATTGTTAAGATAGGATTTAAAGATGTCTGAGGATCTTGAAAAATAAATCCAATTTTTTTTCCTCTTAAACTTAGAATATTTTTTTTATTTTCATGAATATTTATGTCGCTTAAATAAATTGATCCTTCAGATACTTTCCCTGGTTCGTCAATTAAATCAATTATTGCATTTGCTACAGTACTTTTTCCAGACCCAGATTCCCCAACTAATCCTACAATTTCTCCTCTTTTTATCTCAATATTAATATCTTTTGCAGCATGAACTGTCTCTTTTCTCAATTTATAATCAACACTTAAATTTTGTATTTTTAAAAAACTCATTTTTTCAATTTAGGATTAAGAGTGTCTCTCATCCAGTCTCCTAATAGATTAATGGAAAAAGCTAAAACAACTAAGAATATTGCTGGAAAAAAAGTTATCCACCATTCACCAGAAAATAAAAAGTCATTTCCAAGTCTTATTAATGTTCCTAAAGAAGGAGTAGTTGGAGGAACGCCAACACCTAGAAAACTCAATGTGGCTTCTGCAATTATTGCTAATGCAAGACCTATAGTTCCTATAACAAGTACTGGTCTCATAATATTTGGAAGAATATGTTTAAACATTACTATAAAATTAGAAACTCCAATAATTGTTGATGCTGAGACATAATCTTTATTTTTTTCAACTAAAGTTGCTGCTCTTGATACTCTTGCAAACTGTGGCCACTCTGAAATACCAATTGCAAAAATTAAAACATATATTGCCATCTCATCATGAAGTTCACGCGAAATTATACCTCTCGCAATACCATCAACAAGAAGTGCCATCAAAATACTTGGAACTGTTAACTGAACATCTGTTAATCTCATAACAATCATTTCATACTTGCCACCAAAAAAACCAGCTGTAAGACCTAATCCAACTCCTAAAATTAAACTAAATAAAATTGCTGAGAAACCAACTATTAAAGATATTCTAGATCCATAAAGAATAGTAGATAACATATCTCTTCCTTGTCCATCAGTACCAAGTAAAAATTCTACTTTTCCTTCACTAGTCCAAGATGGTGGGGTGAATGCGTCCATTAAAGATAAAGATGATGGATCGAATGGATTATAAGGTGTAATAAATTCTACAAAAAATGAACAAAAAAATATTATTGCTAATAAAATCGATGAAACTATTGCTGTAGGAGATTTTATAAAACTGAAATAAATTTCACTATCTTTTATTTTATTCCAAGTTGTTAAAGCTTTATTATCCACTAGCTGAATCTCCTTTAACTCTAATTCTTGGATCTATAAAGTAATACAAGATATCGACTATAAAATTTATCATTACAAAAACGAATGCTATAAATACTAAATATGCTGACATAATTGGAATATCTACAAACTGAACAGCTTGAATGAAAAGAAATCCCATACCTGGCCATTGAAATACTGTTTCCGTAATAATTGAAAATGCAATTAATGTTCCAATATTTATACCAGCAATAGTTATTACTGGAATTAGTCCATTTTTAAGTGCATGCTTATAATTAATGCTTTTTTCATTAATGCCTCTGGCTCTTGCAAACTTTATGTAATCAGTCTGAAGTATTTCCATCATTTCAGCTCTGACTAGCCTGATTATATAAGTCATTTGAAAAAGACTTAAAGTAACTGATGGCAATATGATTGCTTTTAATCCTGATATAGTTAAAAAGCCAGTCGACCAAAATCCTAGATCTACCACCTCGCCTCTTCCAAACGATGGTAGAACGCCCAATATAACTGCAAAAAGATAAATAAATAAAATACCAATTACAAAAGTTGGAAGAGAAACACCTAATAAAGAAACTGCTAAGATAAAATCACTCAAAAAACCTTTTCTTTTTATGCCTGTATATACTCCCAATAAAGTACCAGAAACCAATGCAATTAGAGCAGATATTAAAACTAATTCAATTGTTGCCGGTAATCTTTCAATGATTAATTCTGATACAGGTCTTCTTAATTGATAAGATATTCCAAATTCTCCTTTTGAGGCATTAATTATAAACCTAGTAAATTGCACATGAATTGGGTCCATTAAACCCAAAGTTTCTCTCAACTCAGCTCTTTCTTCATCTGATGTTTCCTCACCTACCATGTTATTTATTGGGTCTCCTACAAAATTAAAAAGAGAAAAAGATACAAAAGCTACGACAAGCATAACCATTGCAGATTGAAACAATCGTTTAAAAAAATACTTTATCAATTTATGAAATTTTATTTTTATACAAGCCCTTTAATTAAAAAGGGCTTGTAATAAATTATTTAGTCAAAGCTCGCAAAACGGAATAACGGTTCATTATTCGGTCTTATCGGAACATTAACATCTTTTTTTGCAGCCCAAGATATAACTTGGTGATGCAAAGGAAGATAAGAAATATCATCTTTTACTATTTTCCAAGCTTCAGCTATTGCAGCATTTCTCTTATCTAGGTTAACTTCACCTTCCATAACTCTTATCGCAGCATCTACATCAGAGTTACTAAAGTTAACTCTGTTCCAGCTTGCTCCACTTTCATATAGGTAATGGAAAACATAATGACTATCTAAAGTTGGAACTCCCCAACCTAACATATAAAAGTCACCTTGATTATCTTTTAGTTCTTTAAAGTGCTTACTTTTTGTTTGGGCAAATAAATTTACTTTAACACCGATTTTACCTAACATACCAACAACAGCTGTGCATATAGCTTCATCATTTACATATCTGTCATTTGGACATCTAAGCTCAACTTCAAATCCATTCGGATATCCAGCATCAGCTAGAAGTTTTTTTGCAGCAGCTACATCATAAGGAAGTCTTTTATCAAGTTCTTCTGTGTATCCATTAACACCTGGAAAAGTAATTATTCCAGCAGGTTCACTTAAACCTCTCATTACTTTTTTCTTAATAGCTTCAATATCTATAGCTTGATAAAGAGCTTGTCTAACTGCTTTCTTTTTAAATGGATTATCACCTGTATTACCTGTTCTAAGTTTATCGGCTCCCTGATCCATACCAAGGAATATAGTTCTCATTTGAGCAGTGCTTTCAACTTTGTGAGCAGGTGAATTTTTAATTCTAGCTAAATCTTGCACAGGTGCATCAGTAACAACATCAATTTCACCAGATAAAAGAGCTGCAACTCTAGTAGCTGCATTTTTTATAGGTAGTAGATGAATTTCTGTTACTTTGTCATCTTTCATAGTACCCCACCATTTTTTATTACGTTTGAAAACTGTTTTAGTATTTGGTTCTCTTAATGTAATTTTAAATGGTCCAGTTCCCATAGCATTTGTAGCTGAAAATGTTTCTTGTCCAGCATCCCAGTTCTGCGCCATGACTGCAAAATTCTTTTCACTCCATTTTTTTGACATTATAAAAATGTTTGAAAGTTGGTTTAAAAGAATTGGATTTGGTTTACTTGTTGTAATTTCTACTGTGTAGTCATTAACTGCTTTTACACCTGATACTGTACTAATATATTCTTTAAAATCAGATGTTCTTTGTTTTGCTCTTAAAATACTAAATACAACGTCTTCAGATGTAAATGGAGTTCCATCAGAAAATTTAACATCTTCTCTTAATTTAAAGATCCAAGTATTAGGACCTTGAGTTCTCCACTCTGTTGCTAGTTGAGGTCCAATTTTCATATCTAATCCTCTGGTAACTAGAGCTTCGTATACTTGTCTAGATACTTGAGTGGTAGGACCTTCGTTTTGAGCATGAGGATCAAGTGTTAAACTATCACCCTGCATTGACCATTTAATAGTTTTTGCAAACGCTTGTGTTGGAGCAAAAGCTAGAAAAAAAGCCAATAAAATTTTTATAAAATACCCATACTTCATTTCTCTCTCCTATATTATTAAAATAAAAATCTAACTTATTAATTATGTAAACTAAAGTGATTTAATTGACTATTTTTTTGAAGTTTTCGTAAAGAATTTTAGAATATTTGTTCATAGATTGAATGTTGTCTTTCGCATCACTATCAAATTTATCAAGAGCTCCTTGTCCTAACTGACTCTCTAAAGCAGACTTATACTCAGGCACACATCCCCATTCTCCTACAGTGGTATCTTTTATCTCTATATGAAATTGAATACCGTAAGCATGTTTTTTGTATTTAAAAATTTGGTATTTCGTTTCAGGAGATGATGCTAAAAGAGTTATATCATTATTATTTTCTAGATTTTGAACTTCATATGAATGCCATTGGAGTGATTTAATAATATCAGGATATTCTTTAAATAATAAATCGTCCTTTTTACTATTTAAAAAATTAATATCTAAAATACCTATCTCTGGATTTTTTGATTTAACTACTTTACCTCCAACTACCTCTCCTAATAATTGACAACCTAAACAAAAACCTAAATATGGTTTATTTAAGTCTACTACAAATTCTTTGATTTTTTTTTTTTCTTCTATTAACCAAGGGTAATCTTTTTCCATCCAAGTATCCATTGGTCCGCCCATACAAAACATTGCATCAAATCCAGTTAAATCATCAGGTATTTTTTCTCCTTCGTCAAGTTCTACAGTTTTAATATGAACTTTCTCCTTTAACATTAAATCTTTAATATAACCAGGATCCTCAATTTTAATGTGTTGAAGAACAATTATATTTTTCATGTAGCTGGCTTGAGTAATTTTAAAATTTTTTTATGATTTGATAAATTATTTGAAACAATTATGTTTCCACCTAATGAAGCATCTTTATTATCCCATGTAGTAATTATTCCACCTGATGCTTTAATAATTGGTATTATCGGATGTATATCCCAAATTTTGTTTGCACATTGAGCTACAATATCTAGTCTTCCCTCTGCTAATTGACAATATGTTAGTGCATCGAAACATGGAAACTGCATTCTCTTGATAAATTTCATTATTTTTTTTTGTTTTTGAAAAGATAAAGTTCCGTGAAAAGCAGCAGCTAATTTTAAATAATCAAATTTTATTTTTTTGTTTACTTTTAATTTTCTTTTTCCTCCATTTTCAAACACAAAAGCAGATTTATAATCTTGATTTAAATAGTATCTTTTCATTCTTGGAAAATTTGCTAAACCAACTATAGGGGCGTCGTTATAATTTAGAGAAATTAAATTGCTCCATGTAGGATTTCCAGCGACAAATGATCTTGTCCCATCAATTGGGTCAATTATCCATGAAAATAGACTTTTTGTTTTTTTTGCACCAAACTCTTCACCGATAATTTGATGATCTGGGAACTTATCATTAATCTTTTTTCTTATAAATTTTTCAAAAGCTTTATCAGCACTGGTAACGGGATCATAACCTTTACCTTTTAACTTGTTATTAATTGTAAAAGTTTTGTTAAGTTTAGTATAATAAAAATTAGTTAAATCCTTAGCAAGCTTATTCAAAAAGGTGTAATAAATCTTGAAATCTTTTGTTTTTTTGAAGGTCATTTATCTGATGAGTAATAGTTAAAATATACAACTAGTTCAAATAAAATATCTTGAAAATTTTAGAATTTGATAGAAGAATCCAGATAGATGAAAATAGAAATCGATTCTAAAAAAGTATTTATAAATAGTGGGAATAATAAAGAAGAAATACATCCATTTTGGCTTAGAGAAAGAATAAATAACGAAGATGCTCTGGATAAAGGAAATCAACAAAGATTATTTGATCCAAATTCTATAAATACTAACATTGATATAGAAAAAATTGAGAATGAAGATGGATTACTTAATTTATTTTTCAATGATGGAACCAATTATAAAATAAAAGAAGATCAAATATTAAATGAGTATAAATCGCAAAATCTTGATCCTATTTCAATTGATAAAATTAAATGGGATTCAAATTTTAATAATTTTCAAAAATTTAAATTTGAAAATGATATTTTTGAAAAAAAAATCATGTATGATTTATTAGTATCATTCTATAAATATGGTTTTGTAGTTTTAACTAATGTTACAACTGAAGATAATTTTATTATTAAATTTGCAAATTCAATTGGCAGTGTAAGAAGAACTAATTTTGGGGAATTTTTTAATGTAAGATCTGTGCCTAATCCAAATGATTTAGCTTATACATCATTAGCATTATCTCCACATACAGATAATCCGTATAGAAAACCAGTTCCTTGTGTTCAATTATTGCATTGTATTACAAATAATGTGAGTGGAGGAAATTCTACCTTGGTTGATGGTTACACAGTAAGTGAAAAAATCAAAGAGGATTATCCAGAATATTATGAAATTTTATCTTCAGTTAAAGTAAAATTTAAATTTATAGACAATACAGTTGTTCTAGAAGATATGTCTGAGTTAATTAAATTGGATGAAAAAAATAATTTTAAACAAGTTAGATTTAGTCCAAGATTAGATTATGCTCCGATATTAGAAAAATCAAAATTGGATTTATTCTATAAAGCTAGAAATAAAATTTCTGAATTATATAACTCTGATAAATATAAAGTTGAATTTAAATTAGAAACTGGAGATTTATTAATGATGGACAATCATAGATTACTTCATGGAAGAACAAAGTATGATGTTAACGAAGGTGATAGATATTTACAAGGATGCTACATTGATTTCGACAGTACAGAAGGTAAACTTAGACATTTAAAAAGAAAATTTAATCTTTAAATAATTCTTTTATTTTTTCTTCAGCGTTTTTTATCGACTTTTCATAATCTAAAGCCATTTGATCTGCAGCAACTATATCGATTTTTTTAATACCAAAAAAATTTAACATATGTATCAACCACGGAGTTAAAAAGTCTTCTTCACCTTGTATTTTTGTTCCGCCAGAAGTAATTACTAAATAGACCTGCTTATCTTCTAATAAACCTTTTCTTCTTCCGTCATCCCCATATTTAAATGTCAATTTTACTCTGGCTGCAAGATCAGCCCAAGCTTTAAGTGTTGCTGGTGGGCCAAAATTATAAATTGGCACTGATATAATAATTACATCACATTCTTTTAACTCTGATACTAACTTATCAGACAATTCAAACATTTTTTTATGTTCATCTGTTTGCTCATTTTCTGGAATTTTCATTCCAGACTCAGTTAAACCAGATATAAAAAGCATTTCGTCATCTAGATCTCTATAAATGACTTCATCATCATCTTTTTTAACTTTATCAAGTATTTTTTTTGCAAGCATCCTTGAGGTAGAACCCTCTTTTCTAGCGCTGCAATCGATTTGGTATATTTTCATTTTTATCCAAGTTTCTGAAGTAAAGGAAAATACTTTAATATGTAAAATCCTAAAGCTTGCAACTGGTTTGTAATCATTAATATTCCTGTTATCAATAATAATCCTCCACCAATTCTTGAAATAGTTATCATTTTTGATTTTAGATTTTTTGTAACAACCATAAAACGTTGAATCAAATAACCTGATGCAATAAATGGTAGTGCTAAACCAAGTGAATAGAACACAAGTAACAATATGCCTCGGTTCAAACTTTGCTCAATTGAAGCTAAAGCTAATATTGATCCCAAAATAGGTCCAATACATGGAGTCCATCCAAATCCAAATGCCATACCAACTAATATTGAGCTAAAATTTCCTGATTTAATCTCAGTATTAATTCTTTTTTCATAATTTAAAAACTTAATATTAATTAATCCCATAATATGAAGGGAGAAAATGATTATTATACTTCCTGCAATAATTCTTAATTCAAAAGAGTTACTTAAAATTAAAGAACCTAAAAAAGTTGCGGTAGCTCCAAAGCTTATAAAAACAATGGAAAAACCAAAAGTAAATAAAACTATAGGGAATATATTAATTGTTTTTTTTTCTAATAACTCATTTAAAGAGCTTCCAGAAATATAAGATATATATCCAGGTATTAATGGAAGTACACATGGAGATAAAAAGCTTATCAATCCAGCTCCAAATGCAACAAATAATTCTATCATTTAACCAGTATTTTTCATTGCGGCTGAAATACCTGCAATAGATGTTAATAATGCATCATTAAGATCATTTTTTTTTTCTGAATTTAATTTTTTATTTTTGATTTTATTCATAACTACTGCTTGAATTATATTTAATACTTCTGTGTAAATATTTCTTACAATAACTCCTGATCTAAACTTTTTTCTTTCATTTATAATTTCTTTAGGCGTAATCTTTTTATTTAATTTTTTAATAACTTCGAATTGGAACCTAAGTTTTTTTCCAACTCTTTTTAAATCTTTATCAGCTAAGTATTCCTCATATATTTTTGAAATATCTGGGTCCACTTTTGAAATTACCATATCCAAGATATCCATCATTGAATTGAAGAAAGGCCAATTTTTTTCCATATCTATTAGTGTTTTCTCAAATTTTTCTATCGATGAATATCTTAAAGCTTCTGCACTTCCAAGCCATGCTGGGAGCATTAGTCTTATTTGAGTCCAAGCAAATACCCAGGGTATTGCTCTTAAACCTTTGATATTATCAATATTCTTTCTTTTAGACGGTCTTGATCCAATTGAAAGTTTTCCTAAGGACACATGTGGCGTAACGGTTTTAAAATATTTAATAAAATCTGAACTTTGATTAATATTTTTTCTATATGAACTTTTTGAAATATCAGACATTTTTTCAATTAGATTCCTCCAATCTTTTTTAGGGACTGGAGGTGGTGTTAATGTTGCCTCCATTACTGCTCCTATATAGCTACATAAATTATAAATTGCTAAAGGTTGATATCCATATTTCTGTTGAATAACTTCTCCTTGATCTGTTATTCTGATTTTTCCATTAACTGTATTTGGTGGCTGAGATTTTAAAGTAGCTTGAATTGGACCTCCACCTCTACCCGCTGAACCACCTCTTCCATGAAAGAAGGTAACATCTATTTTATATTTTTTTGCAATTTTAATAATTTCTTCTTGAGCCTTATATTGATGCCAACTTGCACAAATTTTTCCAGCATCTTTGCTTGAATCTGAATATCCAATCATGACTTCTTGTTTATTTTTTATTAAATCTCTGTACCACTTTAATGAAAACAAGCTGGCCATTATTGATTTTGCATTAATTAAGTCATCTAATGTTTCAAATAAAGGGACAACTCTTAATTTATTTTTAATATTTGCTTCTTTTTGCAAATATAAAACGGAAAGAATATCAGATGCAGATGATGTCATTGAAATAACATAAGCCCCTAAACATTCAGGCGGCTCTTCAGATAAAATTTTAAATGTTGACCAAACTTCTTTGTTTTCTTTATTTTTAAAATTAAAGTTTTTTATGAAATTTGATTTCTTTTTCATCTTAGATGATAAAAATTTAATTTTTTCCTCCTCACTCCATTTTAAATAATTATGTTTAATTTTTTTCTTAACAAGTTCATTAATTAATTGTGAGTGTCTAGATGATTCTTGTCTAATATCTAGTTTTGCCAGATTAATTCCAAAACATTTTGCTCTTCTCATTAAATCTAATAATTCACCACTTGCAATATTTTCACTTTGATTTTCCTCTAAAGACTCACGGACAATTCTAAGAGGTTTTAAAATTTCCTCTTTTGAGTTTAGCAAATTGTTATAGTCTAAAGGTTTTTTGTTAACTATAAATTGTTCAATTGCTCGATGAGTAAATCGCATTTTATCTCTTAAAGGTCTTAAGAAAACTCTGTAAGGTTCAAATGATTTTCCTGTGAGTTTTTGAATTTTTTTTGAACACTTTTCCATTGAATATGATCTAATTAATTTAGTGAGTTCTTTTTCATATAATTTTGCCGCTTCCCATCTTGATAATAACAAAACTTCTTTTGTTACTTTTGAAGTTACATTTGGATTTCCGTCTCTATCACCACCCATCCATGATCCAAACTCAATAGGATTAAAATTTTTTGGCAAACCTTTACCCATATTTTTCAAAAATATATCATTTAGTCTTCTGTAGACTTTTGGAATAGTTTCCCAAAGACTATCCTCTATTATTGCAAGACCCCATCGCGCTTCATCGGCTGGAGACGGTTTTGATCTTTTTAAGTCATCTGTATTCCAGATAATGGTAAATTCATCATGAATTTTTTTATTTAAAGATTTTATTTTTGAAGAGTGATCTTTAAATAACTCTCTTTCTTCAAGTATTTCTGTAATTTTATGATATTTTTGAATTAAAGTTCTTCTTTTGACCTCTGTTGGATGGGCTGTCAAAACTATTCCAATATTTAAATTTTTTGCAAAATCATATATTTTATTATTATTAATTTTTTTATTTTTAAATAATTTCTCAAAAATTTCTTCTATAAAAATATTTTTTTGATTTTTACCGTCTCTTTTATTTTCATATTGGTTGAGTTGTCTAGATGCATCAATAGACTCAGCTAGATTTATAAAATTCATAAAATGATTAAATGCTCTTGCAAGCTTGTAAGTATTTTTAGGATTAATACTTTTTATTTCACTA
Organism: uncultured Pelagibacteraceae bacterium; assembly: GCA_902598015.1. GTDB lineage: Bacteria > Pseudomonadota > Alphaproteobacteria > Pelagibacterales > Pelagibacteraceae > Pelagibacter. The sequence goes on from CACJZT010000009.1 coordinate 12,151, forward strand.
GAAATTTTTTTATATGATCTTTTTTGGATTTTATTTGCTTTTGACAACTTTCTAATTTTCTCAACAAGATTATAAAAGCTTTTCCCTTCTTGTTCTTTAATTACATTTCCTAATGAATTCCCTAAAAACCTAACATCCTCTCTTAAAGATTTTGTAGGAATTCTCTCGTAGTATAGGTCTCTTTTGATCACAATTTATTATATCAAAAAAGAGATTATATTTGGATTAAATTGCTACTACTTTTGATTTTTGTTCACCAAGAAGTTCAATTGAAAGCCTCATTTCATCACCTGCTTTTAAAAATTTTTGTGGCTTCATTCCCATTCCAACTCCTGGGGGCGTTCCCGTGGTAATAATATCTCCTGGTTGAAGGGACATATATCTACTAACATATGAAACAATATGATCTACATTAAAAATCATTGTTTTTGTATTACCCGTTTGCATTCTTTGACCATTCAAATCTAATTCCATATTTAGGTTGTTTACATCATTAATCTCATCTTTGGTCACAAGATATGGACCAATAGGACCAAATGTATCGTGCGACTTACCTTTTACCCACTGTCCCATTTTTTCTATTTGCCACTCTCTTTCACTTACGTCATTCACTAAACAATAGCCTAAGATATAATCTTGTGAATTTTTTTCTGGAATATTTTTAGCATTTTTTCCGATAACTAAACCTAGCTCAACTTCCCAATCTAGTTTTTTTGAATAGCTTGTAATTTCAATATCATCATTTGGTCCATTAATTGAACTAGTTGCTTTCATAAAAACAATTGGTTCTGTTGGTGGTTTTGCTCCAGTTTCTGCGGCATGGTCAGAGAAATTTAATCCGATTGCAATAAATTTTCCTGGTTTAGTTATACATGAACCAAATCTAGTATTTTTTGAAATTTCTGGAAGCGATGATAAATCAACTTTCTTGATTTTTTCAAATGTTTCAAAATTTAAATTAGTTGGATCTAAATCATTTATATATTTGGAAATATCTCGCAAATTTCCATCTTTATCCAATATAGCTGGCTTTTCTTTATTTTTTTCTCCTACTCTTAGTAATTTCATTTCATCTCCAATAATTATTTATAGCTTTTGTATAACGAGCTATGATCATAATTACCTAAACCCGTTTTAACAAGCTTATTATACATTTTTTTTACTATTTTAGATAAAGGTAATTCTAACTTTTTATTTTTCGCACAATCAAGGATGTTATTCATATCTTTTAATTGCGAAAAATTTTTTCCTCTTGGTTTAAAATCATTTTTAATCATTCTTAGTCCGTGAGTTTGCAAAACTTTACTGTCAGCCCATCCTCCCTTTAATGCTGTGAGAATATTAATTGGATTTACTTTATATTTTTGTGATAGTTTAATTGCTTCTGCAACGGATCCGATTGTAATCCCAACTATTATTTGATTAGCTAATTTTGCTATTTGACCTGCAGAGTTTTTTCCAACTAAAACAGGATTGCCTAATTTCTTAAGTATATTTAAATTTTTAGAAAAAACTTTCTTATCTCCACCAACCATTATGGCAAGGTCTGCATTCTCTGCACCATTTGTACCTCCTGAAACTGGTGCGTCTAAAAAATTAATTTTATATTTTTTTAATAATTTTGATAAATTAATTGCTGTTTTTGGATTTGCAGAGCTCATATCTATAACAGTAGATCCTACTTTTAAATTTTTTAAAAATTCTGAGTTGAAATATATTTTTTTTATAGCCTTATCATCAGATAACATTGTAATTATTAGATCTCGGTCTGAAACAACTTCCTTTAAAGAATTACATACTTCTGCGCCAAATTTTTTTAATTTAAGGGCTTTATTTTTAGTTCTATTAAAAACTTTGATTTGATATTTAGATTTTAGGAGATTTTTTGCCATTGGATATCCCATTAAACCTATTCCAATGAAACCAATTTTAACTTTTTTCATATTTTATTGATTTAATTCGCCAGATCTTCCTAGATCAGCAGCTCCTCTTACTCCGCTAGAGTCACCGTGAATATGTTTTAATACTTTTGTATTTACAGTGTCGCTAAATACATATTTTTTTAATTTAGGATTTATATTCTCATAAATTTGCTTCATATTTGAAACGCCTCCACCTAAAACTATAGCTCCAGGATCAACAATATTTATGACTTGGGAAAGTCCTCTTGCTAGATAGTCTAGATATTGAGAAATAAATTCTAAAGATTGTTCATCTCCATTATTAGCATTATCTTGTATAATTTTAGCATCGAGATTAATTTTAAACATGTCATAAAAATGTCTTGAGAAACCTGGGCCTGATAAAAAAGTTTCTATACATCCTTTTTTTCCACAATAACAATCATGTCTATTCCATTTGTCATTTGAGCCCAATGGCATCTGATTATGGCCCCACTCTCCAGTTATATTATTATGACCATTGATAATTTTATTGTTTATAACGAGACCACCACCGACTCCTGTTCCGATTATTACTCCAAAAACAATATCATCATTTTTTCCTGCTCCATCAATTGACTCTGACAATGCAAAACAATTTGCATCATTTTCTAAAAAAATATTTCGATTTAATCTTAGTTCTAAATCTTTTTTTAGTGGTCTATTATTTAACCATGTTGAATTACCACCTTTTATACAGTCATTTTCAAAAGAAAGAGCTCCAGGAGAGCCTACACCTACACTACATTTAGATTTATATTTATCCTCTAAATAATTTACTAGTTCGCAAACTATATCAAGTGTACCGTTGTAATTTTTTGGGGTTGATTTTCTTATTCTCTCTAACTCATTACCTTTTTTATCTAATATAATGGACTCTGTTTTAGTTCCACCTAAATCAATACCAATATACATTTTAATATGAGCTTGACTGCTTCCAGATGTTAATATCACCATCTTTTGCAGTTTTATTAATTATTCTCATTTCAGAGGCTGAAAAACTAAGTTTGTTTAGACTTTCCAAATTTTCTTTTAATTGATTTAAACTTCTAACTCCTATTAGAGCAGATGTTACATAATTATTTGATAAAACCCAAGAAATTGCCATTTGAGATAAAGATTGCCCTCTTTTAATTGCAATCTTATTTAAATCAGAAACAATCTTTAAGTTTTTTTTTGTTATTAAAGATTTATCTAAGTATGATGTAATATCACTTGCTCTTGAAACTTTAGGTATCTTTTTTAAATATTTATCTGATAGCATTCCTTGAGCTAAAGGAGAAAAAGCAATACATCCTATTTTCAGATTTCTTATTGTCTTAGTTAAATCTTTTTCAATCCATCTATTTATTAACGAATATGATGGTTGATGAATAAACAATTTAATATTTCTTGATTTTAAAATTTTGTAAATTTGATTTGTCTTTTTGGAGGAATAAGATGAAATGCCAATATATAAAGCTTTTCCAGATTTATAAATACTTTCTAAGGCATCTGCTGTCTCCTCTAAAGGTGTATTTGGATCAAATCTATGTGAATAAAATATGTCAAAATAATCAACTTTCATTCTTTTTAAACTTTGATCACAACTTGCGATAATATGTTTTTTTGATCCCCATTCTCCATATGGTCCTTCCCACATATCATAACCAGCTTTAGATGATATGATGAGTTCGTCTCTATATTTTTTTAATTCTTTACATATTATTTTTCCAAAATTAATTTCAGTACTTCCATATGGTGGGCCATAATTATTTGCCAAATCAAAATGAGTAATACCTCTATCAAAAGCGTAAAATAAGATTTTTTTAATATTTGAAAGTGGGGTTTTGGCTCCAAAATTATGCCAAAGACCTAAGCTGATTAAAGGTAATTTTACACCGCTGTCACCGCATGTCCTATATAACATATTTGAGTATCTATTTTTAGATGCAGAGTATTTCATAAAAAAAATATTAAATTAAATACATTAATAAGTAGCTCTTCCCCCGCTTAGATCAAACACTGCTGCAGTCGCAAAAGAGTTTTCTTCGCTAGCTAAATAAGTTACTAGAGATGCCAATTCATTAACTTTTGCAAACTTATTTCTTGGAATCTTTGAAAGCATGTAATTTATATGCTCTTCAGTCATTTGATCAAATATTCTTGTTTTTGCAGCAGCTGGTGTTACGCAATTTACTGCTATATTTTTTAATGCTAATTCTTTTCCTAGAGATTTTGTTAAACCAATAACTCCTGCTTTTGATGTGCTATAAGCTCCAGCATTAGGATTGCCTTCTTTTCCAGCAATTGATGCAATATTTACTATTCTTCCATAATTATTTTTTTCCAAATAAGGAACAACTGCTTTGCAACAGTAAAATACTGCATTTAAATTTAATTGAATTACTTTTTCCCATTCCTCAATAGGATATTCTGCAACTGTTTTATTCATACCAGTTATCCCAGCATTGTTTACAAAGATATCTATTTTATTATGTTCAGTCTCAATATCTTTTAAGCTTTTAGAAATCTCTTCAAAGTTACATACATTTACAATTTTATAACTTATGTTTTCTGAATTTATTTTTTCAACGGCTTTCTTTGCTTCTTGTTCATCAATATCCCATATAACAACTTTTGCTCCTGATTGAATGAATCTTTCCGCTATTGCAAATCCAAAACCTTGGGCTCCACCTGTTATAACTCCAACTCTGTTACTTAGATCAAACTTTATCATTTTTTTTCTTTCTCTTTATTAATGGAAAACTTAAAGCAATTAAAGATAAAACAAAAAATGTTAAAGCTATAGGTCTTTGAAGGAACATTAACCAGTTTCCATCGAAAATAACAAGCGATTGTCTTAAAGTTCCCTCTACTAATTCACCTAAAATTAAACCTATAATTACAGGTACAACTGAAAATCCATATCTTCTCATAAAAAAACCAATAACTCCAAATAATAGCATCAACCAAACATCAATAATTGACTGATTTAAAGAATATGTTCCACAAACAGAAACTGCAAAAATCATCGGCCATAATAATTTATTCGGAACTAGAGTTATTCTTGCAAATATTTTAGCTCCAAAAAATCCTAATACGAAGAATAAAATATTTGCAATTAGCATTGATCCAAATATTCCATAAAGAAACTCAGGTTGCTCTCTAAATAAATCTGGACCCGGTCTTACACCATGTATGATTAATCCTGTAAGTATTACTGCTGTAGTCGCACTACCAGGAATGCCCAATGCTAGCGTTGGAACCATAGCTCCTCCGGTAGCAGCATTATTTGCTGCTTCAGCTCCAGCTATTCCTTCAATTGATCCTTTTCCAAAATCCTCAGGTTTTTTTGACCATCTTTTTGCTTCAGCATATCCTATTAATGATGCAACAGTTCCTCCCTCTGCTGGTAAAACACCAATGAATGATCCTATGCCGCTAGATCTAATTATTGTTTTCCAAGTTTTTTTATAATCATCGATTGATGGAAGTTTAACTGCTTTTAAAGCTACTCTATTAAATATTTGATTAATTAAAGTAGATTGAGTTAACATTTCACTAATAGCAAACAAACCTACTACTACTGGAATAAAACCAATACCTTCAGTCAATTCATTAATTCCAAATGTAAACCTATCTATAGATGTCATAAAATCTTTACCAACAGTTGAAATTAGAATTCCAAAAGCACCAGCAATTAAATTTTTAATAGGACTACCTTCGCCAATTGATGCAAGCATAGTTAATCCAAAAATTGCTAGAGCAAAATATTCAGGTTGACCGAATTCGTATGCTAAATTTGCAAGTAAAGGTGCAAAAAATATAAGAACTACAACACTAGCAATTCCACCAATTACGCTTGAAACAGTAGCCATACCTAAAGCTCTACCAGCTTCTCCTTTTTGTGCTAAAGGGTAACCATCTAAACATGTGGCTGCTGCTGCAGGGGTTCCAGGAGTATTTATTAAAATTGCGGTAATCGCACCTCCATAAGTTCCTGCACAATAAATTGCAGTCAGTAATACAATTGCAGATAGTGGATCTAGTGTCATCGTAAATGGTAATATTAAAGCACCGCCTGTTGTTGGTCCTAGTCCAGGAAGAACTCCAAGAATTAATCCAAAAATTGTTCCAAAAAATAAAACAATTAATAATTTATAACTAAATAAAGGAGCAAAGATTAAACCTAAATTTTCCATTTTATCCGTAATAAAGATTTGTAATAATTCCAGGTGGAAATCGTAATCCTAAAATTGTTTCAAAAAATACAAAAACAATTAAAGGAAATATAATTGATACCATTATTAAATAGGTAAGTCTTCTTTCTCCCCAAAAGTAAGAAACTATGATTGAAAGTAATGCTATGCCTAAAAAGAAATCTAAAAATTTTGAAACAGTTATAAAAACTACAAATGATAGTAAAGTGATATAAAATGAATTAGGCAATTTTTTTTCATTTTTCCAGGGATTTTTAAGAGAAATAAAATAAGTTAATAATGTTAGTGCAATAATTAAAATTAATAGGGCCTTTGGAAATGTTGCTGGCTGGATACCTCTATTCAATATAGGAGGCACTATATCAAAAGTAAACGTAAAGTATAATAGGATTGAAGAAATTACTATTATTACTGCTGAAACAATGAATGAACTTTTAAAAAAAAGGGACAAACTTTTGTTTGTCCCTTTTTCTTTATGTACATCATTCATTTAAATGTACAAAATTTATTAATTAATGTAACCCAATGCTTTGAGTTGAGCTGTCATTTCAGCAAGCATTTCTTCCATTTGCTTGCCCCATTCATCTGCACCTACAACACTAGTCTCATCAAGACCAATTTCTGTTAGGAAATTTTTATAGTAGTTGTGGCTCATAGCTTTCATCATTCCAGCTTCTAGTTGTTTAACTCTGTCTGCTGGAGCACCTTTTTTAGTTACGAAACCTCTAACAGTAGATAAAGAAACAGGTATCCCCAATTCTTTAGCTGTTGGAGAGTCTCCAATTTTAGCCATTCTATTATTTGCTAATACAACTGAAACACAAAGTTTGCCTTCGTTAATTTCAGTTAGGGCCTCACCTAAATTTAAAACTCCTACATCAATATCTCCCTTTATTAGATTAGTTTTAATTGGCGCAACACCTTTGTAAGCAACAATAGTTGGATCTTTTAATCCACCTTTTTTAGTAAAAGCAATTGCACTAACATCATCAATTCCACCAGTGTGAGTTGTTCCATATTTTAGTGATTTTGATTTTTGCGTGCTAATAAATTTCTTAGCATCTTTAATGTCATTATTACAGTTAACAACAAATAGTTGAGGATCATCAGTTCCTCTAGCTAGCGGTTGCATATCACTTATTTTGACTTTTGTTTTTCCTAAAGCCATTGATACAGCGTGACCAGTAGTCCAAGTCAAAGTGTGATTACCATCAGCAGGAAGTGTCATCATATAGTCCATAGATGCAGCTCCACCACCACCTTTTTTATTCACTAATTGCATGTCTTGTTTTAAAACTCTTCTTGCTCTTAACAACATCATTCTAGTAGTAACATCTGTTCCGCCACCAAAACCAGCATGAGTAATTGCTTGTATTGGATGACCATCTGCTTTTGCAGATGTAATCATAAGTGGAAGTGCTACAACGAAAAATTCCGTTACTAAAAATGCAGCAGCTAAAAATAGTTTAAAGCTTTTTTTCATTATTTCCCTCTTAAGTTAATTTATATTTAAATATTTAATCATAATCTGTTAGAAACAGTAAGAAAAAAGATGACAAATAAGAAAAAAAATATTGCTTTATTACTAGGAGATCCATCAGGTATTGGACCAGAACTTATATCAAAACTTTTGACCCAAAACGAACTATCGAATGCAAACATTACTATAATTGGTGAAAAAAATATTTTAAACGCTGGAGACAAAATTTCAGGAAATAATTCAGAACTAGAAATTGTTACTGATTTTGATGAAATAAATTTTGATAGAAAAAGTAAGTATTTTTTAGATATCTCTAAGGGTAAAAACAAAGATTATAATTTATCAGAGTGTTCTGCGGAATCTGGAGAAACAGTTTTAAATGCATTAAATTTAGCACTAGAACTTGCGAAAGAAAAAAAAATTGACGCTATTAATTTTGGTCCTTTTAATAAGACAAGCTTAAAACTAGGTGGATGTAAATTTGATGACGAATTACATCATATGGCTGATAAATTAAATGTAAAAAGTTTTTTTTGTGAATTTAATGTAGTAGATAATTTTTGGACTGCACGAGTGACATCTCATATACCTATCAAAGAAGTCTCGGAACATATTAAGAAAGATAAAATAATGAAGCCAATAAAATTGATTCATGAAGCAATGAAATTAAACGGTATAGAAAATCCAAGAGTTGCGGTTCAAGCTCTTAACCCTCATGCAGAATTTGGTAATGAAGAAAAAGATGAGATAATACCAGCAATAGAGGAAGCAAAAAAACTTGGTATTAATGCTGATGGTCCTTTGCCATGTGATACTTCTTTCATTACAGCATTTAAAAATAAAAATCATGATTGTATTGTTGGAATGTATCATGATGCTCTTCAATCTGGACTAAAGGCTTTTGGATTTGATAGAGGGGTAACAGTTCAAGGTGGTCTTCCAATTCCAATAACAACACCTGCGCATGGAACTGCGTTTGATATTGCTGGAAAAAATCAGGCAAATTTGGAGCCAACATTGCAATCGTTTAAAATTGCATTAAGAATGGCTCAAAATTTAAATTAAATGTCTAAAATTAAAGATATAAGAACAAAAGTATATCAATGGAATGGTAAAACAGTTCCTCCACAAAATAATTTTTGCACAAATGCATCAGATTTACTTTATGAAAAATCAGATGCCATGGGTTCTTTCAGATTTCATGAATGGTTAATTTGTGAAATTGAAACTGATGATGGTCATATTGGAATTGGTAATGCAGCTCTTGCACCTCAATTAGTAAAAAAAACCATTGATGAGTATCTTAAACCATTAGTTATAGGAGAAGATCCTTTTGATTACGCTTACATCTGGGAAAAAATGTATAGAAGAACTCATGCATGGGGAAGAAGAGGTTTGGGTATGGTTGCAATATCTGCAATTGATATTGCTATTTGGGATATATTAGGAAAGTTAACTAACAAACCCGTATTTAAATTGTTAGGGGGTAGAACAAAAGAAAAGATACCTGTTTATGCATCAAAACTTTATAGCCAACCTATCAAAGATTTACAAAATGAAGCTGAAAAATATAAAAAACAAGGTTTTAAAATGTTTAAAATGAGATTTGGTTGGGGGCCAAAAGATGGTCCTGAAGGTATGAGAAAAAACATTGAACTTGTAGAAGCAGTAAGAGAAGTAATCGGGGATGATACTGACTTAATGTTAGAATGTTATATGGGTTGGAACCTAGATTATTCTAAAAGAATGATACCTAAATTGGTAAAATTTAATCCAAGATGGTTAGAAGAACCAGTTATTGCTGATGATATTCATGGGTATGCGGAACTGAATAATATGAACGCTATACCAATTTCTGGGGGAGAACATGAATTTAATCTATTTGGTTTTAAACAATTATTAGACCTCAAAGCAGTTAGCTACATTCAATATGATAATAATAGAGTTGGTGGATTTACAATCGCTCAGAAAATAAATGCTCTTGCAGAAGCTTATCAAGTTCCAGTAATTCCACATGCGGGTCAAATGCATAACTATCATTTAACAATGTCGAATTTTAATTGTCCTATCTCAGAGTTTTTTCCAGTTCATGATGTAGAAATTGGTAACGAACTATTTTATTATATTTTTGAAGGTGATCCTTCTCCAATAGATGGAATGATAGATCTAGATGATAATGTTCCAGGTCTTGGGCTTAAGATTACAGATAAATATAAATCAGAATTTAAAATAATTGAGTAATTAATAATTTTCTACTTCATTGATACTTGGCATTGAATTTGCAGCCCCTTCTTTAGTTGTAGAAATGCCAGCAACTTTATTAGAAAATTCTAATGCATCAACAATTTTTAATGATTTAGCTAATGCCACACTAAAAGCCCCATTAAATGCATCTCCTGCTCCAGTAGTATCTTTTACATCGTCTTTTAATTTATGAGCATCTACAAAATGGCTTTCAGTTCCATTTGAAAAATAAACTCCTTTAGAACCTAGAGTTATTAGAATATTTTTTACTCCTTTTTTTAAAAATTCTTTAGCTGCATTTTCTATTTCAGATTTTGTTTCTATTTTCTTTTCTAAATAAAAACTAGCCTCAGTTTCATTTGGTGTAAAATAGTCTATGTTTTTAAAATCATTCTCAGATATTTTTGAAGCCGGGGCTGGATTTAAAATAGTAATTGATCCAGTATCTTTAGCTTTTTGTAAAGCATAACTAGTAACATCATATGGTGTTTCTAATTGTGTTAAGAATATATCTGACTTCTCGATTGCTTTTAAATTATTATCTATATCAGAACTATTTAAAGTGCCAGCAGCGCCTGGTATGATGTTTATTGCATTATCACCTGTATTAGTATTAATCATAATACCAGCAACACCAGTTGAGTGATTTTTGTCTTTAATAATATAATCGGTATTTACTCCAGAGGATTTATATAAATTTAGTGCCATTTCAGCATTATTATCATCACCTATTTTTGTAATAAAACTTATGTTTCCGCCAAGTCTTGCTGCAGCAATGGCTTGGTTAGATCCTTTTCCACCAGGTCCTATTAAGTGTTTTGTTCCTAAAATAGTTTGCCCCACTTCAGGAATTTTTTCACCAATAAAACATAAGTCTGCAACAAATACTCCAAATACACATATAGATTTCATTTAATTAAGACCAGACTTTACCGTCAGGAAGAATAACTCCTTTAGTAATAATAAAACATCCAAAAGGTCGAGCATCTGTAGTGGTTACAATACAATATGCTTTTTTTGCTTCTTCATAAAAATTTTGTCTTGAAATTGATCCAACTTTCCATTGTGGACCAGAATTATTTTTTACTGCTTCAATAAATTCTTTATGAGTTTCAGTTAGTTCTTCTGGTTTATCATCTACTTCCATTCTAAGTGCAGGTGAGCCCCCTTGTGATACGGTAAAACTATCTAATGGAAAAACAGATAAAATTGCATTTGCTGCACTTTTAATATCTACCCCATCTAATCGTATTACATTCTTGTTCATAGAGTTTGCAGGAAAATTAGCATCAGCAAGAATAATTTTCTCGCCATGACCCATAGATCTTAAATGAAAAAGTAAATCAGGGCTTAAAACTGGGTTAATATTTATTAACATTAAAAGATTATATTACATAAAAAAAAAGGGTGGAATAAAAATTCCACCCTTTTTTAAATGTTATAGACTAATGATTATTTAAATTCGTTAGCGTTTTCTTTTGTTACTAGTTGTGTTCCAGTATCAATGTTTGGATCAATACTTCCACCATTAGCTAGCTCAAGTGCATATTTAACACCGTAAGCACCCATGTTATATGAGAACTGAGCAATAGTTGCAGTCATTTCACCTTTTAAGATACTTGTAGCAGCATCTGGAGTTGCATCAAAACCAACAACAACAACATCATTCATATCTGCATCTTTAAGAGCTTGCATAGCACCTAAGCCCATATTGTCATTTGAAGCAAATATTGCTTTGATGTTAGGATTTTTTAAAATAATAGACTCAGTAACCGATCTACCTTTCGCAGTGTCCCACTCAGCTGTTTGAGTAGCAACTATATTTAAACCACAATTTTTAAATCCTTTAATTGCACCGTCTCTTCTTAGTAAAGCTGTTGATTGAGACTCTATTCCAGTCAAAATTGCAACATCTGAACCTTTTGGAGTTTTGTCACAAATGAATTTAGCAGCTAATTCTGCTCCATTCATATTGTTAGTTCCAATAAAAGTAACACCTTCATTGATCCCTTTTGTATCTACGAATACAACCGGAACACCACTTTTGATAGCGTCATCTACAATTGGAGCAAATGCATTTGGATCTCCTGGTGCGAGAGCTAAAGCATCAACACCTTTAGCAAGTTGGTCTTCCACTTGGTTAATTTGTGCTTGAACATCACCTTCTTGAGGTGGCGCAACCAAGATTAACTTAACACCTAATTTTTTAGCTTCTTCTTCAGCACCTTTTGTAACAGAGGCCCAGAAAGGGTTTCCAGACCCAGGACCTTTAATACTGAACAAGATTTTTTTACCATGACCATCAGCAAAAGAAGCTGAAATCATGCTTATCGATAAAAAAATTGCTGATACTAAAACAACAATTTTTCTTGATAGTTCTCTCATAAATTTCCCCTTTAATAATTATTAAAGCTTAATTTAATAAAATTTTTAAAAAAAATTCAACTGTTTACAAGGTCTCTTATGATAGCATCTATTCAACTTTAACGTGTTTATTTTCTCGTGCCGAAATCTCTTCTTAAAACATCCACGTAAACTGCTAATACAATGATCGAACCAATCAATACTTGTTGCCAGAAAGAGCTTACATCCATCAAATTAAGTCCATTTCTTAAAATTCCCATAATCATTACTCCGGCAAAAACTCCAAGAACAGTTCCTCTACCACCAAAGAAACTAGCTCCACCAATTATACATGCTGCGATAGCATCCAATTCAGATTGTAATCCTGCATTAGGATAACCAGAGTCTGTTCTTCCTGCTAAAATTAATGCTCCAATACCTGATAAAAATCCACAAAGTGAATAAACAATTATTAAAATTTTATTAACATTAATTCCTGAAGCTCTTGCTGCGCTTGGGTTGCCACCAATTGCATAAATCCACTTTCCTGTTCGACTATGATTCAAGAAAACCCAAAAAACAAAATAAACAACAGCGATTAAAACTAAGCTTACGGGGAGATATTGAGATTTCTCTAATCCTAACCAAGTAAGATCAATTCTACCATGACCTAAGTACCTAACTTCATCGGTAAATCCACTTATGGGTGTTCCGCCTGATATTAAGTTTCCTGTTCCTCTAAAAATATAAAGAGTTCCTAAAGTCATTATAAAAGGATGAGGCATTCTTAAAAGTGTTATCCCCAAACCATTTATCAACCCGCATAAAAATCCAGCAAACAAAGGTACTAGAACAACTACAAACCAAGGTGCTCCAGCTTTAGCTACTATTGCTAAAATCATCAATGAAAGCATCATTATTGAGCCAACTGATAGATCTATACCCGCAGTCACAATAACCATAAAAACACCTAAAGCTAACATTGATTGCCAAGATATTTGTTTGAATACGTTTGTTACATTTCTCCAAGACAAGAAGACATCTGGTTGCAAAATATGCATTACCAAGATCATGATAACTAATAATAGTAAAATCCCGTATTTTTCAAAATATGGAATAAGTTTTACATATAAGCTATCTTGTTTTTTTTCCTTATCGTCCATTTTATTTTTTTCCCATAATCCAACCAATGACTTCATCTCTTGAAGTTTTATCTAATTGAGACTCAGCAAAGTTTGTTCCTTGAAAAAGTGCCATTACTCTGTCGCAAACAGTAAAAATATCATCCATTCTATGACTTATTACTATAACACCTACGCCAGTACTTTTTAATTTGTTAATTAGGTCTAATACTTTTCCAACTTCTTTTATTGCTAAAGCAGCAGTTGGTTCATCCATTATAACAACTTTGGCATTAAATGCTGTTGACCTAGCTATTGCAACCGCTTGTCTTTGTCCTCCAGATAATTCCTCTACTTTCTGATCAGCACTTTTAACATTTATTTTTAGTTTCTCTAAGTGTGCGCTTGTCATTTCTTGAATTTTTTTAAAATCTAGAAATTTTAAAAAGCCAATATTTTTTGTTGGCTCTCTTCCTAAGAATATATTTTCTCCAATAGGTAAATTACCTGCCAATGCAAGATCTTGATAAACCATTTCTAAACCTAAATTTTGAGAGTCTTTTGGACTATCTAATACGTGTTCTTTACCCTCAAAAAATAAAGCACCTGCACTTGGTTTGTACAAACCAGATAATACTTTCATTAGTGTAGATTTACCTGCACCATTGTCTCCCACTACACCTAAACATTCACCTTCGTGCACTTTTAAATTTACATTTTCTAAAGCAGTTATTGTTCCAAAATACTTTGTGATACCTTTAGCCTCTAAGAGCAATTTATTTGTTGAAGTCATTTAATTTAAATTAAAAAAAAAATTAATTAATTGCAACAGGTTTTGACCTTAAAAGATGAACAGTTTTTCTTAGAGCTCTTTTACAAAATCTTGGATTAAGATTTTTTGAAATTAATTTCATATCTTCAAAAACAATATTGCCCATTTCCTTGAATGCCTCGTCTAAAGCACCCGCTCTATGTGCAGAAAATAAAACATTTTTTAATTTTCTTATTGGGTCATTTTTTTTAACTGGTTCTTCCGGAAAAACATCAAGCGCTGCATAAATATCACCTTTTTTAAGCCTATTTTTTAAATCTTTAAAGTTAACAACTGCAGCTCTACTCATTAGTATAAAAAGTGAGTTTGATTTCATAAGATTGAGTAATTTTTTATCAATCAGTCCTTTGTTTTTTGTAGTAATTGCAGCGAGCACATAAATAACTTCACATTTTTTAAACATTTTTTTTAAAGTAATTGGTTTAAATCCTTGATTAATAATTTTTTTGTTTGGTATCCAAGGATCATAGATATTTATTTTGCTCGAAAATGGTTTTAATAATGGAACCAAAGCTTTTCCTAGGTCTCCAAATCCCAATAATCCAATTCTTTTGTCTGATAACAATGAAGACTTAAGATTTCCATCTAATCCGTACTTTTCCTTTTTATTAATGAAATCCTGATTTGCTCCATGAATATTTCTAAGAAGAGAGAGTGTAAATCCAAGTGCAATTTCTGCGACTGGTTTCGAGAAAACGGGTGAAGTTGCAATAACATGAATGCCTTTATCAAAGCAATAATTATAATCCATATTATCTAGAAAGTTACTTTCAACGTTTATTACTGCTTTCAACTTTTTTGCTTTCATTAACAAAAATTTAGGAAGATCAGGCTGTCCAATTATAAATTTCGCTTTATGAATATTATTAATATAAAATTTTTGTTTATTTGTTTTTGGTGCGAAAATAAGCTTAAATTTATTTTTTAACTCATTTAATTTTGGTTTTGAAAAAATAAGCTCCATAGTTCTTGGATACGGATCAACAATTGCAATATCTTTCATGATCTATAAGAGAATTTTTTTTACTTCTTCTTCCGTAAATCTTTTTGGCTTTTCACAATTAGTTTTTATTTTTTGAGGTACTCCAGTTGTTGCAGCTTTCATAGTAGACTCAATTATATCTAAAACATGAAGAGATAGCTCTCCAGAACATCGATGTTTTTTCTTTTTTTCGATTGAATATAACATCTCAGACATTCCAACACTTCTATAGTTTGCATTTGTTGGTGACTCATTAGATCTACCGCTGGCAGATGTAATATTTATTTTTCCTAAATGCATTTTATCAGTTTTATGTTCACCCCAACGACCACCCTCTGTAACAGAAATATAAACAGATCCACCAAACATATTCGGATCAGGAACGATAATTGATCCTTTAGTTCCATAAAGTTCCATATGATTTCTTTGATGATTAATAACATCAAAGGATAGAGTAACTTGAATAATTGCTTCATTATGAAATTGAATTGTTGCTAAATAAGTAGTTGGTGTTTCAACCTTAAATGTTTTTCCTTTATTTGGACCTGCTCTATAATTTCTTCTTTTAAAAGCCGTTAATGTTCTTCCTTGTACCTGTTTAGCTGGCCCTAAAAGATTAACAAGCGTTGTAAAAAAATAAGGACCCATATCTATTACTGGACCTCCCTCTTTTTTATACCAAGACTCTGGTTTTGGATGAAAGTTTTCAACACCAGGAAATGCAAAGATTGCATTTCCAAGTTTGATTTGTCCAATCAAATCAGAGTCAATTAATTCTTTTGCTTTTTGTCCACCTCCTCCAAGAAAAGTATCCGGCGCATTACCAATGTATAATTTTTTTTGTTTTGCCAAAGCCACTAGCTCTTTTCCTTTTTGAAAGTATGTTGCTAATGGTTTTTCTGAATAAACATGCTTACCTGCATTTAATACTTTTTTTGATACAGAATAATGTGATTGAGGAATTGTTAAATTTAAAATTACCTCAATATCTTTATCTTTTAGTATTTCATTAACAGTCATTGATTTGATGTTGTATAATTTCGCACATTTTTCAGCTGCTTTTTGATTAATATCTGCGCAAGCAACGATTTTGAAATTATTAAAATATTGGTGTCCTCTAAAATATGTTTCTGCGATATGGCCACATCCTATGAGACCAACCTTAAAAACTTTATTCATGAATTTTAGACACCTTGTCTTTGCTTTGATTTTCCTTCTTTATGAAGTTTTAATGCCTCTTCATTTTCTTTTGTTGATGGCATTTCTAAAGTAGGACTTTCCCAGTAAGCAGAACCTTCTAGCCACTCATAAGAATGAGTTTTTATTGAAATTAAATAAGTCACATCAGATTTTTTAGCTCTTTTAAATGCTTCTTCTAATTCAGAAATAGATGATACCTCCTCAGATTTTGCACCCATACTCTCTGCATGTTTAGCAAAATTAACAGGTACAAGATTTGGAGCTTTTGAACTATTAAATAGACAATTAAATTCTTTCCCACCTTTAAATAATTGTAGCCTATTAATAACGGCATGACCTCCATTATCACATAAAACTATTATTAATTTATTATTTGTTATAACTGATGAATAAATATCTGAATTAAAAAGCAAATAAGATCCATCTCCTACAAAAGCTATTACTTCTTTATCTGGGTTGGCCATTTTTACTCCTAATGCACCAGAAATTTCATAACTCATACAGCTAAAACCCCATTCGGTTTCATGTGTATTTAATTCTTTTGGCCTCCAAATTTGTACAACTTCTCCAACCAATCCACCTGCTGCAGTAACAGCAATGTCTGTTGGATCTGAATTACGATATATTGCTCCTACAGCGTGTGCATAACTAGGTAGTTCTTGATTAGTTGGACCACTTTCTTTATCTACATAATCATTCCAATTTTTTAATTCATCTCTTGATTTTTTATGCCATTCATCAGGTGCTTTCCAATCTCCCAAAGCATTTGATAACTCTTGTAAGCTTACTTTTGCATCACCTATTACTGATTGCGCCAAATGTTTGCTAGCATCAAATCTAGAGACATTAACACTAACAAGTGAAAAGTCTGGGTTCTCAAAATTTGCCCACGAACCAGTTGTGAAATCAGCTAACTTTGTTCCAACAGCAATAGCTAGATCAGTTTGTTTTGCTAAATTATTTGCTGCTTTGCCTCCAAGACCACCTATGGGACCCAAAAAATGAGAGTGGTCTCTTTTCATTGTAGAGTAGCCCATAACAGTTTGTGTAACTGGTATATTGTGTTTAATTGCAAAATTACTTAGATCTTCCATTGCATCAGAGTAGAAAACCCCTCCACCTGAAATCAATAAAGGATTTTTAGATTTTTTAATTTGCTCAGCTGCTTGTTTTATTTGAAAATCATCAGGTCTTGGTCGTCTAATATTATGAACTCTCTCTTTAAAAAATTCCTCAGGATATTCATATGTTTCACCTTGGACATCTTGTGATAATGATAAGCAAGCTGGTCCGCAATCTGCTGGATCTAACATTGTTTGGATTGCTTGAGGTAATGTTTGTAAGATTTGTTCTGGTCTTGTAATTCTATCAAAATATTTTGTTACTGGTTTGAAAGCATCATTCTGAGTAATGCCAGGATTATTAAAATGCTCAACTTGTTGTAGAACCGGGTCAGGCATTCTGTTTGCATATGTATCTCCAGGTAAAAATAAAATTGGAAGTCTATTGCTCATAGCAACAGCCGAGGCTGTAACCATATTTGTAGATCCTGGTCCAACTGAACTAGTTGCAACAAAAAATTGTTTTCTTCTTTTAGCTCTAGCATATGCTATTCCAGTCAGAGCCATATTTTGCTCATGATGCCCTCTATAAGTTGGTAATTTATCTTGATTTTCTTGTAGAGCTTGTCCTAAACAAGCAACATTGCCATGTCCAAAAATACCAAAAGCTCCAGCAAATAACTGCTCTTTTTTACCATCTATTAAAATTTTTTGAGCAATAAGATGTTTTATTATTGCATGTGCACAAGTGAGCTTTATTTTTTTCATTATTCTATATATAAATCTTTAACTTTTAACAATTAAACACAATTTAAAAAATATGTATAGCAATTTTGGTCAATTCATTGATGGTCAGTGGCAACAAGCAGAAAAAAAAGAAACTTATAAAGTTATCAATCCAGCAACAGAAGAAGTTTTAGGAGAAGCATCAAAAGCGTCCTCTGTTGACGTTCAAAAAGCATTAAAATCAGCAGAGAAAGGACTCGAAACTTGGAAAAATACCACTCCATGGCAGAGGTCTTATGTAATAAGAAAAATTGCAGATTTGATGCGTGAAAGAAAAGATGTATTGGCTAAATGGCTTACACTTGAAGTTGGAAAACCTCTTAAAGAAGCAATTGGAGAAGTTGGTGGTGGAGCAGATATATTTGAATGGAATGCAGAAGAAACTAAGAGAATTTATGGTGAAACATTACAAAGTAGATTTCCAGAAACAAGAGTACATGTTTACTATCAGCCAGTAGGTGTTGTAGCAGCACTTGTGCCATGGAATTTTCCTATAGTTTTAGCATCTAGAAAAATTTCAACCGCACTGGCTGCTGGTTGTTCAGTTATTTGTAAACCAGATGTAATTACGCCTGGAGCAGTTATGGAACTTGTAAATATTTGTAAAGATGCTGGAGTTCCTGATGGAGTAGTCAATTTATTATCTGGAGACCCAGCAGAAATATCAAATGAATTACTTGAATCAGATATAATAAAAAAAGTTTCTATAACTGGTTCAACACGTGTTGGAAAATTAATACTTAAAAAAGCTGCAGATAAAGTTCAAAGAGTTACAATGGAATTAAGTGGTCATTCTCCATTTATAGTATTTGACGATGTTGACATGAATAAAGTTGCAGATATGGCAATAACAGCAAAATTTCGAAACAATGGTCAAGTTTGTATATCCCCAAATAGGTTTTACATTCAAGAAACAAGAAAAGAAGAATTTGTAAATGCTTTCGTTGATAGAGCAAAAAAATTAAAAATTGGAAATGGTATGGATGAAGGTACTGACTTAGGACCTTTAACAACAGCAAAACGTTTGGAGGAGATTGAAAAATTAGTTGAAACGACAAAGAGTGAAGGCGCAAAAGTTGTTTTAGGTGGGAGTAGACCTTCAGGATTTAATAAAGGTTATTATTTTGAACCAACTGTATTTGATGAAGTGCAGGACAATTTTACAATTATGAAAGAAGAACCTTTTGGTCCCTTAGTGCCCATTTTAACTTTCAAGGATTTTGACGAAGTAGTAGAGAGAGCAAATAATAATGACCTGGGACTTTGTAGCTATTTATATACAAACTCAATGGACAAAGCTAATAGAGCATCAGAAATGATGGAAACCGGTTGTGTAGCAGTAAATACAGCTGCAGTCGCAGTTGCTGAAGCTCCATTCGGTGGAATAAAACAAACCGGTTATGGTCGTGAAGGTGGATCTATGGCTATAAAAGATTATCTTAATATAAAGTATACCCATATGGGTCTAAAAACCTGAGTAAATGAGAAAAAATAAAGCCAAAGAAATAATTAAAAATGGCAAAGCTGTAATCAATGGTTGGTTACAAATTCCAAGTACTGTTTCGGCAGAAACAATGGCTCAACAAGGATGGGACTCATTAACAATTGATATGCAACACGGGCTCGTTGATTACACGAATGCAATGCCAATGATGCAAGTGATTTCAGCGACTGAAGTCGTGCCTTTGGCAAGAGTTAATTGGAATGAACCTGGTCAAATTATGAAAATTTTAGACGCTGGATGTTATGGAATAATTTGCCCAATGGTAAGTAATCGAAAAGAAGCAGAAAGATTTGTTCAAGCATGTAGATATCCACCAGATGGATATAGAAGTTTTGGTCCAATGAGAGGGTTAATCTATGGAGGACCTGATTATGGAGATCATGCAAATGATGAAATATTAAAAATGGCTATGATTGAAACTAAAGAAGCTTTAGAAAATCTTGATGAAATTATGAGTACCCCAGGCCTTGATGGTATCTACATAGGACCTGCTGATTTAAGTTTGGCTATAGGAGAAAAGCCTGGTTTTGACAAAGGTGAGGATACTAAAGCTTATTCAGAAATACTTAGAATATTAGAGCATGCAAAAAAAAATAATATATTTGCTGGAATTCATAACGGAAGTACTGACTACGCCAAAAAAATGATTGAAAAAGGTTTTCAATTTGTAACAGTTGGAGCAGACTCCAGATTTATAAGTGCGGGTGCGAAAAATACAGTTGAAAATTTAAAAGGCACAGTGAAATCAGAATTATCTAAAGCCTATTAATAAATAAAGTATAAACTTTTACGTATGAAAAAAATCTTAATAATAGGATCGATACATAATCATGGTATTGATTTACTAAAAGGAAATAAAAATTTTGAATTTGAAGTTGTAGACAATACAGATACAGAATTTTTGAAAGATAAAATAAAAGACTGTGATGGAATAAGTATTAGAACATCTAAGTTGTCAAAAGAAATTATAGACTCAGCTAAGAATTTAAAAGTGATATCTAGACATGGTGTAGGCTATGACAATATAGATCTTAAAGCAACCAAGCAAAACAATATCACATTAGCAATTACAGCTACAGCAAATGCTCAAGCTGTAGCAGAACATGTTTTATTCATGCTATTCAGCATTGCAAAAAGAAATAATATGTACAACGAGACTGTAAAAACTGGAAAGTTCAGTGATAGAACCAAGCTTCCTAAAACAATTGAGTTATGGAATAAAAGTATCTTAATTGCAGGTTTTGGTCGTATTGGAAAATGCTTACTTAAAAAATGCAAGGGTTTAGAAATGAACATTTTTGTTTATGATCCTTTTGTCAGCGAAGAGGAAATTAAAAAATTTGGTGGAACTAAAATTAATGATTTAAATGAGGGTTTAAATAAAATGGATGCAATTTCAATTCATATGCCTCTAAACGAAAAAACAAAACATTTAATCAATTATAAAATGATAAAAAAAATGAAAAAAAATTGTATTTTAATTAATGCTGCAAGAGGTGGTATTATTAACGAGGAAGATCTTAATAAGGCATTAAACGAAGATTTAATTTTTGGTGCAGGGCTTGATGTTTTTGAAAAGGAGCCTCCATCTTTAGATAATCCATTGCTAAAAAATGAGAAAGCATTTTTAAGCCCTCATTCAGCAGTATTTACCGAAGAATGTTTGTCTAGAATGGGTATTGAAACAGTCCAAAATATTATTGATTTTTTTGACAATAAATTGGAAAAGTCAAAAATAGTAAAAATCTCATGAGCTTAAAATTAAAAAATTTTGGATTGTTAGAGTTTCTTATCATTATATCAGCTGTTTATGTGGTAGGAATGTTGATATGGACAGCGAGTACAAGGCCTGAAGTTGAAGCTCGTGCAAATTTAGTAAAAGAAAATCATAAAAAAGTTGTCGATTTTATTAATGGCGAAATTAATAATTGTGGAAATAACGATGAAGGGAAGATAACAGTTTGGGGTGATCCATGTAATGCTGAATGGATAGCTGAAAAGGTTGTTAATCATATAAATGATAATCTTAAGATTGAAAATCCATTTTCAGATGACAATAAAGTTAAAACAGACCCTGACCCAAGAATAAAAGCAGAGGGAAAAGCTGGTCAGTCAGTAGAAATGGGTGTTATTTTTATAATGTCATCAAATTTTCTAGCAGAACCAGGATCAGAGTGGATAGTTGGTACTTGTTTTAAATCTCCATGTGTTGCTGCTGGTAATAATGAATTAACTTCTTTATATAGATAGCTAATTATTTTCGATTTCTAAATTTGCACTTTTTAAAGTTTCAATTAGATATTTGTATCCAATTTTAGCATACTCAAAAGGATTTGCTTTTGCTGGATCTTGCTCCGCTTCTACAACTAACCATCCAGAATAATTTTGTTCTTTTAACAAGTCAAAAAAAGGCTTGTAATCAATACAACCATCTCCTGGAACAGTGAATGCTCCTTCCAAAAAAGCCTGTCTAAAACTATAATCGTGATTTAAAGAATTATCTAAAACATTTTTTCTCATATCTTTGCAATGTATATGAATTATTCTTTCTTTAAATTCTTTATAAATTTTCAAACTATCTCCTTTTGCAAATAACATGTGTCCAGTATCTAAAGTTAGTTTGACACTACTATCTGTGTTTTCTAATAATCTTCTTGTATCTTCTTCACTTTCAATGCAAGTTCCCATATGATGATGGTAAGCGAGAGGCATGTCTTGATCCTCTAGATATTTTCCCATTTCTGAAATTTTTTTATAATATTTTTTAGACTCGTCTAAATTCATTCTAGGTCTTTTAGACAAATTTATATTTGGATCACCTTGAATAGAACCATAAACTTCGGCAAAAACCATGCAGGGTGCTTTACAATCTTGAAATAGTTTCAATTGGTTTTGAATTTTTGATTTTTCCTCCTCAAAAGTATTTTTTCTTAAATTCGCTCCATACCAACCTGAGCATAATTTTAAATTATATTTATTTAATATAGGAATTAATTCTTTTGATGTTTTTGGAAATTTTCCCCCAGATTCTATTCCTTTAAATCCTGCTTCGCTAGCTTCGGAAAGACATTGTTCAAGCGGAGTATCACCACCAAGCTCAGGCATGTCATCATTGCTCCAAGCTATTGGGGCTATACCTAATTTT
This sequence comes from uncultured Pelagibacteraceae bacterium, assembly GCA_902598015.1. Classification (GTDB taxonomy): domain Bacteria; phylum Pseudomonadota; class Alphaproteobacteria; order Pelagibacterales; family Pelagibacteraceae; genus Pelagibacter. The sequence goes on from CACJZT010000009.1 coordinate 34,991, forward strand.
ACTGACATAAATAATAGTTTTGTTATGATATTAGATGCTTCAAAAAATTAAACCTAAAAAATTTAAACTTGGAATTGTTGGAGGTGGACCTGGATCTTGGATCGGGCATGTTCATAGAATTTCATCTAGATATGATGATAAATACGAAATCGTTGCAGGGGTATTTTCTAGAAGTGTTGATAAATCTAGGAAATTTGGACAAAGTATAGGTTTAGATAAATCTAGATGTTATTCAAATTACAAGGAAATGTCTGAAAAAGAAGCGAAAAGAAAAGATGGTATTAATGTTGTAGCAATAATGACTCCACCATCAAGTCATCAAATTATTGCAGAAAATTTTATAAAAAAAAATATACATGTAATTTCAGACAAACCATTTGCTGGAAATCTTGAGCAGGGAAAAAAACTATATAAAGCGATAAAAAATAACAAAAAAATTAAATATGCACTGACTCACAACTATTCATCTTATCCAATGGTAAGAGAAGCAAAAAACTTAGTGGAAAAAGGAAAAATTGGAAAAGTTGAATATATCAATGTTGAATATATTCAGGATTGGACAGATGGTAATAAAATTTCAAAAACAAATTCAAAAAAGGTTTTTAAATGGAAAGTTGATAAAAAAATTGTCGGTGTATCAGCTGTTCTTAATGAAATAGGATCACACGCATATCATCTAGCAATTTATATCACAGGCCTTAAAGGAGAAAAACTGATAGCCGATGTAAGTAAATATTCGAAGGACGTTAATATGGATAATAACGCACAAGTTTTTGTTAATTTTAACAATGGTGCTAAAGGAATTGTATGGACATGTGTAACAGCTAAAGGTGGTGTTTATGGTTTAAGAATTAGAGTATATGGGTCTAAAGGAAGTTTAGAATGGGTTCAAAATGACCCAAATTATCTAAAATTTAATCCAAGCAAAGGAGCGGTAAAGTTTTTAGAAAGAGGATATACAAAAGCAAATTTTTCAAAAAAATTTTCCAGAGTAAAATTTGGTCACCCTGAAGGATATTTAGATGCTTTTGCAAATATATATAAGGAATTTGCTGAATATTTAAAAACAAATACAAAAAAAAGATTTTATTTTCCTAACGAAGAAGAGGGTTTGGAGACTGCTAAATTCATTGATGCATGCAAGAAATCATCATTAAAAAAACAATGGGTAAAAATTTAATTAACGTAGCATTATTCGGTTTGGGAAGAATAGGGCTAATGCATGCAAATAATTTAATAAATAATAAAAATTTTAATCTTAAATATATTTTCGATGTTAATAGAAAACTTGCAAAAAAAGTTTCAAAAAATCTAAATTGTCAAAATATTGAGAGTCCTCATATAGCATATAAAGATAAAAAAATTGATTGTATTTTTATATCTTCTACTACTTCAACTCATCTTAAATTTATATATGAAAGCATAAAAAGTAATAAAACAGTATTTTGTGAAAAACCTTTAGATTTAAATTTAAAAAAAATTCAAAATTACGAAAAAAAAATAAATAAATTTAATCATAAAATTCAAATTGGATTTAATAGAAGATACGATCCAGGTCATAGTTCTCTAAAAAATAATTTAATAAAAGGCAAGATAGGAAAGCTTGAGAAAATTATTATTACTAGCAGAGATCCGGCTGCTCCATCTATAAATTATTTAAAAGCCTCAGGTGGTATTTTTAAAGATATGATGATCCATGATTTTGATCTAGCAAGATATTATGCGGGTAAAGATGAATTTGTTTCTATATTTGCCACAGGGAGCAATATTTCTAATAAATACTTCAATAAACTTAAAGATTTCGAGCTTGCTACGGCAATTTTGAAAACAAAAAATGGTGTTCAATGTATTATTAGTAATTCTAGACATTGTAGTTTTGGATATGATCAAAGAGTAGAGCTTTTTGGAAGCAAAGGAATGATTATTTCTGATAATATCAAAGAAAATGAGATTAGTTTGTACTCTAATAAAAGTACGAATGCACGATCAAGCTTTAAACATTTTTTTATAGAAAGATACGATCAGGCATATAAAGAACAGTTAAATGATCTTGCTAAATTATTCAGATCAAATTTAAGACCTAAAAGCGGTTTTATTGATGGAAAGATTTCAATACAAATTGCTGAGAGTGCTATCCGGTCATTAAAATCAAAAAAGTTTGAAAAAATAAAATATTAAAAATCAACTTTAGGTTGAATACAACCTGCTTCTTTACAATCTAAATAAATTTATGTTAGCTTTAATGTTTAAAAGTTAACTTTTATTTAAGAGAGGAAATTAAAAATGAAAACAATAAAGAACTTTATATTAGCTGTTGCTGCATGGGCAATGATGTCTGTATCAGCATTAGCAACTGATATAATTGTTGTTTCACATGGACAAGCTAATGACCCTTTTTGGTCGGTAGCTAAAAATGGAGTTGATGCTGCTTGTAAAGATATGGGAGTATCTTGCAAATACACTGCGCCTGGAACTTTTGACATGGTTGAAATGGCAAAACTAATTGATAATGCTGTATCACAAAAACCAAAAGGTATTGTAATTACTTTACCTGATGCAGCTGCATTAGGAAAATCTGTTAAAGCAGCAATAGCTGCTGGTATACCAGTAGTTTCAATGAACTCTGGTTCGGATGACTATGCATCATTAGGAATTAGTGCACACGTAGGTCAAACTGAATTTGAAGCTGGCGTTGGTGGCGGACAAAAAATGAAAGCTGCTGGAGGAAAAAAAGCTTTATGCGTTAACCACGAAGTTGGAAACGTAGCGCTTGATAGAAGATGTGCAGGTTTCAAAAAAGGTTTTGGTGGATCTGTTGATATTCTTGGAACATCAAATGACCCAACTGAAATTCAAAAAGCTGTTGCCGCAAAATTAGGTGGTGGATATGACACTATTCTAACTTTAGGAGCTGGTTTATCTGGTGAAGCAGCACTAAAAGCTTTAGAAGCTGCTGGTAAAGTTGGAAATGTTAAATTAGGAACATTTGATATGTCACCTAATATGTTAAAAGCTGCTGCTGCAGGTAAAGTAGAGTTTTTAATTGACCAACAACAATATCTACAAGGTTATTTGCCTATAGCTATTTTTGCTCAGTACATGAGATGGGGAACAATGCCTGCAGGTGTAGTTATGACTGGACCTGGATTTGTTACTCCTGATAATGCTGCTAAAGTAATTAAATGGGCAGCTCAAGGTTATAGATAAAATCTATATTTAAGGCCTGACTAAATTTAATAGTCAGGCCTTTTTTCAAAATTTGAATGTCATTAAAATCAAAAAGTATTTCATCAAAAAGTAGTCTTAATGAAGACGAACGTCTAAAAAAAATATCACCGCTAAGAGTTTTATTGAATAGACCTGAGCTAGGTGCATTAGGTGGCTCGATACTTGTATTTATATTTTTTGGAATAGTTGCTGGCGATACTGGTATGTTTAGCGCCTATGGAATGCTTAATTTCCTCGATGTTTCAGCTAATTTAGGAATTATAGCAATAGCAGCAGCGATGTTAATGATTGGCGGTGAATTTGATTTGTCAATTGGATCCATGATTGGCTTTGCTGGAATTTGTATAGCAATTCCTGCAATTTATTGGGGTTGGCCTTTATGGATGAGTATAGTTTTTGCTTTCGCTATGGCAGTATTGGTTGGATACTTTAATGGCATAATGGTTGTCAAAACTGGTTTGCCATCTTTTATTGTAACACTTGCAATGCTTTTTATTTTAAGAGGTTTGACATTAGCAATAACAAGATTGATTACTGGTAGAACTCAAGTTCCAGGACTAAGAGTATTAATTGAAGATGATCCATTAGCATGGTTATTTGCTACAGATACTTTTAAATGGCTTTTTACTTGGTTGGGATCATTAAAATTGATTGAATTAAGAACTGATGGAACTCCTCTTGCAACTGGAATACCTCCATCAGTTATTTGGTTTATTGCATTAACATTGTTTGCAACATGGATATTGATGAAAACAAGATACGGTAATTGGATCTTTGCATCTGGAGGTGATAAGATTGGAGCAACAAATGTGGGTGTGCCTGTTGGAAGAGTAAAAATAAGTCTATTTATTGGTACGGCAGTTGCTTCTACTATTTTTGCTTGTATTCAAGTATTAGATGCGGGTTCTGCAGATACTATGAGAGGTACTTTAAAAGAACTAGAAGCTATTGCAGCTGCTGTTGTTGGTGGTTGTCTCTTAACTGGTGGATATGGATCTGCAATAGGTGCAGCTTTTGGTGCAATTATATTTGGGACTGTATCTATGGGAATATTTTACACAGATGTTGACACTGATTGGTTTAAAGTTTTCTTAGGAGCAATGATGTTGATAGCTGTAGTGTTTAATAACTATATCAGAAAGAAAGTAACTGAGAGTAAATAATGTCTGACTATCTCGTTCAATTTAATAATATTAGTAAGTTTTTTGGGAAGGTAATAGCGCTTAAAGATGTCACTATGAGATTAAAAAAAGGTGAGATCATGTGCTTACTTGGAGATAATGGAGCAGGAAAGTCGACTTTAATTAAAACCTTAGCAGGTGTTCATAAGCCTGATGAAGGAGAAATTATATTTGAAGATAACAAAATTGTTTTTGACTCACCTAAAGATGCTTTAGATATTGGTATAGGAACAGTTTATCAAGATCTAGCATTAGTTCCTTTAATGAGTGTTACTAGAAATTTTTTTATGGGAAGAGAGCCTCAAAAAGGTATTCCTTTCCTTAAAACTTTTGATGTGGAGACAGCAAATAAGATAGCAGCAGATAGAATGGGACAGATAGGTATCGATGTTAGAGATCCATCTCAGGCAGTTGGAACTATGTCCGGTGGTGAAAGACAATGCCTAGCAATATCAAGAGCTATATATTTTGGAGCAAAAGTTTTAGTTTTAGATGAACCAACTTCTGCTTTAGGAGTTCATCAAGCATCAATGGTATTAAAATATATTGTAAAGGCTGCGTCTGAGGGATTGGCTGTAATTTTAATTACTCATAATGTACATCATGCTTACCCTGTTGGTAATAGTTTCACTGTACTTAACCGAGGAAAAAGCATGGGAACATTCCAAAAAAAAGATATTTCTAGAGAAAAGCTTCTTAGTATGATGGCTGGTGGTGAAGAATTAGACAAACTTGAAGTCGAACTTCAAGAAATGGATAGAATTCACAACAAAAATTAGATATTACGCCATATATCTTTACCATGACAAAATCATTTCCTTTGCTCTTTATATTATTATGGTCATCAGCATTCATATCTGGGAAAGAAATTGTTCAAAACGCTTCTCCATTTGCAGCTTTAGCATTTAGATTTGGGATTGTAACAATTGGTTTTCTCGTATTTGCTTATCTCAGTAATGACAAAATTTTAGGAAAATTAAAAAATATTATTGAAAGTTTTTCAACAGGTATTTTATTTCATGGGATTTATTTAGGTGGATGTTGGTATGCATTTTCAATTGGAATGCCAGCTGCAATTGTAGCTTTAATAGTTACACTTCAACCGATTTTGACAAATATTTTATCTGGTCCTATTTTTGGAGAAAAAATATCTTGGAAACAGTGGGTAGGTATTAGTTTAGGTTTCATTGGTTCTGTCACTGTCTTAGGTATTGATTTTGGAAAAGAAATTCCTCCTTTAGGATTGTTAGCTACAGTCTTAGCTTTATTTGCAATAACGGCTGGAACATTGTGGCAAAAAAAATTGAGTGGAAATTTAGCTTTGTCAGTTAACAATGCATATCAAGCAGTAGGTGGTTGCCTTTTTAATCTATTATTAATGTTTATATTTGAAAATGCTTACATAAATTTTACAACTAGTTTTATATTGGGTATGTCCCACCAAATTATATTAGTTTCATTTGGAGCTTTTACTATTCTTATGTTTTTAATCAAAAGGGGTACTGTGGGTAAAACTACTACTTTATTTTTTTTAGTACCTCCTACTTCAGCAGTGATGGCATGGATATTTTTAAAAGAACAATTAACCTTTACTGACATAATTGGTTTTTTAATAACAACCGTTGGGGTATTTATAGCTACAAGGGATAAAAAAAATGGATAACAATTTTTTTAAAAAAATAAGAATTTTAGATGGTGGTATGGGTCAATTATTACTTGAAAAAGGAATGGTATCTATGGGGACTTTATGGTCTGCTAGCGCTTTATTAAATGAAAAATATCATCAAATGTTAGTTGATACTCATCTATCATATATCAACGCAGGCTCAGATGTTATTGTTACTAACACCTTTAGTTGTAGAAAATTTAGATTAATAGAAAATAAAGTTGGTGATAAATTCAAAAAATTAAATGAAATTGCATGTAAACTTGCAATGAAAGCTAAAGATTTATCAAAGAAAAATATATTAGTAGCTGGATCAATTCCAAGCCAAAGAGACACTTATATAACTGATGATCGCGATATCAAATTAATAGAGGAAGATATGTTAGAACAAGCTGATATTTTAAGTGAATTTACTGATTTTTTATACTTAGATGTTATTAGCAGCACTAATGAAGTTAAAGCCGCTCTTAATATATCTAAAAAATTAAACAAAAAAGTTTTAATTGGAATACATTTAAAAAAAAATGGTGACCTACCCTCAGAAGAAAAAATTGAGCAATTACTTGAAATTATTCAAGATGAAAATACACTTGGTGTAGTTTGTGCGTGTATTTCTCCAGAAATATCTCTATCCGTATTAGATAAATTTTTAAATTGTGAAGTACCATTTGGATTTAAAATAAATTTGTGGGGAGTTGATGAACCAGGCCCAATACAGACATTTAATACAGCAAAACCAGATGAAATTGGAGTAAATCCTAATCAATCTTTAGGAAAAAGAGATAATTTTGATGCAAATGAATTTTATAATCTATCAAAAAAATTTATAGAAGGTGGAGCAACAATTTTAGGTGGATGTTGTGAGACAAAACCAGAGCATATTAGCTCTATATCTTCATTTAAATAATAATTTTTGTATCTGCTTTTCTAACAAAATAAATTCCTACAACTACAGCCAATAAAGATATTAATACCTTGTAAGTTATTAATTCACTTAAAAATATATAGCCTAAAATAATTCCAAAGATTGGAATTAAATATGAGACTTGAGATTGAAAAATTAAACCATTCTTTTTCAAAATTTTAAACCTTAAAAGCCACGCAACTCCTGTTGGTACTATACCAAGATAAATTACTGACATAGTCGAATTTAATGATGGAGTATTTTCCCAAGGAGTTTC
>CACJZT010000010.1 GCA_902598015.1 uncultured Pelagibacteraceae bacterium
TAGTATTTATGATAAAAGTTACTTAGAGATATTAACTTTTCTAACTTCTCAACCTTCAAAGTTTATATTTAGTCTATTTCTTATTTTTGCGTACTTTTTCTCAGCATTAAGCATAAGTGAGGTTTTTGAAGACTATATTAAAGACGAAAAAATCAAAAATGCCGCAAACAAAGCTTTAAATTTTTTTGCTATAACAATTCCTTTAATTACAATATTTGCGGTATTTAAACTAACTATATGAAATCTTATAATATTATAGATCATGAATACGATGTCGTTGTCCTTGGTGCTGGAGGTTCTGGCCTAAGAGCTGCGGTTGGTTTAAGTGAAGCTGGATTAAAAACTGCATGCATTTCTAAAGTCTTTCCAACCAGAAGTCATACATCAGCTGCCCAAGGTGGAATTTCAGCAGCCCTTGGAAACATGGGAGAAGACGATTGGCGTTGGCATATGTACGATACTGTAAAAGGAGCAGATTGGTTAGGCGATCAAGATAGTATTGAGTATTTGTGTAAGGAAGCTCCAAAAGCAGTTTTAGAATTAGAAAAGTATGGTGTTCCTTTTAGTAGAACAGAAGATGGAAAAATTTATCAAAGACCATTTGGAGGAATGACAAAAAATTATGGAAATGGAATTGTACAAAGAACTTGTGCTGCAGCAGACAGAACTGGTCATGCAATTCTACATACATTGTATGGTCAAGCACTTAAACATAATACAGAATTTTTTATTGAATATTTTGCATTAGACTTAATTATGAAAGATGGACAATGCAAAGGTTTAATTGCCTGGAATTTAAATGATGGAACGATTCATCGTTTTAGATCTCACATAACAATTATAGCCACAGGGGGATATGGGAAGGTGTATTACTCAGCAACATCTGCACATACTTGTACTGGTGATGGTAATGCAATGGTATTAAGAGCTGGATTACCTCTTCAAGATATGGAGTTTGTACAATTTCACCCTACAGGAATATATGGACACGGAACACTTATTTCTGAAGGTGTAAGAGGTGAAGGTGGATATTTGGTAAACTCTAAAGGTGAAAGATTTATGGAGAGATATGCTCCCAACGCAAAAGATCTTGCATCAAGAGATGTAGTTAGCAGATCAATGTCTATTGAAATCAATGAGGGAAGAGGTGTTGGTAAAGATCAAGACCATGTTCATTTATATTTAAGTCATTTAGATAAAAAAGTTATTGAAGATAGATTGCCAGGCATTACTGAGGCAGCAAGATTATTTGCAAATGTAGATGTAACCAAAGAACCGATACCAGTTGTTCCAACAGTTCATTATAATATGGGTGGTATACCAACAAATTATAAAGCTGAAGTTTTAACAGTAAACGGATCTCAAAAAACAGTCCCAGGTTTGATGGCGATTGGTGAGGCCGCGTGCGTATCTGTGCATGGAGCAAATAGATTAGGTTCAAATTCACTTATTGACTTGGTTGTTTTTGGAAGAGCAGCAGCAAAGAGAGCAGCGGAATTGGTAAAACCTGGAACGCCTCACGAAGAAGTTAGTGAAAGCGAAACTGAAAAATGTCTAAATAGATTTGATAAACTAAGGTATGCAGAGGGAGATAATGGAACTGCTGAACTTAGACTGGCGATGCAAAAAACAATGCAGTCTAAATGTGCTGTATTTAGAACTGAAAAGAATCTTAAAGAGGGTGTAGACGAGATCAGAAAAACATATGACGGCATGGAATCGATTTCTGTTAAAGATAAATCGTTGGTATTCAATACTGATTTAGTTGAGACTTTAGAATTTGATAATTTAATTAGACAAGCAATAACAACTGTAGATTCTGCATATCACAGAAAAGAAAGCAGAGGAGCTCATGCTCGTGAAGATTATCCGAAAAGAAATGATGAAAAATTTATGAAACATACATTATCTTGGTGTGATGGAAAAAATACTAAAATTGAATACAGAGATGTACATACTTCAACATTAACAAATGAAGTCCAATATTTTCCTCCACAAGAAAGAGTGTATTAATGGTTCAATTAAATTTACCACAAAACTCAAAAGTTAATAAAGGTAAATATTTTAAAGACAAAACCGGTTCAAAGAATATCAGAAAAGTAAATGTTTATAGATGGGATCCATCCACTGGAGAGAACCCAAGAATAGACACATATGAAGTAGATATGGATAATTGCCGATCTAAAGTTTTAGACATACTAAATAAAATTAAAAACGAAATTGATCCAACACTTGCATATAGAAGATCTTGTGCGCATGGAGTTTGTGGTTCTTGTGCAATGAATATGGGTGGAAAAAATGGTCTTGCATGTACTAAGCCACATGCAGAAATCAAGGGAGATATAGATATATACCCTTTGCCTCACTTAAAAGTAAAAAAAGATTTAATAGGAGACTTAAGTGGATTATATAAACAATACCAATCCATTGAACCTTGGTTAAAAAATAATTCAAAAAGTGAAACAACAGAAATTCATCAATCTCCAGAAGATAGAGCTAAACTTGATGGAGCTTATGAATGTATAATGTGTGCTTGTTGTTCTACTTCATGTCCTAGTTATTGGTGGAATGGCGATAAGTATTTAGGTCCTGCAGTTTTATTACAAGCTTATAGATGGATAATGGATAGCAGAGACGAAGATAGAAAGGAAAGACTTCAAAAGGTTGCAGATGAACTTAAGCTTTATAGATGCCATACGATTTTGAACTGCACTAACGCATGTCCAAAAGGATTAAATCCAGCAAAAGCTATTGCTGAGATAAAGAAAATGCTTGCAACCACATAATTACTTATTTAAATACATCCATGAATTTAATTGAGCATTTTATCGATGGTAAAATTGTTTCAGGTACATCTGATAGAAAAGGAAAAGTATTTAATCCTGCTATAGGCAAACAAGAGTCTGAGGTTAGACTTGGTACAAAACAAGATCTTGATTTAGCAGTACAAAAAGCAAAAAAAGCATTTGAAACATGGTCAAATGTAACTCCAATACAAAGAGCTAGAATAATATTTAAATACAAAGAAATAATTGAAAAAAATTCTGACTTGCTAGCTAAGATGATTGTATCAGAGCATGGAAAAGTTTATGAAGATGCTAAAGGTTCTCTCACAAGAGGTTTAGAGGTAGTTGAATTTGCATGTGGAATTCCACAAATGCTAAAAGGTGACTTTACAGAAAATGTAGGTACAAACATTGATAGCTGGTCAGTGAGACAGCCATTAGGTGTATGTGCAGGTATTACACCATTTAATTTTCCTGCAATGGTTCCAATGTGGATGTTTCCAATGGCAATAGCTTGCGGAAATACATTTGTATTAAAACCTTCTGAAAAAGATCCATCTTGTCCATTAAAACTTGCAGAGCTTTTTAGTGAAGCTGGTTTACCAGATGGGGTTTTGAATGTTGTTAATGGAGATAAAGAAGTTGTAGATGCAATTTTGGAACATAAAGATATATCCGCAGTAAGTTTTGTTGGATCAACACCTATTGCTAAATACATTTATGAAAATGCAGCCAAAAATGAAAAACGTGTTCAAGCTCTTGGAGGAGCTAAAAATCATTGTGTTGTCATGCCAGATTGTGATTTAGATCAAGCAGTAAACGGTCTAATGGGTGCAGCATATGGGTCTGCAGGAGAAAGATGTATGGCTCAATCTGTTGCTGTTGCTGTTGGTAATGTAGGTGACAAACTAGTCGATGAATTATCTAAAAAAGTGGAAGCTTTAAAAATTGGACCAGGTATGGATAAGAATTCTGAAATGGGTCCTTTAGTAACAAAAGAGCATCTTGAAAGAGTAAGAGGTTATGTTGATTTAGGTATTAAAGAAGGAGCAGACCTTGTGGTTGATGGTAGAGATATCAAACTTCAAGGTTATGAAGACGGTTATTATATTGGTGGTTGCTTATTCGATAATGTTAAAAAAGATATGAGAATTTATAAAGAGGAGATATTTGGACCTGTATTATCTGTTGTCAGAGCTAAAGATTTTAACGAAGCATTAAATTTAATTAATGACCATGAGTTTGGTAATGGAACAAGTATTTATACAAGAGATGGAGATGCAGGAAGAACATTTGCAAATCAAATTAAAGTAGGAATGGTTGGAATTAATATCCCTATCCCTGTGCCAGTTGCTTTTCATAGTTTTGGTGGATGGAAGAGATCATTATTTGGAGATCAACATATGCACGGGCCAGAAGGAGTTAGATTTTATACTAAATTAAAAACAATTACTTCAAGATGGCCTTCAGGTGTTAGATCAGATCCTGAATTTATAATGCCAACAATGAAATAGTAAAATGTCAAAAATATCATTAATAGGAGCTGGACAAATAGGTGGAACTTTAGCACATTTAATTGGACTAAAGGAGCTTGTTGATGAAGTAGTATTATTTGATGTAGCAATTGGAATTGCAAAAGGTAAAGCATTAGATATTGCACAGTCTTCATCCGTTGATGGATTTAATGTAAAATTTTCAGGTACTGATAATTATGAAGATATAAAAAATTCAGATGTTATCATTATTACAGCTGGTGTTCCAAGAAAACCAGGAATGAGCAGAGATGATTTATTAGGAATAAATTTAAAAATTATAAAACAGGTTGCTGAAGGTATAAAGCAGCATGCACCAAATGCCTTTGTTATATGTATTACAAATCCATTAGATGTAATGGTTATGGCTTTTCAAAAATTTTCTGGACTATCGCCTAACAAAGTTGTTGGAATGGCCGGAATATTAGACACATCGAGATTTAAACTGTTTTTATCTTTAGAGTTAAATGTGCCTGTTAGAGAAATTGAGGCAATGGTAATGGGAGGACATGGAGATACTATGGTTCCTCTACCAAGATTTACAAAAGTTTCAGGAAAACCATTATTAGATTTAGTCAAAGAAGGAAAAATATCAAAAGATAAATTAGAAAGTATAAATCAAAGAACTAGAGATGGAGGTGCTGAAATTGTTAAATATTTAGAAAAAGGTTCAGCATTTTATGCACCAGCAGCGTCAGGTGTTGAAATGGCAGAAGCATACTTAAAAGATAGCAAAAAAATGCTCCCTTGTGCTGCTCATTTAAATGGACAATACGGAATAAGCAATATTTACGCTGGAGTGCCAGTAATTGTTGGAAAGAACGGTATAGAAAAAATCGAAGAAATTGAGCTAGATGAAAATGAAAAATCTGAGTTTAATAACTCAGTAGATGCTGTAAAAAAATTATGGGAAGCTGCATCCAAAATTGATCCTAGTTTAAATAACTAGTTAATGAATATTCACGAACACCAAGCAAAGAATATACTTAGAAAATATGGAGCTAAAGTTCCGGATGGAGTTTATGCTCTAGATGTAAATGAATTATTGGAAAAAGCTAAAAATCTTAAAACTGATAAATATGTGTTGAAAGCACAAATTCATGCTGGAGGCAGAGGTAAAGCTGGTGGAGTTAAAATAGTAGATGATTTAAAAAGTCTTGAAACAGAGGCAAAATCCTTGCTTGGAAAAAAATTAATCACTCATCAGACAGGACCTAGTGGAAGAATTGTTAAAAGATTATATGTCGAAGTTTCATCTAACATTGATAAAGAATTTTATTTGTCTTGTGTTGTAGATCGTGCGAGCTCAAAGATAGCTTTTATCTCAAGTGATCAAGGGGGTATGGATATAGAGGAAGTCGCAATCAAATCTCCTGAGAAAATTTTAACAACAAAAGTAGATTTAGATAACGAAATATCTGATGAAAATTGTAATAAAATAATAAGTATTTTTAATCTAGATGAAGAAACAAAAGAACAAGGAATCAGTCTAATCAAGTCCATATACAAATTATTTATAGAAACCGATGCTAATTTAATTGAAATTAATCCTTTAATTTTAACAAAAGAAAAAGAGTTGATTTGTTTAGATGCAAAAATGAATTTTGATGGAAATGCTTTATTCAGACATCCAGAGCTAATTGAGTTGAGAGACCTCAATGAAGAAGAAGAAACAGAGATAGAAGCTAGCAAGCATGATTTAGCATATATTAAACTTGATGGAACAATTGGATGTATGGTTAATGGAGCTGGGCTCGCAATGGCAACTATGGACATAATTAAATTATATGGAAAGGAACCAGCAAATTTTTTAGATGTTGGTGGTGGGGCTTCTAAAGAAAAAGTGGCAGCTGCTTTTAAAATAATTTTATCAGATAAAAATGTTAAAGGAATATTGATAAATATTTTTGGTGGAATAATGAGATGTGATGTTCTTGCCCAAGGTGTTGTGGATGCTGCAAAAGAAATAAAAATGAATGTTCCTTTAGTTGTAAGATTAGCTGGAACAAATTTTGAAGAGGGAAAAAAAATACTTGATAATTCAGGTATTGAGTTAATTTCTGCATCTGATTTATCAGATGCCGCCAAAAAAATTGTAGAGGCTATTAAATAAATGTCAGTTTTAGTTAATAAAAACACAAAGTTAATTTGCCAAGGTTTTACGGGTAGTCATGGAACCTTTCATTCGGAGCAAGCAATTAAATATGGAACAAATTTAGTCGGAGGGGTTACACCAAAAAAAGGTGGTCAAACTCATCTAGATAGACCAGTATTTAATACAGTAAAGGAAGCAGTCGACAAAACTGGTGCCAACGCAACTATGATTTATGTTCCTGCGAAATTTGCATCTGCAGCAATCATAGAAGCCATTGAAGCTAACTTAGAATTAATTGTTTGTATCACTGAGGGAATACCAGTTCTTGATATGATTAAGGTCAAAAAAAAGTTACTTAATTCAAAATCAAGATTAATCGGTCCAAATTGTCCAGGGATAATTACTCCTGATGAATGCAAGATCGGGATAATGCCAGGAAATATACATAAAAAGGGTTCTGTTGGTATTGTATCAAGATCTGGAACTTTGACCTACGAGGCTGTCGCACAAACTACAGAGAATGATTTGGGCCAATCAACATGTATAGGTATAGGTGGTGATCCAATCAATGGCACAAATTTTATTGATTGTTTAGATTTATTTTTAAAAGATGAGGAAACTAAATCAATTTTAATGATTGGTGAAATAGGAGGATCAGCTGAAGAAGAAGCAGCTGAATTTGTAAAAAATCATGACATAAAAAAACCCATGGTTGGTTTTATTGCAGGAGTTACAGCACCACCGGGTAGAAGAATGGGACATGCAGGGGCCATAATATCAGGTGGTAAAGGTGGGGCCAAAGATAAAATCAAAAAAATGGAAGATTGTGGCATAGAAGTAGCCACATCCCCTTCAGAAATTGGAAAAACATTGTTAAATAAATTGTCCAATTGAAAACAAAATTTAGTATTATAATAAAATAAAATGAGTTCTCCTAAAAATCTGGAATATAAAAAAACATCATTTCTAAATAAGGCCAATAGTGCATTTATTGAGGAAATGTACGTAAAATTTATAAATAAAGATCCATCTCTATCTGAAAGTTGGATTGAATATTTCTCAAGTGTAGATGAGGATATGAAGATATTAGTCGACGAGATAAATGGACCATCATGGAAACCTTTTTCAAAGAAAATAAATATAGAAGATGTTGAGAAAACAGCTAAAGAAAATGAAAAAAACAAAGATAATTCTAGTAAGTTTAATTTTCAAGTAATTGCAAATTCAAATAAAAATTCAATAAGTGCTGTAGCCTTGATAAGAGCTTATCGCTTAAGGGGACATCTATTATCAAAATTAGATCCTTTAGAATTGATGAAGTCAGAATATTTAGACGAATTACACCCTGAGTACTATGGTTTTAAAAAAGAAGATTATGACAAAGAAATTTTTCTAAACGGAATAATAAATAAAAAAAGTGCAAATATTAGAGAAATACTTAAGTTTTTAAAAAAAACTTATTGTGGTCCCATAGGTTATGAATACATGCATATTTCAAATCCAACTGAGAGAATGTGGTTTAGAGATAGAGTTGAAAAAGACGAGAATGCACTCAAGTTTACAAAAAATGGAAAGCAAGCAATTTTAAATAAATTAATACAAGCAGAGGGATTTGAAAAATTTTTAAACACAAAATATGTTGGTACTAAAAGATTTGGTTTAGATGGTGGAGAAAGTTTAATACCTGCTCTTGAGCAAATTATAAAAATCGGAGGACAATCCAAAATAAAAGAAGTTAAAATAGGAATGTCACATAGAGGAAGACTAAATGTCTTAGCAAACGTTTTACAAAAGTCTTATAAAAGAATTTTTAATGAATTTGCTGGTGAAATGGATGGTTCAGAAGATGGTGCTGGAGATGTCAAATACCATTTAGGAGCCTCATCTGATAGAGAATTTGATGGAAATCCTGTACACGTTAGTTTAACAGATAATCCTTCACATTTAGAGGCAGTTAATCCTGTTGTTCTTGGCCAAACTAGAGCTAAACAATTTTTTCACAAAGACAAAGAAAGAAATAAAGTTATACCAATATTAATTCACGGCGATGCTGCATTTGCAGGGCAAGGAATAGTGGCAGAGTGTTTTGCGATGTCCGGACTTCCTGGTCATAACACTGGAGGGACAATCCATATTATTGTTAACAACCAAATTGGATTTACAACAAGTCCTAGATTTGCGCGATCTTCCCCTTATCCTTCTGACATAGGTAAAATGGTTGATGCACCAATTATCCATGTTAATGGAGATGATCCTGAGGCAGTTGTTTACGCAACTAGAATAGCAACTGAGTTTAGATTAAAATTTAATAGAGATGTTGTAATTGATTTAATATGTTACAGAAGATTTGGACACAATGAGGGAGATGAGCCATCTTTTACCCAACCACTTATGTACAAAAAAATTAGATCTCATCCATCTACAATTAAAATTTATGGTGAAAAGCTAGTAAATGAAGGACTTTTTACGAAACAAGATTTAGATCAACAAATTATTGATTTTAAAAATTTATTAGATGATCAATTTAAAAATGCGAAAGATTATAAACCTAAAATTAGGTGGTTTGAGGGAACTTGGTCGAGATATAAACCCGAAAGAGGTAAAGATAAAAGAGGTGTAACTGGATCAGATTTGAAAATTTTAAATAATATTTCTGACAGAATACATGTTTTTCCAACTGATAAAAATATTCACAAAACCATAACAAAAATTATGGAAAATAGAAAAAAAACTATTAATGAAGGCTCAGGAATTGATTGGGCAACAGCTGAGTCTTTAGCATTTGGTTCATTATTAGTTGAAGGTTATCCAGTAAGGTTAGTAGGTCAGGACTCAGGTAGAGGTACCTTTAGTCAAAGACACTCAGTTTTAAGAAATCAAATTGATAATTCAAGGTACATACCTTTAAACAATATATCTAGTAACCAAAAAAATTTTGAAATTGTAGATAGTTTTTTATCTGAACTTGCAGTTTTAGGATTTGAATATGGATACAGTTTAGTAGAACCGAATACATTGACAATTTGGGAAGCTCAATTTGGAGATTTTGCAAATGGTGCACAAGTAATTATTGATCAATTTATATCATCTGGTGAAAGAAAATGGAAAAGAGCATCAGGACTGGTTATGTTATTACCCCATGGTTATGAAGGACAAGGTCCAGAGCACTCCTCTGCGAGATTAGAGAGATTTTTACAATTATGTGCAAATGATAATTTACAAGTTATGAATTGTACTACACCTGCAAATTATTTTCATGCTTTAAGAAGACAGATGCACCGTGATTTTAGAAAACCTTTAATTATAATGACACCTAAGTCACTTTTAAGAAATAAATATTGTGTATCAAATTTAGAAGATTTTAGTAAAAAAAATTCTTTTCATAGAGTGCTATGGGATCATGCTAGAGATACTAAGCAAAAAGGTTTTATTAAGTTAAAAGAAGATAAAAAAATTAGAAAAGTAATATTATGCTCTGGAAAAATTTATTTTGATCTTCTCGCGGCAAGAGAGAAACTAAAAATCAATGATGTGATTTTGTATAGAATTGAACAACTATATCCTTTCCCTGCAAAAAGTTTGGTTAAAGAGCTAAAACCATTTGCAAAAAATTCAAAATTTTATTGGTGCCAAGAGGAGCCCAAAAATATGGGTGCTTGGTTTGCTGTTAGAGATTATATACAATGGACATTAGAGACTATTAAGGCTAAAAACAATGCAATTTCTTACATTGGAAGAAGTCCAGATGCTACACCTGCTACAGGTTATGCAAGAAGACATAATTCTGAACAACAAGAAATTATAAATAAAGTATTTGAATAAATGAGTGAAAAAATATTAGTTCCAGTTTTGGGAGAAAGTATTACAGAGGCTACGGTCACGAAATGGTTAAAGAAAAAGGGTGATAACGTAGTTGCTGATGAAGCTGTAGTAGAATTAGAAACTGACAAAGTAAACTTAGAAGTTCCTGCACCTGCGAGTGGTGTTATATCAGAGATCAACTCAAAAGATGGTGATACAGTTGAAGTTGGAACTGTATTAGGAATGATTTCAGAAGGCGGTGCTCTTAAAGAAGAAAAGGAAGCTGAGCCGGTTAAAGGAAACATTGAAAAAAATAATGTAATAAATTTAGAAATCGAAAAGAAAAAAGATACAAAAAAAACTCAAGAACCTTTATTGCTTGATGAAGAACCATTGGTATTAACTGATGAAGTTGAAGAAACCAAGCCTATTAAAAAAAATAAAATACTTTCTCCTGCTGTAAGAAAAATAGTTGTTGAAAATAAAATTAATTTAGATGAAGTAAAAGGGACAGGTAAAGATGGTAGAATTTTAAAAGGTGATTTAATAAGTTTAATGGGAGCCAACCCTCAACCTAACGAAAGAAAAATTCAATACGGTGAAGAAGAACGAATTAAAATGTCAAGACTAAGACAAACCATTGCTAAACGTTTAAAAGAGGCTCAAAATAATGCAGCTATGCTCACAACGTTTAATGAGGTTGATATGTCAAATATAATTTCGATGAGAAAAGATAACCAGGAAGATTTCCAAAATAGTTATGGAATTAAACTTGGCTTCATGTCCTTTTTTGTGAAAGCTTGTATAGTAGGATTAAAATTATTTCCTGCAATAAATGCTGAAGTTGAAAATGATGAAATGGTTTACAAGAATTATTATAATGTGAGCTTTGCAGTGGGAACTGAAAAAGGATTAGTAGTTCCAGTATTAAAAAATGCTGATGAAATGTCTTTTGCTGACATTGAAAAAAACATAAAAGATCTTTCAGACAAAGCAAAAAATGGTAGTCTTACCATAGAGGATCTTCAAGGGGGAACGTTTACAATTAGCAACGGAGGTGTGTATGGATCAATGTTATCTACTCCTATTTTAAACCCTCCACAATCAGCAGTTCTTGGAATGCATAATATTGTTGAAAGACCAGTTGTTGTTGATGGTGAGATAAAAGCCAGACCTGTAATGTTTTTAGCATTGTCTTATGATCATAGAATAATTGATGGAAAAGAATCTGTGAGTTTTTTAAAAACTGTTAAAGAAAACTTAGAAGATCCAAGAAGGTTATTTTTAAATTTATAATATGTCAGAAAAATTTGATGTTACAGTAATTGGCGGTGGTCCTGGTGGTTATGTTTGTGCAATTAGATTGTCTCAACTTGGACTTAAAACTGCATGCATAGAGTCTAGAGGATCTCTAGGGGGGACATGCTTAAATATTGGATGCATCCCATCAAAAAGTTTACTTAATTTATCTGAAAAATTTCACAGTGCTAAAAATTTTGAAAAAATTGGAATTGAGACTGGAGAAATAAAACTCAATTTAGATAAAATGATGAAAAATAAAGACAAAGCTGTAACAGTTTTGACTAAAGGAGTTGAATTTTTATTCAAAAAAAACAAAGTCACTTATTTTAAAGGCAAAGGTTCATTTGAGAACGAGAATTCAATAAAAATTGAAGGCTTGGAAGGCACTAAAATAATTCAAACTGATAAAACAATAATAAGTACAGGATCAGAGCCAGTTTCATTGCCTGGAGTAGATTTTGATGAAGAGAGAATTCTTTCTTCAACTGGAGCCCTATCTATTCCCAAACTCCCCAATAAAATGATTGTTGTTGGTGGAGGATATATAGGATTGGAAATGGGGTCAGTTTGGTCAAGACTTGGCACTGAAGTCACAGTCGTTGAATTTTTAGATCATATCACGCCTGGGATGGATCGAGATATTTCAAATGAATTTATGAAAATATTAAAGAAACAAGGTATAAAATTCAACCTTAATACTAAAGTTGATAAAATAACAAAAAACTCTAACGGTGTGACGGTTGAGACTTCACAAAATGATGGCCAAAAAGTTAAACATGATGTTGATGTTGTTTTAATTTCTGTAGGAAGAAGACCTTATACTAAAAACTTAAATTTAGATAAAGTTGGTGTAAAGCTAGATGAAAAAGGAAGAGTTAAAGTAAATAAAAATTTTGAAACGAATGTTAAAAATATTTATGCAATAGGTGATGTTATTGATGGCCCAATGTTAGCCCATAAAGCTGAAGAGGAAGGAATTGCAGTTGCAGAATTAATAGCGGGCCAATCAGGTCATGTTAATTATGATATTATTCCTGGAGTTGTTTATACATCTCCCGAGGTTGCTTATGTTGGCAAAAGCGAAGAGCAATTAAAAAAAGAAAACATAGGGTACAAAATTGGTAAATTTCCTTTTATGGCAAATTCAAGAGCCAAAGCAATTGATGAGCCAGAGGGTTTTGTAAAAATTTTGGCAGACCAATCAACTGATAAAGTACTTGGTGTACATATAATTGGTCCACATGCAGGAGAAATGATAGCTGAGATGTCTGTCGCAATGGAATTTGGAGCTAGTTCCGAAGATATTGCAAGAACATGTCACGCACATCCAACATTTTCTGAAGCTATAAAAGAAGCAGCATTATCAGTAGATAAAAGACAGATACACTCTTAATATATATCATAATTAATTTATGAAATATCCAGTTTTGTTGCCAAATATCTTTGATTATCCTTTTACATATGAAAGTGATATTAAATTAAAAGCAGGAGATTATGTAAAAGTTCCATTTGGTAAGAAAAATGTTATTGGTGTAATTTGGGATTTTTTTGAAGAAAAGAATAATAAGGAATTTAAATTAAAATCTATAACTGAAAAAATTGAAATTGAACCACTAAGTAAAAATACAATCAATTTTCTAAAGTGGTTTTCCAATTACAACATTGTACCCCTAGGAATGTGTTTAAAACTGCATTTGATTAATGACGAAAATTTAAAAATAAAAAATGACAAAGATTTATTAAAATATGCTCTATCAAATGAAAAAGAAAGTTATCAACTTTCTGAAGAGCAAGATAAAGCTTATAAAGAGTTATCCAAAAATGATACCAGTTTTAGAGTTCATTTACTTCAAGGAACAACAGGTTCAGGAAAAACAATAGTTTATTTTAAAGCTATTGAAAAAATTATAAATATAGGATTGCAAGCTCTAATTTTATTACCAGAAATAGGACTAACAAATGAGTTTGAAAAAAAATTTAAATCTTATTTTGGATTTGAAGCTGCAGTTTGGCATTCAAAAGTCAGCCCAAAAAAAAGAAAAATTATATGGAATGGATTATCAGCAGGAAAAATTAAAGTAGTACTCGGAGCAAGATCATCCTTATTTCTGCCATTCAAAAAATTAGGTTTGATAACTGTAGATGAAGAGCACGATCAATCTTATAAACAAGATGAAGGAATTATCTATAATGCTAGAGATATGGCAATATCAAGAGCTAAACACGAAAACATTCCAATAAATTTAGTAACTGCAGTTCCATCAATCGAAACATATGAAAATATTAAAATTAAAAAATATAATTACTCAAGATTACTTAATCGATATAAAGGTGCAAATTTACCCAAACACCATGTTATCGATCTTTATCAAAATCAACTAGCGACCAAAAGTTCTATATCTCTTAAAACTCTTGAAAAAGTAAAAGAACATTTAAATAAAAAAGATCAAGTTCTCTTTTTCATAAATAGAAGAGGTTTTGCACCCTATGTTTTATGTAAAAAATGTTTAAATGTTTTTACATGCCCAAGGTGTTCTATAAATCTAGTATTTCACAAAAATAAAAAAATTCTTTTGTGTCATTACTGTGGATATAATTCAAAATTAAATAGAGATTGTAAAAAAGGAAATGTTTGTGAGTTTGTATTTAGTGGACCTGGGGTAGAAAAAATTGCAGAGGAAGTTAAAAACCTCTTTCCTGATAAAAAAACAATAATTTTTTCTAGCGACACAATGAATAAAGCATCTGGAAAAGATAAATTGAATAAAATTATATCTGGTGAAATAGATATTCTTGTAGGTACTCAATTAATATCAAAAGGATTTCACTTTCCAAAATTGAATTGTATTGTTGTATTAGATATTGATTTAACTTCTCAAGGACATGATCTTAGGAGCACAGAAAAAAATTTACAACTTTACCACCAGTTATCAGGAAGAGCAGGTAGAACCGGCAAACCAGCTAATATTTATTTCCAAACATACAATTTAAAACCAGAAGTTATAAATCAAATTACAAATGAAGATCCTTTTAAATTTCTAGAAAATGAATTAAATTTAAGAAAGAGGAATAATTTACCGCCCTACGAAAGATTTATCGCTTTAATCTTATCTTCATCAAATGAAAAAAAACTTGATGTAGATGCCGTAAAACTTAAAAATATTTTATCAAAGTCTATAGATGCAAAAATTTTAGGACCAGTTAATGCTCCAATATATAGAATTAATCAAAAATTCAGAAATAGACTATTAATAAGGGCAAAAAAAACATCTAGTGTTCAGAAAAAATTGAAAGATGTATTGAAAGATTTTCAACTCTCCAAAGGAATGAAACTTTCAGTTGATGTTGACCCTATCAGCTTCAATTAGCCCATTAAATCTTACCATTTTTCACAATCTGAGCCTTGAAGACTGATAATTCGTATGTTATCTAAGCGAAATTTTAAACATCTTCACAATTGAGAGTATAAATTGAGCAAAAATAAAATATCAATAACTTCTAATAACAGTTATGCTCAAGCATTATTTGAGCTGGCTAACGAAGATAAATCTCTAACAAAAGTAGAGGAGCAAGTCGTTGCAATTAGTAGACTCATAAATGAAAGTGAAGAATTTAGATATTTAATCAAAAACCCTACGACTAGCATTGAGGATTTAACTAAAGTTATTAAAACAATTTCTGAAAAAAACAATTTTGATAATCTTTTAAAAAGATTTCTAGTTTTTTTAATTCAAAAAAGAAGATTTTTTTATTTAGAAAAAATTTTAAGTGACTTTATAGAGGTATGTTCGAAAGCTAGAGGTGAAATAAAAGCAGAGCTCTTTTCAGCTAAAGAACTTAATGAAACAGATATTTCTAAAATTAAAGAAGAGCTATCTCAAAACTTTGGAGCAAAGATACAGTTAAATTATAAATTTGACCCAAGTTTAATTGGTGGCTTGGTATTAAAAGTAGGAAGTACAATGGTAGATAATTCTATTAGAAATAAACTGCAACAAATTCAAAAACAAATGATAGAGGCATAAATGGAAATAAATCCTTCAGAAGTAACAAAAATATTAAAAGAACAGATAAAAAAACTTGGCGATAGAGCTGAGGTTTCAGAGGTCGGACAAGTATTGTCTGTTGGAGATGGAATTGCAAGAATTTATGGCTTGGATAATGTTCAAGCAGGAGAAATGGTTGAGTTTTCTGATGGCTCTAAAGGAATGGCATTAAACTTAGAGAGTGACAACGTTGGTGTTGTTATATTTGGCGATGATAGAGAAATTAAAGAGGGCGATACTGTAAAAAGAACTGGTGCGATTGTTGATGTACCAGTTGGAAAACAACTTTTAGGAAGAGTTGTTGATGGATTAGGAAATCCAATTGATGGAAAAGGAACTTTAGATAAAAGTTTAGAAAGAAAAAGAGTTGAAGTTAAAGCTCCAGGTATTATTCCACGACAATCAGTTGGAGAACCAATGCAAACAGGTTTAAAAGCAATTGATAGCTTAATTCCTGTTGGAAGAGGGCAAAGAGAACTTATAATTGGAGATCGTCAAACTGGTAAAACCGCAGTAGCTATCGATACAATTATCAATCAAAAGAAAATTAATGAGTCAGACGATGAAAGTAAAAAACTTTATTGTATATATGTTGCAATTGGACAAAAAAGATCAACTGTTGCTCAAATTGTAAAAACTTTAGAGGATGCTGGTGCAATGGAATATACGACTATAGTTTCCGCAACAGCCTCAGACTCTGCGCCTCTTCAGTTTTTAGCTCCTTACACAGGGTGTACTATGGGAGAATATTTTAGAGATAATGGAATGCACGCTTTAATTATTTATGATGATTTATCTAAGCAAGCAGTTGCATATAGACAAATGTCATTATTATTAAGAAGACCACCGGGGCGTGAAGCATACCCTGGAGATGTGTTTTATTTACATAGTAGATTATTAGAAAGAGCTGCCAAATTAAGCGATGAAAATGGTGGGGGTTCTTTAACTGCGCTACCAATTATTGAAACACAAGCAGGCGATGTCTCTGCATACATTCCAACAAATGTAATATCTATTACAGATGGACAAATATTTCTAGAAACTGAACTGTTCAATCAAGGAATAAGACCAGCAGTAAACGTTGGATTGTCAGTATCTAGAGTAGGATCAGCTGCACAAACTAAAGCGATGAAATCTGTGGCTGGATCAATTAAATTAGAGTTAGCTCAATACAGAGAAATGGCAGCTTTTGCTCAATTTGGATCTGATTTAGATGCATCTACACAAAAACTTTTAAATAGAGGTTCGAAGTTAACTGAACTTTTAAAACAAGGACAGTATTCTCCCATGACAGTTGCTGAACAAGTTATATCAATTTTCTGTGGCGTAAAAGGTTATTTGGATGATATTGAACTTAAAGATGTAGCAGACTTTGAAAATAAAGTTCTACAAAAGTGTAAATCTGATAAGCCTGAGATTATGGAGTCTATTGCCAAAACTGGGAAGATTGAGGAAGACATTGAAAAACAATTAGTAGAATTAATTAAAGGAATTAAATAATCATAAATGCCAAGTTTAGACGATCTTAGAAAAAGAATAACGAGTGTTAAATCAACTCAGAAAATAACAAAAGCTATGAAAATGGTGGCTGCAGCTAAGTTGAGAAAAGCACAAGAAAATGCTGAAAAAGGCAGACCTTATTCTGAAAAAATGAATAATGTAATTTTAAATCTTTCAAAAAGTATAACAGATAAAGAAAATGCTCCCAAATTACTGGTTGGGACAGGTGAAGAGAAAGTTCATTTATGTATTGTACTCACTGCTGATAGAGGTTTATGTGGAGGTTTTAATACTAACATTATTAAAAAAGCAAAAATTTATTTTGAAAAAATAATATCTGAAAACAAAACTTTAAAGATTATTACTGTTGGATCTAAAGGATATGATCAACTTAAAAGACAATATAAAAGTTATATTGTGGAGAACATTTCTTTTAAAGAGTCAAAAAATATAAATTACTTTGATGCAGATAAAGTTGGAAAAATTATAATTGAAAAATTTGAAAAAAATGAATTTGATGTTTGCGCAATATTTTACAATAAATTTAAAAATGTAATTACACAAATTCCACAAGAACAACAAATAGTTCCACTTAATGAAGATAAAGATGACTCTGGTAATGATAATGACTATGAGTTTGAACCAGATGAAGATGAGATTTTAAGTAATTTATTGCCGAAAAATATTTCAACACAAATATTTAAAGCAATGTTAGAGAATTCTGCCAGTGAGCAAGGTTCGAGGATGACAGCAATGGATAATGCAACCAGAAACGCAGGCGAATTGGTTGATAGGCTTACAATTGAGTATAATAGAAGCCGTCAAGCAGCAATAACAAAAGAGTTAATTGAAATTATATCAGGAGCAGAAAGTTTATAATTATGAGCAAAAAAGGAAACATAACACAAGTAATTGGTGCAGTCGTTGACGTAAAATTCGTTGGAGAACTGCCAGAAATATTAACAGCCTTAGAGTGTGATAATGGAGGTAATAGACTAGTTTTAGAAGTTGCGCAGCACCTTGGAGAGTCAAGTGTTAGAACCATTGCTATGGATAGTACAGAGGGACTCAAAAGGGGTGATGAAGTAAAAGATACAGGCGCTCCAATTCAAGTTCCAGTAGGTCCAGAAACATTAGGACGAATTGTAAACGTAATAGGTGAACCAATAGATGAGAAAGGACAAATTTCTACTAAAGAAAATTGGCCTATACACAGACAAGCTCCTTCTTTTAATGATCAGTCTACAGAAACAGAAATTTTAGTAACTGGAATAAAGGTAATCGACTTATTAGCACCTTATGCCAAAGGTGGAAAAATTGGATTGTTCGGTGGAGCAGGAGTTGGAAAAACTGTAATTATAATGGAACTTATAAATAATATAGCCAAGGCCCATGGTGGATTTTCAGTATTCGCTGGAGTGGGAGAGAGAACTAGAGAAGGGAACGATTTATATCACGAAATGATCGAGTCAGGAGTGATCAAGCCAGAGGGAACTGGGTCTAAAGCGGCATTAGTTTATGGACAAATGAATGAACCTCCAGGAGCTAGAGCTAGAGTAGCTTTAACTGGTCTTACTGTGGCAGAGTATTTCAGGGATCAAGAGGGTCAAGATGTTTTGTTCTTTGTTGATAACATTTTTAGATTTACTCAGGCAGGTTCAGAAGTATCAGCTCTTCTAGGAAGAATTCCTTCAGCGGTTGGTTATCAGCCTACTCTTGCAACAGATATGGGAAACCTGCAAGAAAGAATTACAACAACTAATAAAGGATCAATTACATCTGTTCAGGCAATTTATGTACCTGCAGATGATTTAACGGATCCAGCTCCTGCAACCTCTTTTTCACACTTAGACGCAACGACTGTACTTTCAAGACAGATTGCTGAATTAGGTATTTACCCAGCTGTTGACCCTTTGGATTCTACTTCTAGAATTTTAGATCCAAGAGTTGTTGGTGATGAACACTATCGAGTAGCAAGATCTGTTCAGAAAATTTTACAAACATACAAATCTTTGCAGGATATTATTGCAATTCTAGGAATGGATGAGCTGTCAGAGGATGATAAACTTACCGTTGCTAGAGCTAGAAAAATTCAAAGATTTTTATCACAACCTTTCTTTGTGGCTGAAGTATTTACAGGATCTCCAGGTAAACTAGTAGATTTAGAGTCAACAATTAAAGGGTTTGATGCAATATGCAAAGGAGAATATGACCATCTGCCTGAAGCTGCTTTTTATATGGTTGGCACAATAGAAGAAGCAATAGAAAAAGCTGAAAAAATGGCAAAAGATGCAGCTGCTTAATGAGTAATCATTTTAATATAGATATTGTAAATCCAGAACAATCTTTTCTTTCTAAAGACAATGTATTTGAAGTTGTAATTCCTGCTGTAGAAGGAGAGATTGGTATTCTTAAAGACCATATTCCAATTATCTCTTTTTTAAAACCAGGTATAATTAGAGTATTCTCTGAGTCTGAGGAACAAAGTTTTTATGTTGAAGATGGTATTGTCGAATTTAAAGACAATACATTATCTGTATTAACTAGTTCAATTTTTAATTTAAAGGATGCTGATAAAAATTTTGTATCTGAATCGATAAGCAGCGCTGAAGCAGAATTATCAAAAGATAATATCGATGATCAAAAAAGATTTCTTTTAAATCACAAAGTCGAAGTTCTAAAATCTATAAGTATTAATTAACTACTTTTTCTAGTTCTTTTTGAATTTCTTGGTAAACATGAAGTTTAAAATCTACAACTTTAGTTGTTAAATCTTTAATATCTATCCACTTCCAATCTAAAAATTCAGGATGTTTAGTTTTAATGTTAATTTCATTTTCCTCTCCATTAAACTTTAAAATAAACCACTTTTGCTTTTGGCCTTTATATTTTCCTTTCCAAATTATTCCTAAGAGGCGATCAGGAAGATCGTAAGTTGTGTATTTGCTTATTTCTTTAATTAGCTTTACCGATTTTATGCTTGTTTCCTCTTCAAGTTCCCTCAACGCTGCATCAAAATAATTTTCACCCTCATCAATACCGCCTTGAGGCATTTGCCAAAAATCAGCAGGATTATCAATTCTTTTTGCAACAAATAACTTGTTTTCTTTATTTAAGACCGCGATACCAACACCAATTCTTAATGGAAGTTTTTGAAATTTTTCTTTCATTCTTAACCATTTAATAATTTAAGAGCAAATTCCAACTGGTTATCAGTATCTGTATTTATTCTAAATTCATCTGAACCTTCAGCAATAACTATATCTGGATTTACACCTACTCTTGAAATTGATTTACCTGATGGGAGATAATATTTAGAAACAGTAAGTCTTATGGCACCTTCATTATCTAAAGGAATAATTGACTGAACTGACCCTTTTCCATATGTACTCTCTCCTACTAATATTGCTCTTTTGTGATCTTGTAGTGCTCCTGCAACAATTTCAGATGCTGATGCAGACCCATAATTAATCAAAATAACCATTGTTTCTCCATCAATAATATCTCCTTTTTTTGCAAACCATTTTCTATTTTCATACTTTCTTTTACTTTTTGTTGAAACTATTTCTCCATTTTCTAAAAAATAATCTGAAATCTTTATTGCTTGAGATAATAATCCACCAGGATTATTTCTTAAATCTAATATGTAATTTTTAATTTTCTTATTTTTCTTAAATTCTTTAATTTTATTTTTTATTTGTTTACTACTATTTTCATTGAATGATGTTAATCTTATATAAGCTGTCTGATCATCTTTTATTTCAGACTTTACAGATGCAACTTGTATAATTTCTCTTGTAATTGTAAATATAAGTGCTTTTCTTTCACCCCTTCTTCTAACAGTAATTTCGATATCAGATCCAACTGGGCCTCTCATTAATTCTACAGCTTCAGATAGAGTTTTTCCTTGAACTTGAACATCATCAATTTTAACAATATAATCTCCAGCTTTAACGCCAACCTCCTCAGCTGGTGAGTTATCAATTGGAGAAATTACTTTTACGACACCAGCCTCCATACTAACTTCAATACCCAATCCTCCAAATTCTCCGCTAGTCTCAGTTTGCATATTTTTAAACGAGTCTGGAGACATATATGCTGAATAGGGATCCAAAGATTGCAAAACACCGTTTATAGCAGCATCCATTGCTTCACTCTGATTTACTTCATCAACATATTCTTTATTAATTTTATCTAAGACTTCGCTGAATAAATCGATTTTTTTGTAAATATCGTTTTCATTACTAAAAATTGGGTTTGTAAATATGAAAAAAAATAAAGAAGCTATTAAGTATATTTTTTTCATATGATCAGTTTTTCTTTAGGAATTAATTCTGACCACATTTTTTCTAATTCGTAAAATTTTCTTTTTTCAGGATTAAAAATATGAACTATTAAGTCTATTCCATCTACAAGCTTCCAATCATTGCTATCTTTTCCCTCAATCTTACAATTATTCACACCATTAATTTTTAATTTTTCAAAAACTTGTTCAGATAAAGCCTGAATATGTCTTGATGATGTACCACTAGCTATAATCATGAAATCCGCAACTGATGATTTTCCTTCGAGATCTATTGAAACTATGTCTAAGGCTTTATTAATATCAAGCGTTTTGATTATTTCATCTTTAAGAGCTGATATTTTTTCCATTAATTAAATAAAGATTATCAAATTTTTCTTAATTGAGAAGATGAAATATTGACTTTATTAAACTTTATAAATTCAACTGCTTTTTTATTATATTTCTTAAATGATTTAGATCTAAAGGCCTTTGATTTGTATCCATTTCGATCAAATACCAATATTTTACACATTTTAGTTATTGAATTGTACCCTTTCCATTTATGAAAATTTATTAGGTTATCGGCCCCCATTAAAAAAAATATTTCTGAATGTTTAAATTTTTTTTTTAAATATTTAATTAAATCTACTGTACGATTAGA
The DNA here is from genome assembly GCA_902598015.1 of uncultured Pelagibacteraceae bacterium. Lineage (GTDB taxonomy): Bacteria > Pseudomonadota > Alphaproteobacteria > Pelagibacterales > Pelagibacteraceae > Pelagibacter. The sequence continues at coordinate 22,009 of CACJZT010000010.1, forward strand.
TTTTATTATTTCTTCAAAACATTTAACTTTTATAAATTTATTATTTTTATTAATTTTTTTTGCATAAGCTGTTCTTTTATATAGATCATTTGGATTATTTTTTTTAAATGGATTTTGTTTTGTTATAGCCCATATAACTTGGCTCAAATTATAATTTTTTTTTGCTAATTTAGAAATTCTTATATGACCAACATGCGCTGGATCAAACGATCCACCGAGTACACCAATCTTTTTATTTTCTAATTTGCCCTGTACCATAAACTTCATATTTATAACTTACTAACTGATTTAGACCGACAGGACCTCTTGGTGGCAAGGTGTTTGTTGAAATTCCAACCTCTCCACCAAAACCAAATTCTCCTCCGTCAGCAAATTGTGTTGATGAATTTTGAATAGCAATAGAGCTTTTTACATTCTTAATAAAGAATTTTGCTGTATTTTTGTTTTTGGTTACTATTGCATCTGTATGCATAGTTCCATATTTGTTGATATGAGCAACTGCTTCTTTGACATTATTCACTAATTTAACTGAAATAATCGGTGAAAGATGTTCTTTTGACCAAGTATTATTATTTGCAGGATATGTTTTGCCTTTAAATAATTTACTTATTTTTTTATCAGCTAAAATTTTACAACCGCTTTTAGCTAGTGAATTTAAAATTAAATTCACTGATTTCGATTTACTTTTATGTATTAAGAGAGTTTCAGTTGCACCACATATACTAGTATTTCTCAACTTAGCATTTAATACTATTTTGTTTGCCATATTATCTTTTGCCTCTTTATCAATATATGTATGACAAATTCCTTCCAAATGACCAATAACTGGAACCTTTGAAAGTTGTTTAACTTTTTTTACTAAATTTTTTCCACCTCGTGGTATTACAACATCAATGGAGTTTTCCATTTTTGATAATAAATAATCGACGAGTTTTCTGCTCTTGTTATTTATAAACTGGACATAATTTTCGTTCACTTTATTTTTTTTTAGAGCTTTCCTAAATAAATTTACTAAAATTTTATTACTATTGTAGGCTTCGGAACCACCTCTTAATATAACCGCATTTCCAGATTTAAAACATAGTGCTGATACATCCGAAGTAACATTGGGTCTACTTTCAAATATTACACCTATAACTCCTATTGGTATTGTAACTCTTCTAATTTCAAGTCCATTTGGCCTTTTCCATTTGGAAGTTACTTTATCTATAGGATCTTTAAAAGAAGTAATAGTTTTAACAGAGTCAATTATACTTTTTAATTTATTATTACTAAGAGTGAGTCTTTGAATTAAGTTTTCTTTTAATTTTTTTCCTCTTGCATAAAAAATATCTTTCTTATTTTCGCTAATAATTTTATTCTTATTAATCTCGATTAATTTTACAAAATCTTTTAAAACTTTATTCTTTTTTTTTGGACTAATACTTGAGTTCAAAGCTTTTCTAGAATTCAATCCAATTTTTTTAAGTAGTTTACTCATTAAATTTTAACCATATCATCTTTATGTATAACTTCAGACTTTGTAACATAGCCTAAAAGATTACTAATTTTGTTAGAATGTTCTCCTTTTATTTTGGATATCTCATCAGATGTAAAACTGCTCAACCCTCTTGCAAATTCTTTGTTATTTTTATCTAAAATTCTAACATGATCACCTTTAACAAATTTTCCTGAAACTTTTCTAATACCTGCAGCTAATAAACTTTTTCCATTTTTTAAAGCATTTAAAGCACCATCATCTATAATAATTTCTCCTTTTGGAGATATAGAGCTAATTATCCATTTTTTTCTTGCATCTAATTTAGATACTTTTGGCAAAAACCATGTCCCAGAATTATGTTCTAGTATATTTTTAATTGGTCTTTTAATTAAACCATTTGCAATAGCCATATAGCAACCCGAGACTTGACATACTTTTGCAGCATCAATTTTCGTTTTCATTCCACCAGTACCATACTCACTTGTGCTTCTACTTGAAAAATTTTCAATTTTAGAATCAATATTTTTTATTTCTTTAATCAATTTAGCATTTTTATGAATTTTTGGGTTTTTAGAATACAATCCATCAACATCAGACAATAATATTAAGCAATCTGCGCCTGATATTTGTGCAACTCTTGATGCTAATCTGTCATTATCTCCGTATTTAATTTCAGAAGTTGCAATACTATCATTTTCATTAACAACAGGTACAAAATTAAGCTCAAATAAGTTTTCGAAAGTTCTTTTAGCATTTATAGCTCTTCTTCTTTGTTCAGTATCTTCTAAAGTAATTAGAATTTGAGAAATATTTATTTTATTTGAGTTAAATGTCTTTTTGAAAAGATTCATTAATTCTATTTGTCCAATTGATGCAACAGCTTGACTTTTATCAAGCTTCAAAGTTTTTTTATTTAATTGTAATTTTTTACACCCTAAAGCAATTGCTCCAGAACTCACTATAACAACGTTCTTTTTAAGTTTTTGTAACTCTTTAATATCTTTAGCAAATTCCAAAAGCCATTTTTCTCTAATAATTTTATTGTCATTTATTAATAAAGATGAACCTATTTTTATTACTACAGTTTTGGAGTCCTTAAGATACATAGTTTACCAACTTTGACTTTATATCTGATACTGATTTTTTATCCATTGTTGACATTAAAAAGATATTTTTTTTTAATTTATTCTTGAGTTTTTTTATCTTCTCTTTTCTTTCCTCTTCATCAATTAAGTCAGTTTTATTTAAAACTACTATTTCTTTTTTTTTAACTAAATCTTTACTGTATTTTGATAATTCTTTTCTGACTTGATTGTAAGAAATAAATAAATCATCTTCAGTTATATCTATTAAATGCAGCAAAGTTTTGCACCTTTCTATATGTTTTAAAAACTTTATTCCAAGACCAGTTCCGGTATGAGCACCCTCAATTAAGCCTGGTATATCTGCTAAAGTAACTTCTTTGTCATCATAACTAGCAACACCAAGATTTGGATTAATTGTAGTAAATTTATAGTTTGCTATTTTTGGATTTGCACTCGTCATTGATGCAAGCAAGCTGGATTTCCCAGCATTGGGCAATCCTATGATACCGATATCAGCAATTGTTTTTAGTTGAAGCCAAATCCAAAATTCCTCTCCTTGACCCCCTTTTGTAAATTTCTTTGGGGCTCTATTGGTTGAGGACTTAAATCTTGTATTTCCAAATCCTCCTTTACCTCCGCTTGCTACTAAAAATTCCTCTTTCTGACTTTTAAAATCATAAATAAGTGTTTTATTATCTTCTTCAAATACTTGTGTTCCTAAAGGTACTTTTAAATATAAATCTTCACCACCTTTCCCAGTTTTGTTTTTTCCGCTGCCATCCTTTCCTCTTTCTGCTTTGAAGTGTTGTTGATACCTGTAATCAATCAAAGTATTAAGATTTCTTTCACTAATAAGAATTACAGATCCTCCTTTCCCTCCATCGCCGCCATCAGGGCCACCAAACTCTACAAATTTTTCCCTACGAAAACTTGGAGATCCCGACCCTCCGTTGCCAGCTTTTACATATATCTTAACTTGATCTAGAAATTTCATATAACAACTATGTGAGTGTTGTATCTATTAATTGGGCTTTACAGAAACGTAAGTTCTATCAGATTTTGATTTTTTAAACTCTACTTTACCTTTAACAACTGAAAATATCGAATGGTCTTTACCCATGCCAACATTTTCTCCAGGAAATATTTTAGTTCCCCTTTGTCTTACAATAATGTTGCCAGGCACAACCATCTCGCCACCATATTTTTTCACACCAAGTCTACGACCTACGCTATCTCTTCCGTTTCTTGACGATCCACCTGCTTTTTTCGTTGCCATAAATTACTTTTTATTTAGCTGCTTCCTTAGTTTCAACTGTTTTTTTTGATGGTATTTCTTTTCTTTTTTCTGCTTCAGAAATAACCTTACCATCTTTTGAATAGATTTTACTTATTCTTACCATTGTAAATTTTTGTCTATGACCATTTTTTCTTCTCGAATTTTGCCTTCTCCTTTTTTTAAAAATAAGAACTGTTCTATTTTTTCCATTTTTTATTAATTCAGCTTCAACTTTAGCTCCACTAATTGTCGGCTCTCCTAACTCTAAATTTTTATCATCTCCGTAAGCTAGTATTTCGTTAAACTCTATTTTTGAATTTTCTTTTGAATCCTCGAGCTTTTCAACTTTGAGAATCTCTCCAGCTTTCACTTTATACTGTTTACCACCTGTTTGAATTACCGCGAATGACATAGTTAGCCCTAATTTTTATAGTCAGCAATATAGTCTGGGTTGCATCATAGTCAAGGTTAATAACTTAGAAATTATCCTTTAAATCCCTCAATTTTTTGAAATTTTCTAGATCGTTTGACTTAAGAAAAATGTTACAATTAAGTTCCTCACCAATCGTTGATGGCATACTAGTTTTACCTAGTTTAATTTTTTCTTTAACTTCTTTAATTTTGTTTAGTAATTCATTGTTATTGGAATCTTGTGCTAAACAAAATTCAGAATTCTTTAAAGTATATTCATGTCCACAATAAATTTTTGTATCTTTATCTAAACTTTTTAAAACTTGTAGTGAGTTGTACATTTGCTCATAACTCCCTTCAAAAATTCTTCCACATCCCATGGAGAATAAAGTATCTCCTGTGAAAATTAACTTATTTTTAAAAAAATGAAAACAGATATGACCTATTGTATGGCCAGGGACATGATATATTTTTGCTTCAAAAATATCTTCTTTCCAAATTTCACCATCACTTAAGCAAATATCAATTTGAGGTATTCTATTTTTATCTCCAATATAACCTATTACCTCTGCATTAAATTTTTTTTTTAATTCTTCATTCCCGCCAACATGGTCATGATGATGATGTGTATTTAATATATATTTTAAATTTAATTTATTTTTCTCTAAATAATTTATAATTGGATCTGCTTCACTAGGATCAACAACACAACAATTTCTATTAGCTTCATTAATTAATATGTAAGAAAAATTATCTTCCAGACACTTAATAATTTCTACTTTCATTTAACTTTCTATTAAAAATATACCCAAATGAGAGTCAAGATTTTTATAATTTAAATTTGATTTATTTATTTCTGAAATTCGACTTTTTTTTAAAGCGATAGACTTAAATATTTTAATATTCTTATTACTGCAAAAGTTATAAAAATCTTTAATTGTGCACATATGTAAATTTGGTGTATTGTACCATTCATGAGGTAAATTTTCTGTTACAGGCATTGTGCCTTTAAACAGTAATTGTAGTCTAACTCTCCAGTAACCAAAATTAGGTATAGTAACAATTACTTTTTTTCCTACTTTTAGTAATTCATTAATTACTAATTCAGGATTAAGAAAAGCTTGTAATGTTTGGCTTAAAATAACATAATCAAAAGACGATTTAGGAAATTGTTTTAAATCGCTTTCAGCATTCCCCTCAATTACAGTTAATCCTTTTGATAAACAATTTTGAACTTTTTCTTTAGAGATTTCTAATCCACGAATATCTTTGGTTTTGTTTTCTTGTAAAAATTTCATCAAGTCTCCATTGCCACAACCGACATCTAGAACTCTAGTATTTTCCTCTATCAAATTAGATATAATGTTAAATTCTTCTTTCATTCATAACTTTGTAGGTTGAATTAATATAATCGCCAAGTGTCTTTAGGAAACTTGGAACATCTAGCAAAAATGAGTCATGCCCCTTATCAGATTCTATTTCTACAAATCCAACATCTGCACCAATAGAATTTAGTGCTATAACTATTTCTCTATTCTCCGATGTTGGATATAACCAATCTGATGTAAATGATATTACAAAAAATTTTGTTTTAGTTTCTTTGAATGCATCAGATAAGTTTCCTTTGTACTGTTTGGATAAGTCAAAATAATCCATTGCACGAGTTATATATAAATAACTATTAGCATCAAATCTATCAACAAAAACAGATCCTTGGTATCTAAGATAACTCTCAATTTGGAAATCTGCCTCAAATCCATATCTTAGGCTATCCCTATCTTGCAATTTTCTTCCAAATTTTTCCTGCAATCCTTTTTCAGAAAGATAAGTAATATGTGCTGCCATTCTTGCTACCGCTAACCCTTTGTCAGGATTTAATTTGTAATTACTATAAAATCCATTTTCCCACTTACTGTCAGCCATAATTGCCTGTCTTCCTAATTCATTAAACGCTATGTTTTGTGCCGAGTGACTAGATGTGCAAGCAATAGGTATTGCAAGTTTTGCTTTATCTGGAAAATTGGCAACAAATTGAAGTACTTGCATTCCACCCATTGAACCACCTACTACAGCAAAAAGTTTTTCAATTTCTAAATATTTAATTAGCTCATATTGAACGTTAACCATGTCGTTAATAGTTATAATTGGAAAATCAGTTCCTATTTGTTTACCAGTGGACTCATTTATTGTGCTAGGTCCGTAAGATCCCATGCAGCCTCCAATAACGTTTGCACAAATCACAAAAAATTTATTTGTATCAATTGGCTTATTTTCTCCAACAACATAACTCCACCAACCATCTTTATTAGTTATTGGGTTTTTTCCAGAAACATATTGATCTCCAGTCAAAGCATGGAAAACTAATATTGCATTATTTTTTTCACTGTTTAATTCCCCATATGTCTCATATGCTATTGGAAAGTTATTAATTTCCTTACCACAATCCAATTTAAGGGGATTTGATATAATTATTTTTTTTGTATCAATATTCTTATTCATAATAATTTTACTGATTGAATTGTGAGAAAAAAAACATTTTAGCGGTTTTTTTATAGCGCTCGCAATTCAGTATAAATCAGCGCATGCAGCTTTTACTTCAAAGGAATTTATATGTCAAATATTGCTCAATTAATTATTGTTTTATCTAGTTAAAAGACTATTTATAGTGAAATATTTACTATGACATTGCTAAGATTTAAAAACATAAAATTACAGAGTTACAAACCAGGAAAATCCTTATTGGCTGGTAATAAAAATATTATTAAGTTATCTGCAAATGAATCTGCTTTAGGTGTCAGTAAAAATGTCGAAAAAATTGTTAAGTCTAAATTTGATATATCAAAATATCCAGACAGTAAATTTTCGGAATTAACACAAAAAATATCAAAGAAGTATGGTTGTGATAAATCCAAGATAATTTGTGGCTCTGGTTCTGACGAAGTAATTCAAATGCTTTGTCAATTGTTCCTTAGAGAAAATGATGAAGTTGTTGTTCCTCAGTACAGTTTTCTCATGTATAGGATATACTCCAAAATCGTTGGTGCAAATGTAAAACTAGCTAAAGAAATTAATTTTAAAGTTTCAGTTAAAGAAATTCTTAAAAAGACATCAAAAAAAACAAAAATTGTTTTTATTGCAAATCCAAATAATCCAACAGGCACTTATTTGACAAAAAACGAGCTATTAGACTTAAGGCGAAGATTAAATAAAAATATTTTATTGGTTGTTGATGATGCATATTTTGAATATATGAAGAATAAGGATTACAAATCTGGAATTGAGTTATTTAAAAACTCTAAAAATGTATTTATTTTAAGAACATTTTCAAAAATCTATGGTCTAGCCTCATTAAGGATAGGCTGGGGATACGGTGATAAATCTATAATTAACGAATTATATAAAATTAAACCACCTTTTAACGTAAATAAATTTGCTCAAATTTGTGCTGTTGAATCTCTTAAAGATGATAAATTTGTTCAAAAGTCAGTAATACATAATCTTAAATGGTGCAAAAAAATTAAAAATGAGATGTTAAAATATAATATTGGTACAAACAAAATATCTGGAAATTTCTTTTTGTTAGATTTCAAAAAAGCAAAATTTACCGCAGACACAACTTTAAAAAAATTACAGAAATATGGAATTATACTAAGAGAAATGAATTCATATGGCATAAAAAATTGTCTAAGACTTACAATTGGCAACACAAAAGAAAACCAAATATTCCTAAAAAGAATGAATACTATTTTTAAAAATGTTTAATAATATTCTTATTATTGGTTGCGGATTAATAGGCTCATCAATATTAAAGGCTTCAATACAAAAAAAAATTTCTAAAAATTTTTTTGTATTTGAAAAGTCTAAAAAATATAGATCTATTATTAAAAAATTTAACAAAAAAATTAAATTTTTAACAAGGTTAGATAAAAATTTAAATAAAATTGATTTTGTGATTTTAAGCACTCCTATGAGTGAATATCCTAAATTTTTTTCGTCATTAAATAAAAATCTCAATCATAATTCAATTATAACTGACGTTGGTTCAACAAAAAAAAATCTAATTTCTTTAAAAAAAAAAAAATTATCAAAAAATCTTGATTGGGTGATGAGTCATCCTATCTCAGGATCCGAAGTTAGTGGGCCCAAATATGGTAATGCTAATTTATTCAAAAATAAGTGGTGCATAATAATAAAAGATAAAAATGTTCTAAAACAAAAAAAAGTAGAGAGATTTTGGAAATCTTTAGGATCTAAAATAATTATTATGAATCCCGATGATCATGATAAAATTTTTTCAGTCACTAGCCATCTACCTCACTTGATTGCTTACAATTTAATAAAAACTGCTCAGGATTTTCAGAAAAAAAAGAATAAAAATTTGATTAAATTTAGTGCAGGTGGTTTAAGAGATTTCTCAAGAATTGCTGCTTCCAACGAAATAATGTGGAGAGACATATTTTTCGAGAATAAAACTAATATGATTGAAGCAATAAATCTTTTTATGAAAAATTTAAAAGATTTTAAAAAGAATATAAGTAAGAAAGAAAATTCAAAGATAATAAAAAAATTAATCAATTCGAAAGTAGTAAGAAGACAAATAATTTCTCAAAAACAAGATATTTCTAAACCTGATTTTGGTCGAGATTAATTCAGATCCTTGTTACTTTCTTTACATCTAATTTCGCCGTTTCTTTAATTAGTTTTATCGTTTTTTTAATTGGCATTATGATCACTCTTTTTTTTGGACCATAAGCGTGGATAAGATCATTTGTATTGATGCATATAGCAACATGTCCTTTCCAAAAAATAATATCACCTTTTTTAAATTTTTTTTTGTATCCAACACCTTTTTTTAATTTAACTTGATCAATCGTGTCTCTTGGAAAAAAATTATTATTAAATTTATAAAATATTTGCAATAGAGCTGAACAATCAATTCCTTCGAATGTTCTTCCACCCCATTTATATTTACAATTTAGAAAACTTTTAAATATCTTTACAAAATCAGAATTTTTTTTTTGGATTGGAAATATGTCTTTTGATCTTAGCCATTTATCTTTTTTATACATAATGAAATTTTGATCCTTTTTTAAAATTTGTATTTTGCTCGTAAATGGTAAAAACTTTTTTGATTTCTTTTTTTTATTACCTAAATAAATTCTAGCTTTTAAAATTCCAACTTTGTGAGTTGGATTGAATTTTTCGTAGCTATCAATTTTTTTTATAAAGCCTGAATATTTGTCATATGAAGTCTTTATTTTAAAATAATTATTTTTTTTACTAATTATTTTAAAACTCTCACCGTAGATAAGTTGAGAGCTAACATTAGAGTTCTTATTTGGTTCCTCTAATATATCGACAAAAGGCTCTTTTAAAAAAAAACTATTTTGCACCAATTTTAATTTTATTCCTTATAAACCATAAACAAATTAAGGATGGGATGACCATTAAAGTAGTAATTATAAAAAAGGTTCCCCAGTCTCCATTTAGCCAATCAACTAAAGCACCCGATGAAGAAGCAAGTGTCGTTCTTCCTGCAGTTCCAATTGAAGCTAGAAGTGCATACTGTGTAGCGGTATAAGTCCTATCCACCAAAAGAGAGATAAAGGCTACGAAAGCAACAGTTGCAAATGCTGCAGATATATCATCAGCGATAACCGCTAAAGCAAACAACCATTCAGATTTTCCTGACCACGCGAGAACAGCAAATAATAAATTTGTTGCCGCCATAAATCCACCAGCAACAAACATTGTTTTTATTGTGCCAGCTCTCATAGCAAATATTCCGCCTAATAATGTAAATACAACTGTCGTTATCCAGCCTAGAGTTTTAGAGTATATCGCTATTTCACCTTTTGAAAATCCTACCTCTTTATAAAAAACTATGGACATTCTTCCAAGAAAGGCTTCTCCAATTTTAAAAAGAAAGACAAAGCCAAGGATTCCAACTGCAATTGAGAAACCATTTTTTTTGAAGAAACTAATTACAGGACCTCCTATTGTACCAGTAATATAAGCAACAAATTTTGTTATTACATTATTTGATCCAAGTTTTGATTGTATTATTTCGTCTGTTTCTTTTTGTTTGTTTTGCCTATCTGTTGTTATAGGCTCGTGTATAAACATTAAACCTATATTCATCAGGATTACTACAACGCCAAGAACTAAAAAAGTAGTTTGCCAGTAATCTTCAATTCCAATGTTTTGAAAAAATTCGGCAGTAAACAATGCTATAACACCACCTAACTTATATCCGGTCCACCATCCAACTACAGCCATAGCAGCACCTGCTGCCATAGATTTTCCTTCATCAGCATTAATTTGTTCGATTCTCAACGCATCAACTGTAATATCTTGTGTAGCCGAAGCAATTGCTATAACTAATCCAACACTAATTAGTAACGCCAAATTTTCTGTAGGGTTAATAAAACTCCAAACAATTAAACTAAATAAAATTATAATTTGCATAAGGACAATCCAGCCTCGTCGATGCCCTAATCTTTTTGTTAAAAATGGAATTTGTATTCTATCAATTATTGGTGCCCACAAATAATTAAAGGCGTACACCCCAAATATTAAACCTGCCCACCCAATAGTTGATCTACTTAAACCTTCTTCTTTTAGCCAAAGGCTTAAACTGCTGGCAATTAAAACCCAAGGAAATCCACTAATTGCACCAAGAAGTAATATTCTTAGCATTCGAATATCCTTGTAAACTAAAATAGATTCTGACCAGGTTTGTTTTTTTTCAAACATTAATATTTTCTCCAAAAAGATGGAATAAATAATACTAGAATTGCAAATAATTCCAACCTTCCAAGTATCATTGCAGCACTGAGAACCCATTTAGAAAAATCAGACAGGCTTGAAAAGCTTCCGTTCGGACCAATAATATCACCTAAACCTGGACCAACATTTGAAATTGACGTGGCAGCTGCTGAAATTGCAGTAATAAAATTTAATCCATCAAGCGATAAAAGCGCAGTTACAACAAAAAATATTAATATATAAAGAAATATAAAAGAAATAATTGAGTCCATAAATTTTTCATCCACATTATTATTTTGATATTTAATTTTGAAAATTCCTCGAGGGTATATTATTTTTTTCAGCTGGTTTGATATGAATTGATATAAAATTTGAACTCTAAAAATCTTTATTCCGCAAGTTGTAGAGCCTGCACAGCCTCCAATGAACATTAAAATTATGAAGTATACTAGTGGAAATTGACCCCAATTACTAAAATTTTCTGTAGCATACCCTGTTCCAGTTAAAATAGAAATTATATTAAAGCTAACAGACAAAAAACTTATCTCAGTTAAGCTTTTATTTATAACAGATAAATAAAAAAACATTAAAAGAATTGAAATAATAACCAAAATTATAAAAGTTTTTATTTGTGTGTCTTTGAAAAATATTTTCTTATCTCCAGCCAAGTATTTGATGTAACTAATAAAAGGTATACTTCCAAGAATAATAAATATTATTGCATTAATTTCTATTAACGAGCTGTTAAAATAACCTATAGATTCATTGTAATTTGCAAAACCTCCAGTCGCTATTGTTGTCATAGCATGCACGATGCTATCAAAAAAACTCATCCCAAATATAAAATAAAAAAAAGCACAAGTTAAAGTTAATAAGAAATATATAGACAGTAATCTCAAAGAAACTTCTTTAGTTTTAGGAAAAATTTTTTCAGAAGTATCATTAGATGAAATATTGAAAAGTTGCATACCCCCTATATTCATTAAAGGCATTAAAGTGATTGCCATTACGATGATTCCAATACCACCAAACCACTGTAACATTCCTCTCCAAAGTAATATCGCTTTAGACGTTTCATTTAGATTCGTGATAATTGTAGATCCTGTTGTTGTAATACCAGACATGCTCTCAAAAAACGCATCTGTAAAACTCAAATCCGTACTAGAAAAAATTAAAGGTAAAGAACCAAATATAGCAATACTTAACCACGAAAGTGCTGTGAGCAAAAAAGCTTGAGGTAAACTTATCTTTTTATCGTGATCATAATTAGAAATGAAAAATAAAAATCCAAAAACAATAGTAACAATCATTGATCCGATAAATCCTGCATCAATTTGATCAAATATTAATTGAACCAAAATAGGTACAATCATTGAAAGACCTAAAATAATTTGCAAAACCCCTAATGTAAAAAAGACAGTTTTATAATTGGACATTTTGAATGGACATTATTTTATGGTAAATAAATTTCAACTCTATATGAATTATTAAAAAGGCTGATATTAAGGATATTTAAGTAGTTGTGATAGACAAAACAAATTTTGACAAAACAAACGCCTGGCCATTTGTTGAGGCTAAAAAGCTATTAAGAGAGAGAAAATCGAACATAGAGAAAAAAAATAAAATAGTTTTACAAACTGGTTATGGTCCTAGTGGTCTACCACATATAGGTACATTTGGAGAAGTTGCAAGGACGACAATGATTGTCAACGCTCTTGATCATTTAACAGATATTC
>CACJZT010000011.1 GCA_902598015.1 uncultured Pelagibacteraceae bacterium
CACGTTACTTTTTGGTTTTGGGCGGTTAGCTCAGTTGGTAGAGCATCTCGTTTACACCGAGGGGGTCAAAGGTTCGAGTCCTTTACTGCCCACCAGAACACGGGGGTGTAGCTCAGTTGGTTAGAGCGATCGCCTGTCACGCGATAGGTCGAGGGTTCGAGTCCCTTCACTCCCGCCATCAAATAAATGAACAAAATAGAGCCTTAAAATGTGACCTATCTGCTCTTTTAGTTGATCTAAAAGGTGCTATATAGACTCATCATGCTTGCGGAATTTTTAAAAGATTATTTGCCAATAATTGTATTTTTACTAGTTGCACTTGTGTTAAGTGTAGCATTTGTTGCGGTCAATTATTTAGCATCTCCAAAAAATCCTGATCCAGAGAAACTATCAGCTTATGAGTGTGGTTTTGAACCATTTAATGACTCTAGAATGGAATTTGATGTTAGATTTTATCTTGTTGCAATATTATTTATTATTTTTGATTTAGAAATAGCTTTTCTATTTCCCTGGGCAATATCTCTAGGCAAAATCGGAATATTAGGATTTACATCAATGATGATCTTCTTATTTATTCTTACTATTGGTTTTATATATGAATGGAAAAAAGGAGCATTAGATTGGGAATAAAATGAATTTAGAAGAAAGAAAAAAAAATATTCCAGAAGAATTTAAGCAATTAGCACAAGACTTCAGTGATAATGGTTTTATAACAACATCACTTGATAATCTAGTTAACTGGGCTAGAACTGGATCATTACATTGGATGACTTTTGGTCTTGCATGTTGTGCAGTAGAAATGATGCAAACTTCAATGCCAAGATATGATTTAGAAAGATTTGGTGCTGCCCCTAGAGCTTCACCAAGACAATCAGATGTTATGATTGTTGCTGGAACTCTTACAAACAAAATGGCTCCAGCACTAAGAAAAGTTTATGACCAGATGCCAGAACCAAGATATGTAATTTCCATGGGAAGTTGTGCAAATGGTGGGGGATATTATCATTACTCTTATTCTGTAGTTAGAGGATGTGATCGTATTGTGCCAGTTGATATATATGTTCCTGGGTGCCCTCCTTCTGCTGAGGCACTTTTATATGGTATAATGCAACTTCAAAAGAAAATCAGGAACAAAGGTTCTCTGGAAAGATAAAAAATGCAAAACATCCAGGATTTAGAAAAAATTTTGAATTCAGAACTAAATACTAAAATAAAAAGTTCTTTAATCAAACATAATCAAATTTACTTAAAAATTGATGAAACAGACTTAACAGAAGTTATTTTGTTCTTAAAAACAAATTCAAAAACTAAATTTAGACAACTGATTGATATCACGGCTGTAGATTTTCCTGAAAATGAAATTAGATTTAAATTAGTTTATCTATTATTAAGTCATGAATTTAATCAAAGAATTATCATAGAGATAGATGTAAAAGAAAAAGAAATTGTTGGTTCAATAACATCAATATTTCCTGCTGCAAATTGGATGGAAAGAGAAGTATTTGACATGTATGGAATAGATTTTAAAGATCATCCGGATCTGAGAAGAATACTTACAGATTATGGTTTTGAAGGACATCCATTAAGAAAAGACTTTCCTTTAACAGGTCATAATGAAGTTAGATACAGTCATGAAACTAAAAAAGTTATTTATGAACCAGTAAAATTAGAGCAAAACTATAGAAACTTTGATTATGAAAGTCCTTGGGAAGGAACCAAGTATATAAAAGAACAAACCAAAGAATAATGGCAAAAGAAACTAAAACTTTGAATCTAAATTTTGGACCTCAACATCCAGCAGCCCACGGAGTTTTGCGATTAATATTACAGTTAGATGGCGAAATTGTTGAAAAAGCAGATCCACACATTGGTTTATTGCATAGGGGGACAGAAAAATTAATTGAAAATAAAACTTATACTCAAGCTGTTCCGTATTTTGATCGACTAGATTATGTTGCACCAATGAACCAAGAACACGCTTTTGCTTTAGCAATTGAAAAAATTTTAAAAATAGAAGTCCCGATAAGAGCTCAATACATAAGAGTAATGTTTTGTGAGATTGGAAGAATACTTAGTCATATTTTAAATGTCACAACACAAGCAATGGATGTCGGCGCATTAACTCCAACTTTATGGGGATTTGAAGAGAGAGAAATATTGATGGGTTTTTATGAAAAAGTTTCTGGTTCTAGATTACATGCTAATTATTTTAGAGCTGGTGGAGTACATCAAGATCTACCAAAAGGATTAGATAAAGAGATAGGAAAATTTTGTGAAAGATTTCCAAAAATAATAAATGATTTAGAATTACTTTTAACTGACAACCGTATATTTAAGCAAAGGAACGTTGATATAGGAGTAGTATCAAAGCAAGATGCTCTCGATTATTCTTTTTCTGGTGTTATGTTGAGAGGATCTGGCGTTCCATGGGACTTAAGAAAATCCCAGCCTTACGATAGTTATGAACAATTCGAATTCAAAATACCAGTAGGAAAAAATGGTGATTGTTATGACAGATACCTATGCAGAATTGAAGAAATGAAAGAAAGTGTAAATATAATAAATCAATGCTTGGCAAATTTACCTGTAGGACCAATTAAAACTGATGATGGAAAAATCAGTCCACCACCAAAAAAAGAAATAAAACAATCTATGGAAGCATTGATTCATCATTTCAAGTTATATACCGAAGGTTATAGGGTTGACAAAGATGAAATATATACAGCTGTAGAAGCTCCTAAAGGAGAATTTGGTGTTTACTTAATTTCTGATGGTTCAAGCAAACCTTACAAATGCAAAATTAGAGCTCCAGGATTTTCTCATTTGCAAGCGATGGACTACTTAATTAAAGGTCATATGTTAGCTGATGTTCCTGCAGTTTTAGGTTCAATGGATATTGTTTTTGGAGAGGTAGATAGATAATGGCTGTTAAAAAAATATCAAAAGTACAACCTGAAAAATTTGAGTTTAATAAAAAAAATAAAGAAACTGCTGATAGTATTATTAAAAATTATCCCTCTGGAAAACAACAAAGTGCGGTTATGGCTTTATTGTACCTAGCACAAAAACAAAACGATAATTGGATACCTTTAAGTGCAATGAAATACATAGCAAAGTATTTAGATATGCCATACATAAAAGTATATGAAGTAGCTACATTTTATAGCATGTATAATTTAACTCCAGTTGGTAAATATTTCTTCCAAATATGTACTACAACCCCATGTATGTTAAGGGGTGCCTATAATTTAGTAGATGTTTGTAAACGAAAAATTTCTGAGGAAGAAAATCGTTTATCAGAGGATGGAAAAACTTCTTGGTTAGAAGTAGAATGTTTGGGTGCTTGTGTGAATGCTCCTATGCTTCAATTAAATGAAGATTATTATGAGGATTTAGATCCAACAAAACTTGAACAAATAATTGATAAAATTAGTAATGGTGAAGTTCCCCAACCAGGATCTTATAGAGGCAGATTAAGTTCTGAACCAGAAAATACTAGAAAAACATTAATAGGTAATAAAAATGCTTGAAGATAAAGATAGAATTTTTCAAAATTTATATAATGATTTTGGTGTTGATTTAACATCTGCAAAACAGAGGGGAGACTGGCAGGATACAAAAGAAATTTGTGGCAAAGGAAGAGAATGGATAATTAATGAAATTAAAGCATCAGAACTTAGAGGAAGAGGTGGTGCTGGATTTCCTACAGGATTGAAATGGTCTTTTGCTCCAAAAGAAGTTGGATCAAGACCACATTATTTAGTAATTAATGCCGATGAGTCTGAACCTGGCACATGTAAAGATAGAGATATTCTAAGATTTGAACCTCATAAATTAATAGAAGGCTGCTTAATTGCATCTTACGCAGTTAATGCACATAAGTGCTATATTTATATAAGAGGAGAATATTTTAATGAAGGACAAAAGCTTCAAACGGCTATTGATGAAGCTTACAAGGATGGTCTATTAGGAAAAAATTCTGCAGGGACCGATTGGGAATTAGATATATATATTCATTATGGTGCTGGTGCTTATATCTGTGGTGAGGAAACTGCTTTGCTCGAGAGTATTGAAGGAAAAAAAGGTCAACCAAGATTAAAACCTCCATTTCCAGCTTTAATAGGCCTTTATGGTTGCCCAACAATAATAAACAATGTTGAAACAATTTCAGTGGTGCCAACTATATTAAGAAGAGGTGGAAAATGGTTTTCATCCCTTGGTAGACCAAAAAATACTGGTTCCAAAATATATTGTATTTCAGGAAATGTAAATAATCCCTGCAACGTAGAAGAAGAAATGGGAATTCCTTTAAAAGAATTAATTGAAAAACATGCAGGTGGAGTAATAGGTGGATGGGATAATTTAAAAGCAGTTATACCTGGCGGTTCATCAATGCCTTTACTACCAAAAGAGACATGTGAAACAATTAAAATGGACTTTGATGCATGTGTTGAGAATAAAACTGGTTTAGGAACAGCTGGTATTGTGGTTATAAATAAAGATCAAGACATTATTAAGTGTATGGCTAGAATTGCAAGATTTTATAAACACGAGAGCTGTGGTCAATGCACACCATGTAGAGAAGGTTCTGGTTGGATGTGGAGAATGTTAGAAAGAATGGCAAAAGGTGAAGCAACAAGAGATGAAGTAGATATGTTATTAGATGTAACAAAACAAATTGAAGGTCATACTATTTGTGCTTTTGGAGAAGGATCTTCATGGCCTGTTCAGGGATTAATCAGAAATTTTAAAGATGAAATAATTGAAAGAAACAAGTTTGATCCAATTGTGAAAAAACAAAAAGATATACCTTATTTAGTTGATCAACATTTATTAGAAAAAGAAAATGCTTAAACTTAAAGTAAATGATATTGATGTCGAGGTAGAAGAAGGAACTACAGTATTGCAAGCTTGCGAACAAGCTGGAGCAGAGATACCAAGGTTCTGTTATCACGAAAAATTATCAATAGCTGGAAATTGTAGAATGTGTTTAGTTGAAATGGAAAAATCTCCTAAGCCAATAGCATCTTGCGCGATGCCTGCTGCAGAGGGAATGGTTCTTAGAACTAACACCGAAAAAGTGAAAAAAGCAAGAAAAGGTGTAATGGAATTTTTACTAGCAAACCATCCATTAGATTGTCCAGTATGTGATCAAGGTGGAGAATGTGATTTACAAGATCAATCTATGTATTACGGAATTGATAAATCAAGATTTAAAGAAAATAAAAGATATGTACCCGAAAAATATATGGGTCCATTAATTAAAACTCAAATGACAAGATGCATTCATTGTACAAGATGTATTAGATTTGCAACAGAAGTTGCTGGAGTTCCTGAGCTTGGAGCAATCGGTAGAGGTGAGAATATGCAAATTACTACTTATTTAGAAAAGGCAATGGAGTCTGAACTATCAGCTAATGTTATTGATTTATGTCCTGTTGGTGCACTTACATCAAAGCCCTATGTCTTCGAAGCTAGACCATGGGAACTTAAAAAAACCGAGACAATTGATGTGATGGATGCTGTTGGATCAAATATAAGAGTTGATACATACGGATGGGAAGTCAAGAGAGTTCTTCCAAGAATTAATGAAGAAATAAATGAAGAATGGATATCAGATAAAACCAGATATGCATGTGATGGTTTAAAAAATCAAAGATTAGATACACCTTATGTAAAGATTAATAATAAATTAAAGCCATCAAGTTGGGATGAAGCTTTTAAAGCTGTATCTGAAAGAATTTCAAAAACAAAGTCTGAAAAAATTGCTGGATTTATAGGTGATATGACAAATATGGAAACTACTTATGCAGCAAAAGATTTTTTTGAAAAAACGATTAAGTCTGAAAATTTGGAATCTAGATATGAAAAATTATATATTAATACAAATGTAAGAAGTAATTATCTATTTAACAGTTCCATTGAAGGAATAGAAAAAAGTGATTTAATAATTCTAATAGGTACAAATCCAAGATTTGAAGCTACAATATTAAACTCACGAATTAGAAAAAATTATTTAAAAAATAAGACCGAAATTATATCTTTAGGTGATGTTGGTGATTTAAATTATCCTTACAAAGTTATAGCAAATAACACCGACACTATAAAAGATATAATTGATAATAAGCATGAAATTTCAGAAAAAATTAAAAAATCGAAATATCCATGTGTAATTTTTGGACAATCAGTCCTTAAGCTTAAGTCGGCACCTTATATTTTTGAAGAATTCAAAAATTATCTATTAGTAAATAATAAAATTTCTGATGAATGGAATGCATTAAATATATTATCAAAAAATTCATCCACAGTAGGCTCATATGACTTAAATGTATTGTCAAAAAATTCTAGCTACGAAATATTAGATAAATTAGAAAACAATAACTTTGAAATTTTAATTTTATTTGGCCAAGATAATTTAAATTTTGAGAAAAAAAATGAATTTATAATATATATAGGTAGTCACGGTGATAAAGGTGCAAGTATTGCTGATGTAATTTTTCCTGGTGCTACTTACACAGAACAAGATGGTTATTTTACAAACTTAGAAGGAAAATTACAAAAAGCCTACAAGGCATCATATCCACCAGGTGAAGCGAAAGAGGATTGGCAAATAATAAATGAATTGTCCTCATTCATTAAGAGAAAAAATTTATATAAAGATAAAAATCAACTTATCGATTCATTAATAAATTATTTAAATCTTAATAATAAAAATGAAGCTGATTTTGAGGTACCTGAATATAATTTTAAATCAGAAAAAATTATTACTGAAGAGATTGATTATTATCATTCAAATGTAATAGCTAGAGCATCAAAAACAATGTCAGAGTGTAAAAATATTAGAATGAGTTTACCAAAAACTGGAACTGATAATTAATGACTGAACTATTTATATTTTTTGAACAAATTTATAGAATTCTGTTTCTATTGATTCCAGTTTTAGTATCTGTTGCAATGATTGTTTGGTTAGATAGAAGAGTATGGGCATTTGTTCAAAAAAGAAGAGGCCCTAACGTTGTTGGTCCATTTGGGTTGTTTCAAACATTAGCTGACGCATTAAAATACATTTTTAAAGAAATAATCATTCCAGCAAGCTCAAATAAAGTTATATTTATCTTAGCCCCAATAGTTACAATGACTTTGGCGTTAATTGCTTGGGCGGTAATTCCTTTTAGTGAAACATTTGTACTAGCAGATATCAATGTCGGTATTTTATATCTTTTTGCAGTTTCATCTTTAGGTGTTTATGGAATAATTATGGGTGGATGGGCATCTAATTCAAAGTATCCTTTTCTAGGAGCAATTAGATCAGCTGCTCAAATGGTTTCTTACGAAGTTTCCATAGGTGTAATAATTATAAATGTATTACTTTGTGTAGGTTCATTAAATCTAAGTGACATCGTTTTAGCTCAAAAAGATTTATGGTTTGTAATACCTCTATTCCCAATGTTTATAATATTTTTTATTTCAGCCTTAGCAGAAACGAACAGACCACCTTTTGATTTGCCCGAAGCTGAAGCAGAGTTAGTTGCAGGTTACCAGACAGAATACTCTGGAATGATGTATGCAATGTTTTGGTTAGGGGAGTATGCCAACATTTTACTTATGTGTGCAATGGGATCTATTTTATTTCTTGGTGGCTGGTTATCTCCTATAGATTTATTTCCATTTAATGTTATTCCGGCTCCAATATGGTTAATCTTAAAAATACTCTTTTTATTTATCTTATTTGCTTTGATAAAAGCAATAGTACCTAGATATAGGTATGATCAATTAATGAAACTTGGATGGAAAATTTTTCTACCATTTTCATTGATTTATGTAGTATTAACTGCAAGTTTTTTAATGTATTTTGATTTATTACCGGGTAATTAGAATGAGCTTAATAAGATTTTTCAAAACAATTTTTATGATTGATTTTTTAACAGGATTAATCATGGCAATAAAAGAGATATTTAAACCAAAAAAAACAATTAATTATCCATTTGAAAAAGGTTCAATTAGTCCAAGAGCAAGAGGAGAACATGCGCTAAGAAGATATCCAAATGGTGAGGAGAGATGTATTGCTTGTAAACTATGTGAAGCTGTTTGTCCTGCTCAGGCTATAACAATAGAGTCTAGCGAGAGAGAAGATGGAAGTAGAAAAACTACTCGTTATGATATTGATATGTTAAAATGTATTTATTGTGGTTTGTGCGAACAATCTTGTCCAGTTGATGCGATTGTGCAAGGTCCTAATTTTGAATTTGCTACAGAAACAAGAGAAGAACTTTACTATAACAAAGAAAAGTTGTTAGAGAATGGAGATAGATGGGAGAATATTTTAGCAGCAAATATTAATGCTGATAGCTCCCACAGATAATCAATGATTGCTCACGCAATAATCTTTTATATATTTTCACTGATTGCAATAGTCTCTGCAATTATGGTAACTGTTTCGAAAAACACAGTTAATTCAGTTTTTTTTTTAATATTGGACTTCATTAGTATTTCTTGCCTATTCATCATGATTGGTGCCGAATTTTTAGGAATGATAATGCTTATTGTGTACGTTGGAGCAGTGGCAGTATTATTTTTATTTGTGGTTATGATGTTAAATGTGGCTCAACAAAAAAATGAATGGTTTAATTCTAGTGGGAGAAGTTCCCATATTCCAGTTGGTCTATTAATAAGTATAATTATATTTTTTGAATTAATTATTGTTATAGGTGGATGGAAATATAAACCAGATTTGTTAGATTCAATTGCGATTGAAATAAATACTGAGTTAACAAATACTCAATCTTTAGGAAGCATTATATATACTGATTATATTCATTTGTTTCAATTATCCGGAATGGTTTTATTAGTAGCCATGATTGGAGCAATTGTATTGACCTTCAGACAAAGATCTGGAGTAAAAAGACAAAGTTATTTCAAACAAATATCTAGAGATAGAAAAGATGGTATTGAATTAGTTGATGTTGAAAATAATAAAGGAGTTAAAATAGATGCTTAGTATTGGTCTTGGACATTACTTAACTCTCGCTGCTATTATCTTCACAATTGGTATTGTGGGTATTTTTCTAAATAGAAAAAATATTATTGTTATATTGATGAGTATTGAATTAATACTTTTAGCTGTAAATATAAATTTAGTATCTTTTTCTATTTTTATTAACGATCTGAGTGGCCAGGTTTTCACATTATTCATATTAACAGTGGCTGCAGCTGAGGCCGCAATAGGACTTGCAATTATTGTAGTTTACTACAGAAATTCTGGAACAATAAGAGTTGAGGAAATCGACAGATTGAAAGGGTAAATGGAATACTTAATATTATTTTTACCTTTGATAGGTTCAATCATATCGGGTTTCTTTGGCAAAACCATTGGTGATAGATTATCGCAATTAATCACGTGTATTTTGGTTTCTATTTCGGCATTATTATCTTTGTTCATATTTTTTAAAGTTGTTTCATCAGGATATGAGCATAATGCAATTATCGCAACTTGGATAAATTCAGGATCTTTAAATGTAAATTGGTCAATTAAAGTTGATGCTCTTTCTGCAGTAATGTTAGTTGTAGTTACCCTAGTTTCATCCTTAGTTCATATCTATTCTGTTGGTTACATGTCTCATGACCCACATAAACCAAGATTCATGTCCTATCTATCATTATTTACATTTGCTATGTTAACCTTAGTAACATCAGATAATTTTTTGCAATTATTTTTCGGATGGGAAGGAGTTGGTCTTTGCTCGTACTTTTTAATTGGTTTTTGGTATAAAAAAGAAACTGCTAATGCTGCTGCTATTAAGGCTTTTATAGTAAATAGAGTTGGGGACTTTGGTTTTGCATTAGGTATTTTTTTAATATTTTATATTTTTGGCACAGTAAATTACGACGAAGTTTTTCTTAAAATACCTGAAATTATAGATCAAAAAATAAATTTTCTATCTTTTGAATTTTATACAATAGATTTAATTTGTTTATTACTTTTTATTGGAGCAATGGGAAAGTCAGCTCAATTTTTGCTTCATACATGGTTACCAGATGCTATGGAAGGTCCAACACCAGTATCCGCATTAATTCATGCAGCCACTATGGTAACTGCAGGAGTTTTTTTAGTAGTTAGATGTTCTCCAATTTATGAGTACTCAGAATTAGCTTTGTCTGTAATTACATTAGTTGGAATGACCACAGCTTTTTTTGCAGCTACAGTTGCATTAGTGCAAACAGATATAAAAAAAATTATCGCTTATTCAACATGTAGTCAATTGGGATACATGTTTTTTGCAGCAGGTGTTGGCGCATATAATGTTGCAATGTTTCATTTATTTACACATGCTTTTTTTAAAGCTCTACTTTTTTTAGGCTCTGGATCAGTAATTCATTCATTTAAAGATGAACAAGATGTTACTAAGATGGGGGGAATATTTAAAAAATTACCCTACACTTATGCATTAATGGTTGTTGGTACTTTAGCTTTAACAGGATTTCCTTTCTTATCAGGTTTTTATTCTAAAGATGCAATAATTGAATTTGCTTATATAAGTGAAACAAAATTTGGAATTTATGCTGCTATTATAGGTGTATTAACTGCTGTAATGACTTCTATATACTCATGGAGATTAATATTTAAAACTTTTCATGGAGATTACAAAAATAAAGATCTTAGTATTGATACAATGCACGAGTCTCCATTAAGTATGATGTTACCTTTGGTGTTATTAGCAGTCGGTGCTGTTTTTTCAGGATTTTTATTTAAAGAATTATTTATAGGTCATGATACAATGTACAACTTTTGGGGAGAGTCTATAAAATTTCTAGAACCATTAGGAAAAGAACATCCTCCAACTTGGTTTTTGTTTTTAACTCCTACATTAGTAGTTTTAACAATTCCATTGTCATATTATCTATTTGTTAAAAATACTAAAATTGTAAATGAAATAGTTTCCATTAACATGCCAGTTTACATTTTTCTTCAAAAAAAATGGTATTTTGACGAACTGTATGATCAAATTTTTATTAAACCTTCAAAAAGTTTTGGAATATTTCTTTGGAAAAAAATTGATGGATTAATAATCGATAAATTTGGACCAGATGGAATTTCAAATTTAGTAAAACTTTTTTCTTTTAAAGCAGTAAAGTTTCAATCAGGTTATATTTATCAGTATGCCTTTATAATGCTTATAGGTTTATCAATTTTATTAACTTTATTAATAGTAAAATAATATGAATTTCCCAATTCTATCATCATTAATTTTACTTCCAACAATAGGAGCCTTATTTATTTTTTTTGTTAGATCGTCTAATTCTCAATATCAAAGTAGCAAATATGTTGCCCTTTTTATAACTTTAGCTAATTTTTTCTTGTCTTTATATTTATGGATTGTTTTTGATAAATCTATAGTTGACTTTCAGTTTGTTGAAGAAAGAGAATGGATTTCAGGATTTGTTAATTACAAAGTTGGAGTAGACGGGATATCAATTTTATTTATTTTACTTACAACATTCATTACTCCAATTTGTGTAATAACCGTAAATGCAACTATCAAAAATAGATTAAAAGATTTTTTAATAGCAATCTTGATACTTGAAACATTTATGATTGGTGTCTTTTGCTCGTTGGACTTAGTTGTATTTTATTTATTTTTTGAGGCTGGTCTTATTCCAATGTTTTTAATTATTGGTATATGGGGTGGAGAAAGAAGAGTTTATTCAGCATTTAAATTCTTTTTATATACTTTGCTAGGTTCAGTTTTAATGCTAGTTGCTATTATATCAATTTATTGGATAACTGGTACAACTGATGTCATTAAGTTATATGAATTGGGTATCGACGCTAAGTACCAAAATTTATTATGGCTAGCATTTTTTAGTTCCTTTGCTGTTAAAACGCCAATGTGGCCAGTGCATACATGGTTACCAGATGCTCATGTAGAGGCACCAACTGCTGGTTCAGTTTTACTGGCTGCAATACTTTTAAAAATGGCTGGATATGGATTTATAAGGTTTTCTCTAGGTTTGTTTCCAGATGCTTCATTATATTTTGTTCCTTTAGTTTACTCACTTAGTTTGATAGCGATTATTTATACATCACTAGTAGCCTTAATGCAGGAAGATATGAAAAAACTAATAGCTTATTCGTCCGTAGCTCATATGGGATTTGTAACACTAGGTATTTTCACAATGACACAGCAAGGAATAGAAGGAAGTATTTTCCAAATGATAAGTCATGGTTTGGTATCTGCAGCACTATTTTTATGTGTTGGAGTTGTTTACGATAGACTTCATACAAGACTTATAAATAGATATGGAGGCTTAGTTTCTATAATGCCAAAGTACGCAATAGTTTTTATGGTTTTTACTTTAGGAGCTCTTGGATTACCTGGAACAAGTGGTTTTATTGGTGAATTTTTAGTTTTAATGGGTGCATTTAAAAAGAATATACTTGTAGCAACGATTGCAAGTCTAGGAGTGATCTTGGGGGCGGCATATATGCTTTGGTTATATAAGAGAATTATCTTCGGAAAATTAATTAATGAAGATGTTAAAAAAATGGTTGATTTAAAAAGATTTGAAATTGTTACATTATGGCTTTTAGTACTACCGATTATATTTTTTGGTTTTTATCCAGAGCCTTTGATTAACTCTATAGAGGTATCAGTTGCAAACATGATAGATATGAATGATTTAGACAAGATTAATAAATTAGCATTAGGCGATTAATGGAAAATCTACAACTTATAATTCCAGAGCTATTTATATCAATAATGATTATGTTTTTATTAATATTTGGGGTATTTAAGAAAAATAGTTCTCAACTAGTTTATAATTTAACAACAGTAAGTTTAGTTGCTGCTTTAGCATTAATAATTAATTTAGACGCGCAAATTCAATCATCATTATTCAATAATAGTTACAATATAGATAGTTTAGCTAGATTTATGAAAATTCTTTTAATTTTGTCTGGGATTTTTGTAATGCTGTCATCATCAAAATACATTCAGATTAGTAAAATTAGCAAAATTGAATATCCAATTCTTATTTTATGCTCAATCTTAGGCATGATGGTGATGATTAGTTCAAATGATCTTATTGTTTTTTACATGGGATTAGAATTGCAATCATTAGCATTATATGTGTTAGCATCATTTAATAGAGATAATATACTATCAACAGAATCTGGATTAAAATATTTTGTTTTAAGTGCTCTTTCATCTGGACTTTTATTATATGGGTGTTCACTTATTTATGGTTTTTCAGAAACAACTAATTTTAATCAAATTATGGTTAATACAAAAGAAATAGAATACGGATTAACTTTTGGAATAGTATTTATTTTAGTTGGATTAGCTTTTAAAATTTCTGCTGTTCCTTTCCATATGTGGGCACCTGATGTTTATCAAGGTTCACCAACATCTGTAACAGTCTTTTTCGCATTACTTCCAAAAATTGCTGCATTAACCGTATTTATTAGATTTCTATACATCCCTTTTCATGAATTAGGTGATCAGTGGCAAATGATAATTATATTTTTGTCTATTGCATCAATGGTATTCGGAGCAGTAGCAGCAATTGGTCAAAAAAATCTAAAAAGACTAATAGCCTACAGCTCAATTAGTCATATGGGATACGCTCTTGCAGGTTTATCTACAGATACAACACAAGGTGTGCAGAGCTCTATTACATATATAACAATTTATCTTGTCATGAATTTAGCGTTTTTTAGTTGTTTGTTTATGCTTAAGCGAAACGATAAATATTATGAGAACATAGATGATTTATCGGGTCTTTCAAAAAATCATCCGTTATTGTCATTATCATTGCTTGTTGTGCTATTCTCTTTAGCGGGAATACCACCACTAGCTGGTTTTTTTGCAAAATTCTATATTTTTGTGGCTGTAATAAATGAAAAAATGTTTTTTTTAGCAATAGTTGGATTGTTAGCAACAGTAATTGCTGCTTTTTATTATTTAAGAATAATCAAAATTATATATTTCGATCCAGAAAAAGAAAAATTTGAATCGAAACATAATTTAGGTTTAAAATTTACACTAGTAGCATCAACTTTTTTCATTCTTGCTTACTTTATATATCCAAGTGGAATAGTAGATATAATTTCACAAATAAACATTAATTAATGAAACTCAAAATATATTCTTATAAGGGTGTCAAAAGCACTAATGATACAGCAATAAGATTAATCAAACAAAACATAAAACAAGGTATAGTTACTAGCGATATCCAGACCAATGGAAAAGGACAAAGGGGAAAAAAATGGATTTCTAGAAGAGGAAATCTTTTCATTTCAATTTTTTTTCCTATTAGCCAAAGTTTAAATTTAAAAAAAATTACATTTTCAAATCTTAAAATAATAAAAAATATTTTAAAAAATATTGTTCCATATAAAATCAATATTAAACTACCAAATGATTTAAAAATAATGAATAAAAAGGTATGCGGAATTCTTCAAGAAATAATTTATTATAATGAAATTAAATTTCTAATTATTGGAGTAGGTATTAATATAAAAAGTAGCCCAACAATAAAAGAATATAAAACTACTTATATAAATAAATATAATAATAAAATTAATAAATCTAAAATTATAAATTTTATAAAAAATAACTTCGAAAAAAAATATTCTTATTATGCCTAATTTTTACATTATTGGAGATATTGGAAATACAGATATAAAAATCTGTGTTTACAAAAATAAAAGCATTGTCAAAAAAATCAGACTATCTACAAATAAAGTCAATTTAAAATATTTAAAAAAAAATTTAAATGCTTTGAGAAAATATGATAAAAAATTAAAACAAATTTTATTCTGCTCCGTTGTTCCTAACTGCTACAAGAAAATTAAAAATTATTTTAAATTATATTTTAATGCAAATTGTAATGAGTTAAAAAATCTTAATTTAAGTAAATTATTAAGTATAAAAGTTAATAGAAAACAAATTGGCTCTGATAGGTTAGCTAATGCAATATCAGTAATTGACAATAAAAACAATTATATTGTAGTAGATTTTGGAACAGCAACTAATTTTGATGTAATCTCAGCAAATAGTTATAACGGAGGGGTAATTGCTCCTGGAATAAATCTTTCATTAGAAAATTTATCAAAAAAAGCATTTTTAATACCTAATGTAAAATTTAAAAAATCAAATAATGTTGTAGGTAAAAATACTATAAGTGCAATTAATTCAGGATTTTTCTTCGGTTATTCTGGTCTGATTGACAATATAATTCATTCCATTATTAAACAAACCAAAAAAAAATATAAAATAATATTTACTGGTGGACTAGCAAAAATGTTTAAAAATTCTTTAAAACTAAGAGTAAAAATAAAGTCTAATTTAACTACTGATGGAGTTTTAAAGGCTGCTATGTATTTAAATAAATGAAAGAAGAATTAATTTTTTGCCCTTTAGGGGGATCTGGAGAAATTGGGATGAATATGAATTTATTCGCCTATGGAAATCTAGATAATAGAAAATGGATAATTGTAGATATAGGAGTTACTTTTGCAGATGATGCAATTCCTGGAGTTGATTTAATATATCCTGACCCTGGATTTATTGTTGATAAAAAAGATGACTTATTAGGTATTGTTCTAACTCATGCACATGAAGATCATATTGGTGCAATTGCTCATATATGGCCAAAACTAAAATGTAAAATATTTGCTACTCCATTTACATCAGTTTTAATTTCAGAAAAATTTAAGGAAAAAAAAATTGATGTAACAGGATATCTAGAAGTTGTTCAATTAAATAGCATTGTAGATTTAAGTCCTTTTAAAATAGAATTTGTTACATTAACACATTCTATACTTGAACCTAATGGACTAAAAATTGAAACACCTGTTGGAAATATATTACACACTGGTGATTGGAAGTGTGATCCAGATCCATTAACTGGAGATAATATGAATTCAAAAAGATTAAAGGAAATTGGTGAAGAAGGTGTTTTGACAATGATATGTGACTCAACAAACGTATTTAGTGCAGGAAGAGCAGGATCTGAGCTTGATGTAAGAAAAAATATGCTAAAGATAATGGAAAGATTAAAGAAAAGGATAATTATTACTTCTTTCGCTTCAAATGTAGCTAGAATGGAGTCTGCCTTTTATTGTGCTGAAAAAACAGGTAGGCAAATTGCTTTGGTGGGCCGTTCAATGCATAGAATTTATAAAGCTGCTAGGCAATGTGGTTACTTGCAAAATGTTATTGAACCACTTGATGCTAGAGATGCAAAAAACATTTCAAGAGAAAAAATTGTTTACTTATGTACTGGTAGCCAAGGAGAACCAATGGGTGCGATGAACCGTATTTCAAATTATACACATCCAGATGTTTTTGTTGAGAGAGGGGACACAGTTATATTTTCTTCAAAAATTATTCCAGGTAATGAAAAAAAATTATACAAACTTCACAATCAATTAGTTAGAGAAGGTATAGAAGTAATTTCTGAAGATAGTGAATTTATTCATGTATCAGGACATCCAAATAGAGAAGATTTAAAGGATATGTATGACTGGATAAAACCAAGATCGGTCATACCTGTTCATGGTGAACATAGACATATGATTGAACACATAAATTTTGCTAAAGAAATGCAAGTCCCATATCCTGTTAGAGTAGAAAATGGTGATATAGTTAGAATTTATCCAGGTGATAAACCTGAAGTATATGATAAAGCTCCAAGTGGAAGACTTTACGTAGATGGTTCTATAAGTGTTGAAGAAGATGCTCAATCTATCAAAGAGAGAAAAAATTTATCTACTAACGGATTAATAGAAGCAACATTAGTAATCACTCCAAATGGTAATATTCATAACAAACCTTTATTAACTTTTAGAGGTTTACCTATATACGAAAAAGATGAATTTACATTTAATCTTGAAGAGGAAATTGAAAAAACAGCAAAAACTTTTTCTTTAAATAATAAAAAGCAAGAATCAAATTTAATTGATGCTCTTAAAATAACTTGTAGAAAGTACACAAAAGAAAAATTAGGAAAAAGACCTTACACAAATATAAATTTAGTGAGGATTTAATTGAGTATTACAGGCTCAATAGTTGTATATGTGTGCTTGTGGTGGATAGTTTTTTTTGCCATTCTACCTATAGATGTTAATCGTGAAAAAAAGGGAGATATAGAGGGAGTTGACCCTGGGGCCCCAGAAAATCCAAAAATAACTAAAAAAATAATTTATTGTACTTTAATTACGTCTGGTATTTTTATAGTTATATATCTATTAGTAATTAATGAAATTTTAAATTTACGTAACTTTTTAAATTAATGTTTTTTTCAAAATCATTTATTCCGATACTAAAAAATAATCCATCTGAGGCTAAAATTAAATCACACCAGTTAATGTTAAGAGTAGGCATGATTAAACAGTCCTCTGCTGGAATTTATTCTTGGTTACCGCTTGGATTTAAAGTGATGAAAAAAATAGAACAAATAGTTAGAGAAGAACAAGACCGTGTTGGTGTTCAAGAAATATTAATGCCCACAATTCAATCATCTGAAATTTGGAAGGAAAGTGGACGATATGAAGATTATGGTGAAGAAATGTTAAGAATTAAGGATCGTCAAAATAGAGAAATGTTATATGGTCCAACTAATGAGGAACTTGTGACAGAAATTTTTAGATCTTCCTTTAAATCATATAAATCTTTACCTCAATTATTATACCATATTCAATGGAAATTTAGAGATGAGTTAAGACCAAGATTTGGAATTATGAGATGTAGAGAATTTTATATGAAGGATGCCTACTCTTTTGATTTAACAGATGATGATGCAATATTTTCGTACAATAAATTCTTTCTTTCATATTTAAAAACTTTTAAGAGACTAAATTTATCCGCAATTCCCATGGCTGCTGATACTGGACCCATAGGAGGAAATTTATCACATGAATTTATTATTCTTGCTGATACTGGTGAAAGTAAAATTTATACAGATAAAAGAATTTTTGATGTAGATAGTTCGAAAACAATTCTTGATAAAGTTTCTTTAAGCTTATTGAGAAAACAATATGAAAAATTTTATTCTGTGACAGATGAAAAATTTAGTAAAGATGAATTTGAGAAATCAGTGCCGCAAGAATTTAGAGTTAATACCAAAGGGATTGAAGTCGGTCACATATTTTATTTTGGAGATAAATATTCAAAACCAATGAATGCTGCTGTTGATTTTAATGGAAAAAAAGAATTTGTTAAAATGGGATCCTACGGAATAGGAGTTTCCAGACTTGTTGGTGCCATAATTGAGGCAAAATATAACGATATAGAAGGTATTATGAAATGGCCTATGTCAGTAACACCTTATGATTGCGCGATAATTCCAATGATAAATAAAAATGATAAATCTAATTTAGAAAAGTCTATTAAAATAAACGATTTTCTAAAATCAAAAAACATAGAAACAATCATAGATGATACAGAAGAAAATATTTCAGCTAAAATAAAAAAATTTAATTTAATCGGAATTCCATATCAACTTGTAATTGGAAGCAAATCTGAAGGAAATTTATATGAGTTTAAGGAAGTCGATGGAGAAACTCAAAAGTTGACGGTTGAAGATATAGCTTCACAAATAATAAAAGCTAAGCAAAATTGATTTCACAACTAGAAAAAGAGATTATATTTAGGTTTTTAAAAGCTAGAAAAAAAGATGGCTTTTTAAATGTAATCTCTATCTTTTCCTTTATCGGCATAGGCTTGGGTGTGGCTGTATTAATAATTGTTATGTCAGTAATGAATGGTTTTAGAACAGAGTTAATAAATAAAATCGTAGGTTTTAATGCCCATGCTGTTGTAAAACCATATGATAAACCTTTGGCTATTATAACTAATAAAGATTTTACAAAAGGCATTTTTTCAAATGATGGTGAAGCAGTAATTCTCTCAAAACAAAACACAAAAGGAGTCCTTTTAAAAGGATATTTAAAAAATGATTTTAAGAAACTAGAAATATCAAATAATCAAAAATATTTTGGAACAACAGATCTAAAAAATAATTCAATATCAATTGGAAAGGATTTAAGCTTTTTGCTTAATATAGATATTGGTGATCAAATAACAATAATGTCACCATCTGGTGTTCAAACAATCGTTGGATCATTTCCAAGACAAGATAAATTTGAAGTAATTTCAATATTTGATAGTGGAATAGGCGAATTTAATGAGAATGTAGCATACATTAATCTTAATACGCTGGAGGATTTTTTTAACAAAAATAAAGATCAAAGATTTATTGAGTACTATTTCAAAGACCCAAAAAATATAGAATATTATAAAAAAAAAATGTTAGATTCATTTCCCAGCGCATATGTTTATACATGGGCAGATTTAAATGAATCTTTATTTTCAGCTTTAAAAGTTGAACGAAACGTGATGTTTATAATCTTATCTTTAATAATAATTGTAGCTGCATTCAATATTATATCTGGTTTGACAATATTAGTTAAAAATAAAACGAGAGAAATAGGGATTTTAAAATCTATTGGTGTATCTAATAGCTCAATTAAAAAAATTTTCTTTTTTGTAGGATTTATTATTGGTACATCAGCAACTTTAATTGGTATTTTATTAGGTTCTTTATTTTCATACTATATTGAAGATGTAAGAAAATTTATCTCTAACACATTTGATATTACGTTATTTCCAGAAGAAATCTATTTTTTAAGTACACTTCCATCTGAAATAAATATTAATTCAATTATTTTAATTGCTTTAAGTTCAATAATAACAACTTCAATGGTATCAATTTATCCAGCTTCTAGAGCAGCAAAATTAGATACAATACAAACTTTAAAATATGAGTAATTTTTTAAAATTAAATAATTTATCAAAGAAGTATGAAAAAAATAAATCCATTAAAGTTTTAAACAATATAAATTTTAAATTTGAGTCAGGAAATGTATATTCTATTATAGGACCTTCAGGTTCTGGTAAATCAACATTATTAAATTTATTGTCATTAATTGATATTCCTTCATCAGGTTTTATTGAGTACAATAAAAAGAAAATTGATATAAATAGCTCAATTGAGAATGATCATCTAAGATCAAAAAATATAGGTATCATTTATCAAGATAAAAATTTATTGCCAGATTTCACAGCACTTGAAAATGTAATACTGCCAAATTTGTTAATTTCTAATAATAAATTAAAATCTACAGATTTAGCTAGAAAATTGATTAAAAAATTTGATTTAACTTCAAGATTAAATCATTATCCATCGGAGCTGTCTGGTGGTGAAAATCAAAGAATAGCAATTGCTAGAGCTCTAATTAATGAGCCTAATATTATTCTGGCCGACGAACCAACTGGAAGTTTAGATTTTGAAAATGCGAAACAAATATTTAAAATTCTATTTAATCTCAAAGACAAAAATAGAATTATAATTTTTGCAACCCACAATAGATATTTTGCTAATATGGCAGATTGTAAAATTAAAATGATTGGTGGTAAGATGAGTATCACTAATGATAGATTCAGTTAATAAAACATTTAATCATTTTAAAATCCATACTCAATATTCAATTTGTGAAGGAGCTGTAAAAATTGATCAATTAAAAGATTTCTGTAAGAAAAATAAAATAAAATCTTTAGGTTTGTCTGATACATATAATTTATCAGGAGCTTTAGAGTTTTCACAAAATTTATCATCTGTTGGAACGCAACCTATTATTGGAACTCAAATTTTGTTTAAATACAAAGAATTTAGTGGATTAATACCATTAATAGCCAAAACCTCTGATGGTTACAAAAATATAATTAAACTTTCATCTAAATCATATTTAGAAAATTCTGAAACTAAGGAACCACATTGCGATTTAGAAGATTTAATAAATAATTCTGAAGGAGTAATAGTTTTAACAGGTTCAATTAAATGTTTGTTTGGAAAACTTTACAATAAAAGCTTGTCTAATGAAATTGAGGAAATATTAATTAAATTAAAAAATGAATTTAAAGATAATATTTATATAGAAATTCAAAGACACGATGATTTAAATGAAAAAGATTTTGAAAATTTTAATCTTAAAATATCTGAAAAGTTAGAATTACCAATAATTGCTTCAAATGAAGTTTATTATTTAGATAAAGATATGTTCGAAGCTCATGATGCATTAATGTGCATAGGTGAGAAAACTTATGTAAATGATTCAAGTAGAATAAAACTTACTAACCAACACTATTTTAAATCATCTGATGAGATGATTGAGCTCTTTAAAGATTTACCCGAGGCATTAGAAAATAATTTTAATTTACCATTCAGATGTTCTTTTAAACCTAATCAATCTAAGCCTATTTTACCTAGAATTTCATCATCCAAAAAAGATCCAAATGAAATATTAAAAGTAAATTCTTACAATGGTCTAAAAGATAAGTTTAAATCAATTTTTAATTTAGACATTAGCAATTTAGATAATCATGAAAATTACATAAAATACAAAAAAAGATTAGATCATGAAATAAAAATTATTATTGAAATGAATTATTCAGGATATTTTTTAATTGTATCTGATTACATAAAATGGGCTAAAGAAAACAAAATACCTGTTGGACCAGGTAGAGGGTCTGGAGCTGGTTCTTTAGTCGCTTGGTGTTTATCTATAACCGATATTGATCCAATTAAATTTAACCTTATTTTTGAAAGATTTCTAAATCCAGACAGAATTTCAATGCCTGATTTTGATATAGATTTCTGTGAGGAAAAAAGGGATTTAGTCTTTGAGTACTTAAATAAAAAGTATAAAGATAGTGTAGCACATATCATTACTTTTGGGAAACTTAAAGCAAGAATGGTTATTAGAGATGTTGGAAGAGTTCTAGGATTACCTTATGGATTTATTGATAGTATTTGTAAAATGATACCTTTTGATCCATCAAGACCAATGTCTCTTCAACAATGTATAAATATAGAGCCTAGACTACAAAAATTAATAAATGAGGATAAAAGGGTGGAACGTTTAGTAAATTTATCACTTAAATTAGAAGGTTTAAATCGTAATGTAGCAACTCATGCAGCTGGAGTTGTCATAGCTGATAAAAAACTCACAGAAACTGTGCCGTTGTACAAAGATAACTCGGCAGATTTGTTATTACCCTCAACACAATTTGACATGTACTCGGCTGAAAATGCAGGGTTAATTAAATTTGATTTTTTAGGTTTAAAGACACTTACAGTTATTGATAAAGCACAAAAACTTATTAATGAAAATGATCCTGATTTTAATATTGAGAAGATCGATTATGAAGATCAGAAAGTTTATGAGCTTTTATCAAGTGGAAAAACTGTAGGTTTATTTCAGCTTGAGAGTTCAGGTATGAAAGATGCTTTAATTAATATGAAACCTAACAGATTGGAAGATATTATTGCATTAGTAGCTTTATATAGACCTGGACCAATGAGCAATATTCCAATTTATAATGACTGCAAACATGCAAAGAGAGAGCCTGATTATCTGCATCCAAAATTAGAGCAAATATTAAAACCAACATATGGTGTAATAATTTATCAAGAACAAGTAATGCAAATTGCACAGGTTTTATCTGGTTTTACTGCTGGAGAGGCTGATATCCTAAGAAGAGCTATGGGCAAAAAAAATAGAGCAGAATTAGAAAAACAAAAACAAAGATTTGTTGATGGAGCATTTAAAAATGGAATAAGCAAAGATATTTCAGCAGGAATATTTTTAAAAATAGAACCGTTTGCTGAATACGGATTCAATAAAAGTCATGCGGCAGCATATGCTGTTATTGCTTATCAAACAGCATTTCTCAAAACATATTATCCACATGAATTTTTTGTTGCATCTATGTCAATGGAACTTTCTAATCAAAAAAAATTAAGTGAATTTTATGAAGAATTAAAAAGACTTAATATTGAAATTATTAGACCAGATATAAATAGTTCATTTGCTAATTTTTACTCTAATGGAAAAAAGTTTTTTTATGCTTTGGGTGCTATAAAAAATGTAGGATTTGAAGCGATCTCTAATGTTATTAAAGAAAGAGAAAAAAATGGAAAATTTAAAAGTTTATTTGATTTTATAAACAGAGTTAATCCTAAAGATATAAATAAATTACAATTAGAGGGCTTAGTACAAGCAGGAGCTTTTGATAATTTAAATGAAAACAGAAAATGTTTATTTAATTCCATTCCAAATATAATTTTAAAATCAAAAAATCTATATGAAGACAAATCATTAAATCAAATTGATTTATTTGCTGATATAGGAACGAATGAAATAAATTTTTTAGAAAATTCTAATGATTGGGAAATTGATGTTAAATTATCTAAAGAATTTGAAACACTAGGATTTTACATATCTGGACATCCTTTAAATCAATATAAATCAATTTTTAAACAATATAATATTGTTAATTTTGATGAATTTGAAAATGATAAAAATATTTTAAGCTCAAACATTGCTTGTACAATTCTAAAAGTTCAAGAAAAGAAAACCCAAAAAGGTGGTTCATATGGAATTATCAAATTTTCCGATATATCAAATGTGTTTGAGATATTTATCTTTTCTGAAATCTTTGAATTAAATAGAGATAATTTAGTTGAGGGAAATTCTGTAATGTTAACTTTAATAAAAAATTATACCGATGATAATAAATTTGAAAAACGTATTAATGTTAAGAAAATACTTTCTTTAAAAGACGTTATTAATAAGCCAATTAACAAAATAGTTTTTAAATTTAAAGATTTTAATGATTTAATTAAGCTAAAAAAATTAAACTTAAAAGATGGAGAAACTGAAGTTAAAGTATATATTGAGTCAGATGATAAAGTTATAAAGTTTAAACTAAAAGAAAAAAGGAAAATTGACTATAATCTCTTAAACACTTTAAATTTAGAGAAAAATACAGAAATTACTTAAAAAAAAGGTTGTTTTTTATAAAATAGTTTGTATTTATCTCACAAATTAACACGCACACAATTTTTGGTTTTATACCTCCGGTCCCTATGGGCAATAATTGTGGTGGCACAACCGGGAAAGAATATGAAAATACCTAAAATATCAATTGAACAATTATTGGAAGCTGGAGTTCATCTTGGACACAAAACATTAAGATGGAATCCTAAAATGAAAAAGTACATATTTGGTAAGAGAGACTCTATTCATATAATTGATCTTACACAAACTCTAGAATTAACTAATGTTGCACTGGAAAAAGTTCATACTACAATTTCTTCAGGTGGCAAAATTCTATTTATTTCAACTAAAAAACAGGCTTCAGAAGCAGTAGCTCAATTAGCCAAAGATACTGATCAGTACTTTGTAAATTACAGATGGTTAGGCGGTATGTTAACTAATTGGGGAACTATATCCAATTCAATTAAAAAGTTAAATAAAATTAATTCAGATCTTTCATCAGAAAATAGAGGTTTTACAAAAAAAGAACTTCTTAAAATGAGTGGCCAAAGAGATAAATTGCAAAGATCACTAGGTGGAATTATGGATATGAAAAAAATCCCTGATTTAGTTTTTATTATTGATACGAACTATGAGTCATTAGCAATTAAAGAATCAATTAAACTAGGTATTCCAATTATTGCAATTTTAGATACTAACTCGGATCCGGAAGGTATAGATTTTCCAATACCCGGTAACGACGACGCTAGGAGATCAATTGATTTATACTGTAAATTAATGAAAGACACTGTTAATGATGCAAAGAAAAATTTAACAATAAATGAAACTGATATCAAATTAGATAATGTATCAAAAAACAATCCTGATAAACAAAAAATATCCACTGATAAAAAGTTAAATTAATAAGAAAAATTAATGAGCGATATAAAAAAAATTAAAGAATTAAGAAATTCTACAGGCGCTGGTTTTAAAGACTGTAGTTCAGCATTAAAAGAGGCAAATGGAGATTTGGATAAAGCAGCAGAAATTTTAAGAGTAAGAGGTATTGCCAAAGCTTCTAAAAAAATGTCAAGAGATGCTAAAGAAGGTGTAATTGTAATAAGTGGAAATTCAAATAAAACTTCGTTAATTGAAATTAATTGTGAAACTGACTTCGTAGCTAAGAATGATGATTTTATAAAATTTGCCAAGGAATTAAGTGAAATAAATAATGAATGTTCATCTGATACTCAAAAGTTAAAAAATACCAATATGAATAATGGAATAAATGTTGAAGAAAATCTAATTGCTTTAATAGCGAAAATTGGTGAAAAAATTACTATAGGCAAAACTAAGACTATAGAAAATCCAAATTCACAAAATTTTACATATCAACACTCTATAATAAAAGATAATGTATCAAAACTAGGTGTAATAGTAAGTTTAGAAACGAATGAAAAGAACGATAAAATAAGCATATTTGGTAAACAATTATCAATGCACATTGCTGCTTCCAATCCTTTAGCGTTAAATTCTGATGAATTAAACAAAGAAATCCTTGAAAAAGAAAAAAAGCTGATAGCTGAGGAATTAAAAAATTCTGGAAAACCCGATGAAATTGCAAAAAAAATTAGTATAGGTAAATTAAATAAATTCAAAGAAGAAAATAGTTTGATGACACAAAACTGGGTTATGGAACCAAAGAAAAAGGTAAAAGAAATAATATCAGAGATTAATATTGCAGACTTAAAAATTAAAGAATTTTCGAGAATTAAAATTGGTGAATAATGTTTCAAGAAAATTCATACAAATCAAAAATGTCTAAAACTTTAGAAGTTTTTACGAAGGAACTTAGTTCTCTTAGAACTGGTCGAGCAAATGCGAGTATGTTGGATTTAGTAAAAGTAGATGTGTATGGACAAAATATGCCTATAAATCAGTTGGGAACCATTACGACACCAGAACCCAGAACGATAAATATACAAGTATGGGATGTAAATAATGTTAATTTAGTTGATGCAGCGATAAAAAAATCAGAGCTAGGATTAAACCCGCAAATTGATGGTCAATTATTAAGACTACCTATTCCAGATCTTAGTGAGGAAAGAAGATTAGAGATGAAAAAAATAGTAAAATCTATGGGGGAGAAGTGTAAAGTTTCAATAAGAAATATAAGAAGAGAGGGAAATGATGATTTGAAAAAACTTCTTAAATCAAAAGAAATATCCGAGGATGATGAAAAAAAATTTAGTAAAATAATTCAAGACCATACAGATAATAATATTAAGTTAATTGATGAAAAAGTATTATCTAAAGAAAAAGAAATAATGACTATATGAACCCTCCTAAGCATGTAGCCATAATAATGGATGGTAATGGCAGATGGGGAATTAAAAAAAAAAAAACCAGAAATTATGGACACAAAAAGGGTATTGAAACAGTTAAAAAAATCATATCAGCAGGAATTCAAAAAAAAATAAAATATTTGACATTATTTGTTTTTTCTACGGAAAACTGGAGAAGGCCATTAGAAGAAGTAAATTATTTGTTCAGTCTTCTAAATAATTTTATTGATAAAGAGATAAATAATATTTTAAAAAAAAAAATTAAGATCAAAGTTATCGGAGATATAAAGCCGTTCCCAAATCAATTAAAAAAAAAAATTAAAAAAGTAGAAAAAGTTACACATTCTAATAATAAGATACAAATTAATATGGCTTTAAATTATGGTTCAAGGCAAGAAATTATATATTCTTTAAAAAAATTAAAAAAAAATCATTTACAAATTAACGAAAAAAATATTAACAAAAATTTATATACATCAGGAATACCAGATCCTGAAATTTTAATAAGAACAGGCAACACAAATAGAATTAGCAACTTTCTGATATGGCAATCTATATATACTGAAATTTTCTTTGAAAAAAAAATGTGGCCTGAGTTTACAAAAAATGATTTTTTTAAAATAATTAAAAAATATAACAAAATAGATAGAAATTTCGGTGGTTTAAATGTCAGATCTAAATAAAAGAATTTTAAGTTCCTTAATTTTAATATCTATGACATTATTGGCATTATATAATTATTATATATTAACAATAGTACTATTGCTATTGTTCATTGAAATTTATAATGAGATTTTTTTAATATTAAAAAGAATATTTAAAAAAAAAATTAAGCTATATTTTAGCTTATTAATTTCTTTAGTCTATTTATTGGTTTTAATAATGTCTACATGGCTAATTCTTACCGATAGTTTTTCGCAATTTAAATTATACTTTTTAGTTATAGTTTTAATTTGTGTAAGTTCAGATATTGGAGGTTATGTGTTTGGTAAAACAATCGGTGGAAAAAAACTTACAAAAATTAGTCCTAATAAAACTTACTCAGGTTCAATAGGATCTTATTTTTTATCAATTATTTTCACATTTTTAATCTTCAATAATTATTTTTCATCTGAGTTTATAATATTATATTCAATTACTATTTCTACGATTTCACAAATTGGAGACCTAATGATTTCTAATTTAAAAAGAAAAGCAAAAATCAAAGATACAGGTAATTTAATTCCGGGTCATGGCGGACTTTTGGATAGATTTGATGGTTTAATCTTTGCTATTCCTTCAGGACTAATTATTTTAAATTTTTTATGAAAAAAAATATAATTATTTTAGGTTCAACAGGTTCAATTGGTGAATCTTCACTATCCGCTATTTACAATAAAAAAAATTACAAAGTTAGCTTGCTTTCAACAAAATCAAACGTACAAAAATTATATAAACAGGCAATTCGAAACAATGTCAAAAAAGTAATTATTGAGGACAAAATTAGCTTCAACAGGTATAAAAATAAATTTAAAAAAAAAAAAATCAATGTTTACTTAGGACATGATAATTTAAACAAAATTGTTAAAAATAAAATTGATTACTGTATAAATTCAATTTCTGGTATCGAAGGTCTATTTCCAACATTAAAAATTATACCTTTTACAAAAAATATTTTAATAGCGAATAAAGAATCAATTGTATGTGGTTGGGAATTAATACAAAAAAATTTACAAAAGTATAAAACAAACTTTATACCAATTGACTCTGAACACTTTTCAATTTGGAGTTTGATTAAAAATGAGGATAAACAAAATATAGAAAGGGTAATTTTAACTGCTTCAGGTGGTCCTTTTTTAAAAAAAAAAATAAAAAATATCTCCAATATTAAACCTAATGAAGCTATCAGACATCCAAAATGGAAAATGGGAAAGAAAATATCAATAGATTCATCAACAATGATGAATAAGATTTTTGAATTTATAGAAGCAAAAAAAATATTTAATCTTTCTAATAATCAAATAAATATTCTAATTCATCCAAATTCATTTGTTCATGCAATAATATATTTCAAGGGTAATTTAATTAAATTTTTAGCTCATGATACAGATATGAAAATACCAATTTCAAACGCTCTAGGAATTAAGGATAGTATTAATAGAAAATCAATTTCTTATAAATTAAAAAATTTAAATGATCTCAACTTTGAGTTTCCAAAAATAGAAACTTTTCCGTTGTTGAAAATATTAAAATTAATTCCGAAAACAAACTCTTACTTTGAAACAATTTTAATAACCCTTAATGATGAATTAGTACTAAAATATTTAAAAGGTGAAATTAATTATATATCAATACAGTTAAATTTGCTCAAACTAATAAAAAAACCTTACATTAAGAGATTTTATAAATTAAAACCAAAAAATATTTATGATATAAAAAATATGATAATGATTACAAAAAATTATCTTGATAAAAATTTAAAGTATTATGAATAATTTTTATTTTTTTTGGTATTTAGTTTTTTACTATCCAAAATAGCATATGCTGAGATTATAAAAGAATTCAATATCAAGGGTAATGACCGTGTTTCTAATGAAACAATTATAATGTTTTCAAAATTGAATATTGGAAACAATGTTAATACAACTGATTTAAATAATTCATTAAAAATTTTATTTCAAACAGATTACTTTAAAAACGTATCTTTAAATATGAATCAAGGCATTCTTAATATAACTGTTGAGGAAAACCCAATTATTCAAAATATTACCATTAATGGAATTAAAAATGATGGTATTTATGAAAATTTAAATAAAATCGTAAAAAAAATAGAAAAGTACCCTTTCATAAAAAGTAAAGTAGTTGAACAAAATATTTTGCTTGAAAATATTTTAAAATCATATGGTTATTATTTTGTAAGACTAGAAACATTAATAACTAATAATGAAAATAATTCTGTTGATATTATATATAATTTTGACATTGGAGAAATCGCTAAGATTAAAAAAATTATATTTATAGGTAATAAAATTTTCAGAGATAATACTTTAAGAAATGTAATTATTTCAGAAGAAGCAAAATTTTGGAAATTTATTACAAGAAATAAATTTTTAAATATGGATAGAATAAACCTTGATGTTTCAAGACTAACTAAATTTTATAAAAATAGTGGTTATTTTGAAGTAAATGTAAAATCTACTACAACAATAATTAATGAAGATAATCAATTTGAATTAATTTTTAACATAGAAGCTGGAAAGAAATATTTTTTAAACAATATTGAAATAATTAATAACGAAATTTTTTCAGATGATGAAAAAAAAGTATTTAAAAAAAGATTCGAAAAGTTGAAAGGAAAAAAATATTCATCACGTGAAATAAATAATTTAATTGATGATATAAATGATTATACTTTATTAAATAATTTTATGTTTTTAAATGCTAATTATAAAGAGATTATAAGGCCAAATAATTTAATTGATCTTGAAATTAGTCTTGATGATGTAGAAAAGAAATATGTAGAAAGAATAAATATTCTTGGAAATTTCATTACAGATGAAAAAGTGATCCGAAATGCTTTAATAGTTGATGAGGGTGACCCATATAATGAATTATTATTTAATAAATCTATTCAAGATGTAAAAGCAAAAAATATTTTTAAAACTGTTACTTATGAAACTAAAGAAAATGATAATTCAAATAAAATCATAAATATCAAAGTAGAAGAAAAAGCAACTGGTGAAATATTTGCAGGTGCAGGCACTGGAACGGCAGGAACTAATTTATCAGCTGGTGTTAAAGAAAATAATTATCTTGGATTAGGTATTAAATTAGACACTAATGCAACAATTACAGAAGACTCAATAAAAGGAAGATTTTCAGTAAATAACCCAAATTATAAAAATTCCGATAAATCAATAAAAGCAGTAATAGAAAGTTCAGTCGATGATTTTATGAGTTCTAGTGGATATAAAACAAACAGAACTGGCTTTTCTTTTGGAACTGAATTTGAGCATAAAAAAGATTTTTTTGTTAATATTGAGTCATCTAATTATTATGAAGATTTGGAAACATCATCTACAGCAACTAATATAATAAAAAAACAAGAAGGAAACTATATTGAAAACTTATTATCTTATAGATTAACTTACAACAAACTTGATCAAAATTTCCAACCTACTGATGGAATAATTAATAGGTTCTCACAAACTTTACCATTATATTCGGATGATAAATCAATAGAAAATAAATTTACAAGTGCCGCTTATCATTCGGTAAATGATAATTTAATTTTATCAGCTAAGTTTTTTTTACAAACTATAAATTCTTTAGATGACAATGTTAGAGTTTCAAAAAGAGTCGATGTACCTGGAAGACTTTTAAGAGGTTTTGAAAGTGGTAAAATAGGTCCTAAGGATGGTTCTCAATTTATTGGTGGAAATTATGCTTCAGCTTTAAATCTAAGTTCAACTTTGCCAAATATTTTATTTGAAAACGAAAGTATCGATTTTAATTTTTTTATTGATATAGCTAATGTTTGGGAAGTAGA
Organism: uncultured Pelagibacteraceae bacterium; assembly: GCA_902598015.1. Taxonomy (GTDB): domain Bacteria; phylum Pseudomonadota; class Alphaproteobacteria; order Pelagibacterales; family Pelagibacteraceae; genus Pelagibacter. The sequence continues at coordinate 30,755 of CACJZT010000011.1, forward strand.
TTATGACAGTTCTCTTGACTCAAATAAAATTAGATCATCATCTGGTATAGCATTAAATTGGTTTAGCGCAGTAGGTCCTTTAACTTTTTCTTATGCAATTCCTTTAAGCGAAGCTGATAGTGATATTACAGAGAAATTTAGATTTCAAATAGGAACATCTTTTTAGATGAAATTAATTACATCTATTTTTATAATATTTTTTTACTTCAGTTGTGCTTATTCGAATAGTAAT
>CACJZT010000012.1 GCA_902598015.1 uncultured Pelagibacteraceae bacterium
AGTTTTCCCTGAGAAATGCAATGTCACAATAGCTCAGAAAATTAGTGAACAACATTACAAAATTAAAGTTTGGGAGAGGGGTGCAGGTTTAACAAAAGCTTGCGGGACTGCAGCATGTGCAACAGCAGTCGCAGCTAATTTAAATCAACTACAAAACAGTAATTCAAAAATAGAATTTTCGACAGGAATTTTAAATATTCAAATTGATAATGAATTAAATATAAAAATGAGAGGTCCTGTATCTGAAATTGAAAAGATTAATATCAAAATATAATGGGTATTTTTGAAAAATTTAAAATCGGATTTAAAAGAAGTGCAAGCAATATAGCATCAGGCCTTAAAGAAATAATAGTTAAGAAAGAAATTGACGATGCAACTCTTGATAAAATAGAAGAATTCTTGATCAGCTCAGATGTGGGCATAGATGCAGCATCAGAGATAAAATCTATAATTGCTCAAAAAAAGATTGATCCTAAAAATGATCCAATCAAGGAAGTTTTCGAAATACTTAATAATTATATTTTAGAACTAATGACACCCCTAGAAAAGAAAGATTTTTTTTTAAAAAAAGAAAAGACAAATATAATATTAGTTTCAGGTGTTAATGGAGTTGGTAAGACAACTACTATTGGAAAATTAGGAAAAATATTTATACAAAATAATAATAAAGTTCTTTTTTCAGCATGCGATACATTTAGAGCGGCTGCTATTGATCAATTAGAAGAATGGGCTAACAGGGTTGATGCTAAAATTGTAAAATCAGATCCTGGTTCAGATCCGGCTTCAGTTGCTTTTAAAGCAATGGAAATAGCTAAAAGTCAAAATATAGATCAAGTAATAGTAGACACGGCAGGAAGATTACAAAATAAAAAGAATTTAATGGATGAATTAAAAAAAATAGGAAATGTAATTAAAAAAAGTGATGAAACAGCGCCTCACGAGGTTATTTTAGTTTTAGATGCAACATCGGGACAAAATATAATTAATCAACTCGAAGAATTTAATAAATTACTTCCAATCACAGGCATCATAATGACAAAACTTGATGGAACTGCAAAAGGTGGGATATTGATTGCGATTTCAAAGAAATATAAAGTACCTATTGTTGGTCTCGGGCTTGGAGAAAAAGAGGATGACTTACAAATATTTGAAGCTGAAAAGTTTGCAAATGCTTTTACCCAAGTTAATTAAGCAAATTTTTAGAAATTAAAGGTTTATAGATATTGCACTCAAAATTATTTTTTAGAGATTTATAACCACAGTTTTCAGCATAAGAAGAGATTATAAAATTTAATTTGCCAGAAGTCTTAGCAATTTCTAACTTATTATTTTTTATGTCATATTTTAAATTTTCATTAAAATTTTTTTTTGCACTTATCAAAATTAAAGTGTTGTTATCATTTAATAAATAGTAAGCAAAATCCTCTGGGAAAAGTGGGTAATTATATTTTTTTGATATTTTTTTAACTTTTTTTGGAAACCAGTCATATGAAATTAAAGGGTAATCTTTATTTAAATTTTTATCATATAAGTATAAGTCCTGTGGAAAATCATTAATATAATTAGAAAATTCTCCCTTTGCTAAAATAGCTTTCTTCCGTGTTTTAAAATATAGAATGAACTCACTATTGTAAGAGTTCATTTTTCCAATATGAAAATAATTGTTATCATAGTAATCATTATTTATTTCTGAACTAAGTTTTGTTGGCAATATTAATAAAAAAAGTAATAAAAGGAATTTAAACATATCTAAAATTAGAATTTAAAAGTGATGTGGATTTGTTTAAATTATGTCTTAATTTAAACTTTTTATAAAATTGTCGATTGATTGAATTAAATTTTTATTAAATTCCATCATATGGTCGTCGTTGTCATTAAAATAATTTGACTTAACGCCAACATATTTATTAAATATTTCTTCACCCATATAAAATGGTACAATATTATCCTTTTTCCCATGCATCACATGCATGGGAAACTTTATTTTGTTAATTTTTTCAATAGATTTGTATTTATCTTTTAAAATAATTTTTGCAGGAAGATATGGGTAATATTTTTGCGCCAGAATCTCCATGGATGTAAAAGGGGACTCTAATATTATACCTGCAAATAAATTGTTACTTGCGGTCTCTATTGCTACAGCAGTACCAAGAGACTCTCCATAGAGAACAATATCTTTATCTTCTATATTGTTTTGATTAAGCCATTCTTTGGCTTTAATTGCATCTTTATAAAGTCCAATTTCTGTTGGTTTGCCTTTGTTTCCACTAAAGCCTCTATATGCAAAAATTAAATAGTTTAAATCTAAATCTGCAAACTCATTAAGTTTATAAATTCTATTATCTAATTTTCCAGCATTTCCGTGAAAAAAAAGTAAGGTTTTAAAGTTATTATTTTTTTTGTAATACCATCCAACTAGATCATTATCAGATTGAATACTTACTTTTTCGATTTTGTGAGATAAAGGTCCCTCATCTAAATAATTATTTTCACCAGGATGGTATAATAATTTTCTTTGATAAAAATAAACTATTAAAGAAACTCCAAAATAAATAATAAAAATATAAAACAGAATTTTTGCAAATAACATTTTAGGCTTTAATTTCATTTTTACTTTTTCTTCTTACCAAATAAATACCAAAAAATACAAATATGGTACCTATTAAATGATAATTTTCCAAAATCTCAGAAAAAAATATTATTCCATAAAAAGCTCCATAAATTGTATAGAGGTATAGTGTGAAACCGGTTGTTGATGGTCCTAAATATTTAATAGTTAATGTGTATAATGAGAAAGCAATTATACCTGGAGAAATTGCTGCAAACAAAATCCAATAATAAAATTCTTCATTAAATAAAGTTTTTTCAAAATAAATATGCTCTATAAAATAAAAAGGCAAAATAGATAAAAAACCAAAGAAAGATATAATTGTTAGTCTTGGAAAAAAATTAAGTTCTGAATTCCATTGAAAAAGCATTACTGTGTAAATCGCCCAGCCTAATGCTGCTCCTAACATCCAAAAATCTCCAGAAGCAAATTTCAATTCAAGAAGTAAATTGATATCGCCCTTTAAAATTACAGCAAACACTCCAACTAGACAAAAAAGTAAGCCAATAAATTGAAAAATATTTATCTTATCTTTAAAAAGAAAATATGAGATTAAAATTATAAATATTGGTGAAGAAGTATAAAGAATTCCCATATTAACAATGGTTGTAGATGAACCAGCCATATATGGAAATATTCCACAAACACCACATCCCATCAAACCTAGAAGAAAACTTCTTTTACTCTCTTTTTTAATAGTCTGAAAATTTTCAACTAAATACTTATAATTTAGTACAAATAAAATAATGAAAAAAATAAACCATCTCCAAAAAGATAAAGATATAGGAGGAACATCATCAACACCACCCCTTGCTACAATTAAGTTACTAGCCATAAAAAGTGGCTGAAACAATAATAAAAAATATCCAATAAAATTTTTATTCATTTTTATTTAATACTAAAAAAAATAAGTAACTTAAAATGCATAAAAATAAAAAAATTGAAAAAGAAATTTGATAGCTCATTGTAATAGTAGCACCTAAATTTCTGGAAAAATCAATTATTAAACCAATTATCCACTGTACAAAAAAAGTACCAGAAAATAAAAATACATTGAATGAAGTTAAAGATTTTCCTGCTAGTTTAGTAGGAAAATTTAATGCTATTGCTGGTTGGGTTAAAGAAATTACTATTGATGATAAAATATAAAGAGTGAACATGGTTGCACCAGCTTTGTCTCCCATTATGATTATTAAAAATAAAATTATATAGCTTACAGGAAGGGTAAATTTTACAATTTTCATACTGTCAATTCCCTTGGAAGATAGTTTTGGCAAAAAATATCCCCATATTAAGAAAGAAAAAAGCATTGTTACATTTATCCAAAATAAACCTGTCGCGCTTTGTATTGCATCATAACCTGTTACATTTAGCATCCATGGGCCAGCCCACAATGTTTGTATTGCTTGAACGCCTCCATAATTAAAAAATGCAAGCGGTACTAAGCTTATAAAGAATTTATTTTTCCATATGTAAGAAAGATTTTGAAGATTATTTTTTTGATCTTCATCTCTTTTGGTTTCCCATGAAGGTATTAAAATTGATATTAATATTATGCTTATTAAAATTAAAGAGGCTATAATTAAAAAAATAGATCTCCAACCAATTATTGGTAATAAAATTTGAACTGGTAGAGTTGATGCAACAAATCCAAAATTTGCAACCATCAACATCCATGAATTTGCACGTTGTTGATACTTTTCTTCAAACCATACTCTGTAACCAGTTAAAGGGCCCATTAAACAAGCGGCAACACCTACACCAATGAAAATTCTAGAAATTAATAAACCTGCAAAACTTTTAGCAAAAGCGAATGAAATAGTTCCAATAAGAGCAATGATTAATAAATATCCGATAACTTTTTTTGGGCCAAATCTATCTAATAACATACCAGTAGGAATTTGCATGAGCGAAAACCCTAGAAAATATCCTCCAGCTAAAAGTCCAAGATTTGCGGCACTTAAATTGAATTCAGTTGAAAGAGCAGGTGTTAATGTTGCGGTAATTGATCTCAGTAAATTTGATATAAAAAAGCCAAAGGCAAATACAGAAAAAATTAGAATACTTTTATTTATTTTATTGATCATTTATATTTTTTATGAAATTACAGTTCTATTATGAATAATCATTCAACAAAAGATAAAGATGCCATTTCTTCAAATGGTATGGCCGCAACATCACATCCAATAGCTACAGAAGAAGCTCTTAGAATATTGCAAAAAGGTGGAAATGCTGTGGATGCAGCTATTGCAGCTTCTGTTGTTCTGTCTGTTGCAGAGCCTAATGCTACAAGTATAGGTGGAGATTGTTTTGCAATAATAAAAATGAATGGCAAAGACCCTGTTTCATATAATGGATCAGGTATTGCTCCATCAAAAGCAAATTTTGATTATTTCAAGGAAAACAATATAGATAAAATTGGTTTAACAAGTCCTCATGCAGTAACTATTCCTGGTGCATTAGATGCTTGGAATTCAATTCATAATGATTTTGGAAAACTCGATTTTGAGGAGTTGTTTCACAAAGGTATAGATATTGCAAAGAATGGTTTTAAAGTGACTAAAGTTGTTGCTAACGCCTGGAGCAACGTATTTAATAAACTAAACGATAACCCATATTCTAGAAAACATATGCTAAATAATGGTAAAAGTTATCAATTTAATGAGGTAAATAAAAATCCTGCACTTGGAGAGACTCTCGAAAAAATTTCAAAAAATGGAGTTAAAGAATTTTATGAAGGATCAATTGCTGAAGATTTAGTTAAAACTTTAAAAGAGTTTGGGGGCTTACATACAATTGAAGATTTCCATAAGCAAAAAACTATTAAATCAGATACTTTATCAGATAGATATAGAGATATTATCATTCATCAATGTCCTCCGAGTGGCCCTGGAATAACAGTTTTAGTAATGATGAAATTATTAGAAAAGTTAGGTATTGAAAAATATGATGTGAATTCATTTGAAAGGTTCCATCTTGAAGCAGAAGTTACAAAGCAGGCTTATAAACTTAAAGAAGAAAATATTGGTGATCCAGAATTTATAGATTTAGATTTAAAAAAAATATTAAGCGAACAAAATATAGATAATATCTCAAAAAATATATCTATTAATGGCTGCGCAGATGTAGGAGATCTAAATATTCCAAACCATCCTGAAACAGTTTATTTAAGTGTAGTAGACAGAGATTTAAATGTAGTTTCAATAATAAATTCTGTTTGCTATGCTTTTGGTTCTGGAATAACAGGTGATAAATCTGGAGTGGTTCTTCACAATAGAGGAACTAATTTTAGAGTTGAGGAAGGTCATCCTAATTGTATTCAAGGATTAAAAAGACCGCTACATACCATAATTCCTGGAATAGTTATGAACAACAAAGGAGAATGTGAATTATCTTATGGAGTAATGGGAGGACAATATCAACCTGTAGGACAAGTTCACGTTTTAAATAGCATTATTGATTATAACTTAACTCCTCAACAAGCCATTTCATTTCCTAGAGCTTTCCATTTCAATAACATTTATAAATTAGAGAAAAGTATTGATGAAAAAATTTTTAATAATTTAAAAGAAATCGGTCATAATGTTGAGTATATAGATGGTACTCATGGAGGTGGACAAGCAATTCAAATAGATAGAGAAAAAGGAAATTTAGTTGGCGGTTCAGATCCAAGAAAAGATGGATACGCAAAAGGTTATTAATTTAAATGAACTCTAGAATTGTTAGGAATATTATAGAATCACAAAATGATAATCTAACTGCAATAACATCTGAAACTAGTTCTCCACTAAAATTTGTTGATTTAAAATCATTAATAGAAAGAATTTCAAAACAATTATCAGGTAATGGTATTAATAATAAAGATCGTGCAGCAATAGTTTTGCCAAACGGTCCTTGCATGGCAACTAGTTTTTTGGCGATTTCAAGCTACATGTCTGCTGCACCTTTAAACCCTAACTATAAATCTGAAGAATTCGAATTTTACCTAGAGGATTTAAAGCCAAAGATAGTGATTGTAGAGAAAAATTCTAAAAATCCAGTAGTAGAAGTCGCAAATAAATTAAAAATTCCTGTTTGCGAAATAAAATCAGACGGAAATACTTTAAGCGGTGATTTTAATCTTTTTGAAAAAAGCAGTGATTATATTTTGCCAGGCGAAGACCATGAAGCTCTTGTGCTGCATACTTCGGGCACTACATCAAGACCTAAGATTGTTCCATTAACAAATAAAAATATTTTTTCTTCGGCAGATAATATCTCCAAAAGTCTTAATTTAACTGATAAAGATCATTGTCTAAATATTATGCCATTATTTCATATTCATGGCTTAATTGCAGTTCTTGCTGCATCTATGAAGGTAGGGGCATCTGTATGTGCAAGTAGTGGATTTAATGCATTAAAATTTTTAGATAATGCAAAAAGAGAGAAAATAACTTGGTATTCTGGAGTACCAACAATGCATCAAGCAATATTGATGAGAGCAGATAAAAATCTAGAAACTGCTAAACAATTAAATCTTAGATTTTTAAGATCATCATCAGCATCTCTGCCTCCAGCTGTATTTGAAAAACTAAACGAGGTATTTAATTGTCCAGTAATAGAAGCATATGGGATGACGGAAGCTACTCATCAAATGACCTCAAATCCTTTACCGCCTAAGTCCCAAAAACCTGGATTTGTAGGAATTCCTGCTGGGCCAGAAGTTTGTATTATGGATAATAATAACAAGATTTTGAATCAAGGAGAAGAGGGAGAAGTTTGTATTAGAGGTGAAAATGTTACATCTGGATATGAAAATAATCCAGATGCAAACAAAAATAGCTTTTCAGATGGTTGGTTTAGAACAGGAGATCAGGGATATTTTGATAAAGATGGTTATCTGAAAATCTCCGGAAGATTAAAGGAAATAATTAATAAAGGTGGCGAAAAGATTTCGCCTTTAGAAGTCGATAACATTCTTATGGATCATCCAAATATTGAGCAAGCTGTTTGCTTTGGATATGAGGATAAAATGCTTGGAGAGGATATAGCTACCGCAATAATCATAAAAGAAGGTATGAAGTGTACTGAAGATGATATAAAAATTTATGCAAATGAAAAACTTGCGAAATTTAAAATTCCAAAGAAAATATTTTTTGTAAATGAAATTCCTAAAGGTGCAACAGGTAAACTACAAAGAAATACTTTAGCTAAAAAGTTTGGATTAGTGAACTAATGACTAAAATTTGTATATTTGGAGCGGGATCTATTGGTGGATTTATTGCTACAAGTCTAAAAAAAACAAACGCACAAGTCTCTTTAATTGCTAGAGGAGAACATAAAAAAGCAATAGAGCAAAATGGATTAACTTTTATAAGGGATGACAATAAAGTTAATTTTAAATTTGATGTAACTGACAATCCTAAAGATTTGGAGGAACAAGATTTCATAATTATTTCTGTAAAAGCTAATGCTATTAGTAAAATTTCAGAAAGCTTAAAACCAATTATGGGTAAAAAAACTTCAATTATATGCGCCATTAATGGGTTGCCTTGGTGGTACTTTTATAAAGCTAATACAGGTACCAAATTAGACAATCAAATAGTTGAAAGTGTGGATCCAGGTGGAAATATATGGCAAACTCTTGGACCTGAAAGAGCAATTGGTTGTGTAGTTTATCCAGCTTGTCAGATATTAGAGCCAGGTGTTATTAAACATAATGGTAATGGTGAACGATTTTCTTTAGGTGAACCAGATGGAACCAGATCAGAAAGACTAAAAATAATTTCAAGTTTATTCATAGAAGGGGGTTTAAAAGCTCCTCAGAAGAAAAATTTAAGAGACGAAATTTGGGTGAAACTGTGGGGAAACTGTTCGTTCAACCCAGTAAGTGCTCTAACGAATAAGACTATGGATGAGATGGGTAATGATCCAGAGACTTACAATTTAATAAAAGTTTTAATGCAAGAATGCCAACAAGTTGGAGAAAAAATTGGAGTTAAATTCAATATATCAATTGAGGATCGAATTAAAGGCGGAGTCTCAATTATAGGCCATAGACCTTCGACAGCTCAAGATCTAAATGCTGGCAAACCATTAGAAATAGATCCAATAATTGGTTCAATTATAGAAATTGCAAATAAGCTTAATTTAAATGTTCCAAAATTAAAAGAGATTAATGAAAAATTAAAGTCCAAGGCAGAAGACTTGGGTCTTTATACAAGATCAGAATTAATTGATAAACTTACAGTTTAAAAATTTAGTGAAATATCTCTATGTATTGAATTACATTTAGATACATAGATAGCTTGCTCTTTGGTTAGTTTAGACTGCAACCTTAGTCCAATTGTTTCTTTGATTGCATTATTATATTCCTCAAGTTTTGGCATTAAGTTTTCTTTAGCATTTGCTCTCCAGCTAACTTCTTTATTGAATAACTCAACAACCTCTTTTGATTTTGTTCTAATCGCCATTGGATCAAGTTCATCTGAGTCAACCATTGATAATAAATCATCCACACTATTTAAAAATTCATCCATTCCAGATATCTCACTCAACTTGTCAAACAATCCATCCATAATTGTAACTGATCTTTCATATACTTTTGTATTGCTTTCCATAGCTATAAAATAATCTAACTGTTTAATATCTTTTGATACTTCCTGAAGTTTTACTCCATCGTTTATGAACAATGCAAACTGATCAAGTAAATCGTAGGCTTCATCTACATTCTTTCTATATCTTTTTGTTGTTGTATTTTTAGCTTTATTTATTTTGTCGAATTCTGAATTCTTAGCTTGCCAAGTTTCAGGGATTGAGTTTTGAATTTCCTCAATTTCAAGTTTAACATCTTCAATTCTTAATTCTATTTTATTTTTCTCATCTAATTCGTCATCATCTAAATTTCTAATCTCTGCTTTATATTTTTCTATTTTTTTATTTAATTTAAGTATTTTCTTTTGCTTTTTTCTAACAGTGAAATGCAGATCCCTATAATCAACAGCATATGCGTTGTATTCAACCTCTACTTTTTTTAATTTGTCGACTAGAGCAAAAGTTCCTAATGCACTATCAAAATGATCTTCTAAAATTTCCATTTTATCATCTGGCAGATTAGTCGGTGTCTCAGATTGAAATTTTAATATTGCATTTTTAATTGTCTCACCGTTGGTATCAAATCTTGCAAATTTGTACTCTTGCAAACAGTACTGTAATTTAGGATTCATTGGTGGAGGAGCAACATTTGAAGTTAAATATACTCTATTTGGCAGATAATTTACTAAGCTAGGGTATGCACCAACTATTCCCAATCCTATAAGCTGAAGAATTATAAAAGGCACAACACCTTTCCAAATATCAAGTGTTTGAACAATTTTGGGAGCTACACCTTTCAAATAAAAGAGTGCAAATCCAAATGGTGGCGTTAAGAAGGAAGTCTGTAAGTTAACACCAATCATAACTCCCAACCAAACGGCTGTGACGTTAGCCCCTGTTTCAGCTAATAATATTGGTGCAATTATTGGAACAACAACAACTGCAATTTCAATAAAGTCTAGGAAAAATCCTAGCAAGAAAATTACAATCATCACAACAACAAATTGTGTCCAAAAACCGCCTGGTAAATCTTGTAAAAAGTCTCTTACTAATTCTTCTCCCCCAAAAGCTCTAAATCCTGAAGTAAGCATTGCTGCTCCTAAAAGGATAATAAATACCATTGAAGTAGTCACACAAGTTTCTGTTACAACTTCTTTTAAAACATTTTCTGTTTTAAAAGTTCTCCAAAAACTCCAACCTATTCCGTATACAAGTATGACCACAAAGAAAGCGGTAATAAAGATTGCGCTTAAATCTCTTTCCTCCAAATTTTTTACATTTAATTCATAATTTGAAGCAAAGAATGTAATTGGAATTAGAGATCCAATAATTAAAATTAAAGGATAGAACGCACTTTTCTTTCCTTCATATAATCTATAACCAGCCATCAAAGTGGCACCAATTGCTCCAATTGAACCAGCTTGGTTTACAGTAGCAATACCCATTAAAATTGAACCTAATACAGCGAATATTAATGCAAGTGGTGGTATGATAATTACAACTACTCTTAACCAAAATTTTAAATCAAAATTTCCTTTAAATGGAACTGGCGGTGCAACACCTTTCTTTATTCTAGCAAAAATAAATACATAGATCATATAAAGAGCAACTAAGACAAGGCCTGGTAAAAGTGCTCCTAAGAACATATCACCTGCACTTGATGAACCTACTCTAAATTCACCTGGCATATTAAATTCACCAGTTAAGGCTTTATAATCATTTTGTCTTAAGTTGTTTGCAACATCAGATGCACTTGCCAACTGGTCAGCAATAATAATTAAAACAATTGATGGAGGAATAATTTGACCTAATGTTCCTGATGAACAAACTATTCCACTAGCAAGTTGTCTGTCATACTTGTTATTTAACATCGTTGGTAACGAGATTAGTCCCATCGCAATTACAGTTGCTCCAACGATACCAGTCGTTGCTGCTAATAGAGCTCCAACAAATATAACAGAAATACCTAAACCACCAGGAATTGGTCCAAATAGTTGGCCCATTGTTATTAATAAGTCTTCAGCAATTTTTGATTTTTGAAGCATAATTCCCATGAATATAAATAGAGGAATTGCGATCAAAGTATCTGTTTCTACATCCCAGTAATTACTCCTAAAATTTGTAATACCAGCAACTAGCCATTCTATGGGTCCATCTACAGCAAAAAAGGCACTGGAGTCACCCTCGAAGATGTAGCCAAAAAATGCAGCTAAACCAATTGCAATTATAGCTGAACCAGGAAGCGCAAAAGCAACCGGGTAACCCGATGCAAGAGCAACAATCATTATCACAACTAGAACAGCTAAAAAGAATGTTTCCATAATTTAATTTTTGACACCTTTTAAAATTTTGTGACTACTTTCCATAAAATAACTAGTAAATTGAATTAACATCGTAACAGCAAAAACAGCTAGATAAACAGCCATCAAATATAAAAGATAAAGACCATTAGATCCTTGTTGCGTAACTTCAAAAGCTACAACAGGACCATTTATTATACTGGCTTTTCCGTTTAGACCTAAAAATATAACTATTAATGTAAGTGGAACTCCTAGAACTGCCGATCCAATCATATTTGTCCATGCCTTCTTTTTTTCACTAAAAGAAGAATAGAGTACGTCAACTCTTACGTGCCCTTCATGAATTAAGGCGTATGCACTAGCAAATAAGTAAAGTGCAGCATACCAAAATCTAACTAGATCCCCTTGAAATGCTTGTTCGTATGAAAATATAAATCTTGATAATACGATTACGAATTCACTTACTACAACTAATACTGCTAGCCAAATAAAGCCAACTGATTTCGTAAAATATCCAATCACGAAAGAAATTAATATTATTGGAAAGTGAATATAAGTAATTCTGACAGGGGCTTTAACCATCAATGCTTTTACTTCAGGACTGAAGATTGCTTCCCATAATCTTTCAACAACCATAAAAGATATAACAAAGTCAGCTACGCCAACTAAAAATACTGCCCAAAATGATGATCTAACAAGATATGCTGAAAATCTTGATAAAATTTTTGAATCTTGCTCTAAAGTTTGGCTATATGTTTTAAAAACATAAAAAACGACTGCAGCAATACAAATCAAATACAATCCAATTTGCATATAACCATAATTTAAATCAGATCCCTCTAGAGCTCTTTTCTTATATCCAAACATCTCATGATGTGAAAAAATTTTTTTTATTCCTGGCCAATCACTCCAAACTGTTAAAACATTATTTATAAGAAATGCTAATGTAAAAGCTAAAACTGAATAACTGATTATTCTAAGATATAAAGAAAGATTTGAATTTTTTGTCACCATAGTATTTTAAAATACCTAAGTAATACTCGATTTTGTTTAAAAAAAAAGGGCCCAATTAAGGGCCCTTTAATAACTAAATTTAGTTAGATTACATTCCTAATGCTCTGTTTCTTTGAGAAATGTAAGGTGAGTCAGACAAGTTGGTCCAAGAACCAATGTCTTTTCTAGCCTGTAAGAAACTAGAGTGGATTCTCTCAGCGAGACCACTGCTTGCTCTTGTTTCCTCAAATACTTCATTAGCAGCTTTAGCAAAACCATCATAAACTTTGTCGCTAAACTTCTCTAGTTTAACACCATGATCGTTTATTAATCTTGCAAGCGCAGCACCATTTTTAGCGTTGTACTCTGACATCATAACGTCATTTTCCATCGCAGCTGCAGCTTCAATTAATAGCTGATCTGATTTTGATAAGCTTGTAAACCAAGATTTGTTAGTACCACATGCTAACATAGATCCTGGCTCGTGCATTCCAGGATAGTAGTAGTATTTAGCAGCTTCTTGGAATTTCATAGCTTCATCATTCCATGGACCTACCCACTCTGTTGCATCAATTGCACCAGAAACAAGGTTTTCGTAAATTTGTCCACCAGGAAGTGAAACTGGAGATCCTCCAAGTTTACCGATAACTTGTCCACCTAATCCAGGCATACGCATTTTAAGACCTTTGAAGTCATTAGGGCTTCTAATTTTCTTGTTAAACCATCCGCCCATTTGAACTCCTGTGCTTCCACACATAAAGTTTTTTAGACCGAATTTGTCTGATAGTTCATCCCATAATTGTTGACCACCAGCAAATCTAATCCATGCGTTCATTTCAGTGTAAGTGAAACCGAAAGGTACAGCTGTAAAGTAACCCCAAGCTGGATCTTTTTTAACCCAGTAGTAGTCAGCAGCGTGATACATTTGCGAGTTACCTGAAGCAACTTCATCAAATGAGTCAAACGCTTTAACCCTCTCGTTTGCTGCATAGTAAGTGACTTGAATTCTTCCATCACTCATGTCTGTAATTCTTTGAGCAAATCTTTGCGCACCAGTTCCTAAACCTGGGAAATCTCTTCCCCATGTAGCTACCATAGAAGCTTCAATTCTTTCTTTGGCAACGGCTGGAGCAGCTAAAGATGATGCAGCTACAGCAGCAACACCAGTCGCAGCAGCAGCCTTAAAGAATTTACGTCTTGAAGGAGTTTTACCCTTCAATAGTTTTTTTTCTTTAATCATTATTTCTCCTCTTTAAGTTAATTAACTGATGCATTTAAAGCATATATGTATCTTAGAGTCATTTTAAAAAAGTGAGGATTTTTCACTTAATTGCAATCTATGATTGTAAATGTTTATGAATTATCTTTAATTATTGAATATTTTGGCATGGTTTAACATGCTTAGATCTTCAAATTGTTTGCCTATAATTTGAACTCCTAAAGGTAAATTTTTTTCGCCTTTTAAAATTGGCAGTGAAATGCAGGGCACATGTGCAAGAGACCAAATCTTATTAAATTCTGGACTCCCAGTTGTCTTAAATCCTTTGTCAGCAATTCCACAACTACTTGGCGTTATAATTGCATCAAACCTTTCAAATATACTATCTAAGTTTTTTGAGTACGTTCTCATCGCATCTAAAGCTAAAGCATAATCTTTTGCCGAATGTTTTAGTCCATTAATAATTGCTCTCTTAATTTCTATAGAAAGTTTTCCTTTTGAAGTTTTGTAATAATGGTGAAAATTTTGAGCCATCTCTGTCTCATATATAATTGTATGACAATCAATCATATCTTCAAAATATTTGGGAGCAGTCTCAACCTTTACTATTTTTTTATTATTTAAAATAAATTTGTTAAATGATTTTTTTGAAATACTGTCAACATTTCTCCAGCGTTTGGTTTTATAAAAAACAAATTCTGATTTTTTTAATTTAATTTTTTTATTAAGAAAATTAATATTTGTTGTTGTTTCATCTGCATCGTCTCTGGCAAACAAAACTTTCGATAATAGTGCTACATCACTAATTGTTTTTCCAAATACTCCGACTTGATCTAAATTATATGATGTTTGCAAAACACCATTTCTAGAAATTAATCCATAGGTAGGTTTATAACCAACAACTCCACAATAAGAGGCTGGCCTGATTACAGATCCACCCGTTTGAGTTCCAATTGATAGTGGTGCCATATCAGATGCAATAACAGCTGCAGAGCCACTAGATGAACCTCCTGGTGTTCTTGAATAATCATGTGGGTTTTTAGTTTTTGATGGCGATAAGAAAGCTAATTCACAAGTTACAGTTTTACCCATAATTATTGCTCCAGCCTTTTTTAAGAGCTCAACAATTTTAGCATCTGAATTATTCTTTTTTTTTAATTTTATTCTTGCACCATATTTTGTTGGCATTTCAGATGTTGAGATAATATCTTTAAGTGCTACTGGTAGACCATGCAAAACCCCTAAAGATTTTAATTTTTTTCTCTGATTATCAGATTTTTTTGCATCACTTAGGAGTTTTTTTTCATTAAAATATTCCCAAGCTTGAATATTCTTATCATATTTTTTTTTTTGATTGATATATGCTTTACAAAGTTCAACGGAAGTTAATTGTTTATTTTTAAGTTTTTTTAAAAGTTGTTGTGCTGATAAATTTAGGAGTTTCATTTATCTCTTAAACTAATTTTTCATCAGAATAAACGCAACATTTCTCTGGTGGAAAATATAAATTTAATTCTCCGTCTGGAATGGGTTTTTCTCTTTCTACTTTTGACTTAATCACTAAATCACCCATTTTTCCTGTAAGTAGCTTAAAATTACCAAAGTCCTCAACTCTTGTGAGTTTAATTTTAACTGTATTACTTTTTTCTTTTTCAGCCAATTCTATGAACTCGGATCTAATTCCCAGTTTAACATTTTTATCTTTTAAATTACCTAAATTTGAATTTGTCTTAATAGTGGTATCATTAATTTTTACTTCATGATCAGAGGATACAGTTGAATGAAAAATATTCATCGCAGGAGAGCCAATAAAATACCCAACAAAAGTTGTTTTAGGTTTTTCAAATAAATCTTTTGGCAATCCAACTTGCACGATTTCACCTTGATCCATAACAATTATATTTTCGGCAAAAGTCATAGCTTCGTTTTGATCATGAGTTACATAAACCAATGTTGTTTTATATTGTTCATTGATTTCTTTTAAGTTTCTTCGAAGTCTAAATTTTAAATCTGGGTCTATAACTGTAAGAGGTTCGTCCATTAAAACAGCAGCAACATCTTCTCGAACTAAACCTCTGCCTAAAGAGATAAGTTGTTTTTGATCAGCCGTTAATTTTCTTGCTGGTGAGTTTAAAAATGAAGATAAATTTAAAGTATCTGAAACTGATTTTACCCTTTCTTCAATTTTTTCTTTTGTAAATTCCCTACATCTTAGTGGGAACGCTAAATTATCATAAACTGTCATTGTATTGTAAATTACTGGGAATTGGAAAACCTGGGCAATATTTCTATCTTCTGTTTTTAAATCGGTTACAGGTATTTCATCGAATAATATTTCACCTTTTGATGGCCTCACTAATCCAGAAACAATGTTTAACATTGTAGTTTTTCCACACCCAGAAGGTCCCAAAATTGCATACCGCTTGCCATTTTCCCAAGTCATTGAAAACGGATTAAGGGCATATGTTGGTTTTGGATCCAGAGGATTATAAGTGTGAGAAATATTAGATAAATCAATTTTAGCCATTTGTTCCTCCATATGGCGATGAAACTAATTTTTCATCTTCTCCAAAAGCATAAAACTTATTTGCATTAAAATTTATTTTTACTTTCTCATGTATTTTAAAATTCATTACTTCCTCGATTAAAGCAATTATTTTTGAGTTTCCTCTTTTTAGGTGGAGTAATGTTTCTGACCCACTAATTTCTGCTAATTCTATCTCAAATTCTTCACCATTTTCATCAAGTTTAATTTCTGAAGCTCTAATTCCAAAATTATAATCTTTATCTTCTAAATTCTTAAAATGATTTGGAATTTCTAAAGAAATATTCTCAAAATTCAGATTTTTTGAATTTTTTGAACCCTTCAAAACATTCATTGGTGGATCATTTGATATTTCTGCAACTTTTAAATTAGACGGATTTTCAAAAATCTCTTTGGCGGGCCCTTTTTGTAATACCTTCCCTTCATCTAAAACAATTACTTCACCATTTAGTTCCATTACTTCTTGAGGATCTGTTGTTGAATAAATTAAAATTGTATCTTGAGATAGTCCTTCTGAGAAAATTCTTTTAAATTCTTCTCTTAATTGCTCTCTAAGTTTATAATCTAAATTAACTAACGGTTCGTCCAGCAATAAAATTTTTGCTTTTTTTGCAAGTGATCTTGCAAGCGCAACTCTTTGTTGCTGTCCGCCAGATAATTCCTGAATTTTTCTATTTTCAAATCCAACTAATCCAACAGTTTTTAGAGCTTCATCTACATCTTTTTTTATTTGTTCTGGACTTAATTTTCTTTGTTCTAATGGAAAAGTTATGTTTTCATAGACATTTAAATGAGGGTAATTAATAAATTGTTGATAGACCATAGCAACATTTCTTTCCCAAACTGGTATTTTAATAAAGTCTTTTTCCTCAAAAGAAATTGAGCCTTGATCTGGATTTAATAATCCTGCAATTGTTTTTAAAAGAGTCGTTTTGCCAGATAAAGTTCTGCCTAAAATGGTATACAAATTACCTTTTTTAAAATTAAACGAGACATCGTTTAAATGAAATTGCTCATCAGGTTTATAAGAAATTTTCTCTCCAATTAAATTCATTATTTTAATGCTCCTGATAAATTTCCTTTTGATAGATATCTCTCAACTATAAATGCAACGATTATTAATGGTGCAACTGAGACTAAAGCTGATGCCGAAAGGCTCCACCATGGTGTTATTGATGAATTAAGTGCAACAACTTTTACAGGTAACAATTGTACTTCAGTAAATGTTAAAATAAATGCAAAAAAGAAATCTATCCATCCAAAAATAATACAAAACATTCCTGCAACAATTAAACCAGGTATTGAATTTGGTAAAACAACTTTATAGAAAGCTTGATAAGGATTACACCCATCAATTAATGCAGTCTCATCTAATTCTTTTGGAACTCTATTAAAAAAATCTACCATAATCCAAACAGCAATTGGCATTAATAAAACGATATATACGACCACTAGACCTAATAAACTATCAAGCAATCCTATTGTGCTTAGAAAAATAAAGAAAGGAATTGATAATACAATTGGAGGCATGATTCTTTGTGAAATGAAGAAAAAAGTAATATCGTTGTTTCTTACAAATCCGGCTTTAAAGGTAAATCTTGATAGTGCATAAGCAGCAAGAGTACCAAGAACAATACTTATTAAACTAGCAGTACAGGTTACAAAAATACTATTAAAATAAGGCTCGACAATATCTACTCCACCTTTAGCTGGAGACTTAATTAAAACTCTCCAACCCTCCAGAGTTGGTTCGAAATCTAACCAAGGTATATAAGTTACTTTACTATTTACAGATTGGAAGTCTTTAAAAGATGTTGATACAGCCCACAGAAATGGCGCAACAACAAATACAGTCCAAAATGTAATAAAGAAATATTTAAGAAAAGTGTAAAGTTTGCTCATAGTTATTCTTTGATCATTAATTTGGTTAAAACTTTAGCTATTATCGTTAAACTGATAATCATTATGACAAGATAAGTGAAAGATAAGGTTGCTGCATAACCCATCTGAAATTCTCTTAATCCTTTAATATAAATATAAAAACTTGAGGTCTCAGTTGCAGTACCTGGTCCTCCTGAAGTCAAAACAAATACTGTATCCATTATTTTTGAAGCCTCGATAAGTCTTATTATTATTGCTCCAATTGATATTGGAGCCATCAAAGGAAAGGTTACATAAACAAATTTTCTAAATGGACTTGCTCCATCTATAGCGGCTGCCAAAAAGGGTTCTTTTGGAAGTGACAAAAGTCCAGCTAGTAATAGTAAAAACATAAACGGTGTCCATTGCCAAACTTCAACAATTATAACAGTAAACTTTGCAATAACTGGATCACTCAACCATAAAATAGGTTTTACTCCTAATCCACCTAACAAATCATTTACAGGACCTAGTGACTCATGAAAAAATGTTCTCCAAATAACTGTCATTATTACTGGAGTTGTCATCATTGGTACTAGAAAAATTACTCTAAAAAATCTTTTAAATTTTATTTCTCTCCAAACCATCATCGCTAAAGCAAATCCGATAACATATTGAAGAATAACTGTAGTTACTGATAAAAAACTTAGCCTAAAAAAAGACTCCCAAAACCTCGGGTCATCAGTAAATAACCTTATGTAATTCGTAATGCCTATGAAGTTCATTTCTGGTGTATAACTATTCCATCCAGAAAGACTTAATCTAATAGTAAAAATAATTGGAAAAATTAAAATTCCAATAAGTACAAACAATCCTGGGAATAAAAAAACAAACTTGTGTTTAAAATTCATAATTTTTTTTTTGGATTATTTTAAAATGTGGCCGTTAAAAAACGGCCACAAGTTTACAAAATTATTGCTTATTATCTTCCATTGCTACACCAACAGCATAGGCTTTTCTTACGTTATCTTTTCCTACTCTGTTAAGTATATCTTCCCACTGTTTAGCAGCTTCGTCTAAAGCAGCTTGTGGAGATAATTGACCAGCTAATGCTTTTGCAGCAGCAGTAGCCAATGCAGCATTAAACTCAAAAGTTCCAGGAACTCTTAATGGAAATACTCTATTTTTACTTTGTTCCATTTGTGCAAGAGTATCAACATATGATTGAGCAATATCTTTATCCCAACCAATTTGTGTCCACACATCAACTTTAAAGTCGTCATTTCTAAATGGGTTTACACCAAATCTACCAATTCCAATGTCCGCTTGGTGGTTAGCTTCGTTAGCGAAGAAACATAGGTAATCGAAAGCCATTTCTTTCTCTTTACTTTTCTTAGCTACTCCAACTGCCCATCCCCATACGAAGAAAGGGGCTTGGTTAAAGCCTTCATCCCAAGAGTTAGTTTTTCTATTCCAAACTTTCATTGCTCCTGGTAACTGTGCAGCACCAACTTTATTGTTTATTGGACTATCTGGTTGCATAGCAGCAACAAATGCATCATCCCATGAAAAACTAAACAAAGTTTGTCCTCCACCAAATGATCCAATTTCATCACCTAAACCAAAATTTATTCCTCCTGGAGGAACATATTTAGTTGCCTCAACCCAGTCAGTTAAAGCTTCAACAAAACCTGGATTGTTAATTAGTGGTTTCATAGTTTCTAAATCAAAGAAAAAACCACCAGGTGTTTTAGGATTTTTTGAGTAAGCAGCAGATCTTGAATAGAAAGCAGCATACATTAGATCGTCTTTTTTCATTACTTCAGCGGATCCGTATTCTTTCTCGCCATCTCCATCCCAGTCCCAATTATTAAAGTAAGCTGCCATTTCTCCATACTCTTTCCAAGTTTGAGGAACTCTTAGTTCTTTACCAGTAGCTTCCTTATATTGTTTTTGGTACTTAGGATTATCAATTACATCTTTTCTATATTTTAGATAGTGTCTGTCTCCATCAACCGGAAACTGATACATAACACCATCCCAAGATGCTACACCAATGTGAGACGGAGTAACGTCTTTCATTTGTTTCATCTCAACATATTTCTTCGGAACTGGCTCTAAGTATCTTCTCCAATCGTTAATGAAGTTTGAAAATCCAAAAACGATGTCATATGGAGCTTGTCCAGCTTGAAATGGTACCATTGCTTTCGCATACAAGTCACCTGCTGGTGTATGAGTAACATCAACTTTTGCTCCAGTAAGTTTAGCGAACTGCTCAGCATGTAGAGCTGTTGGCTCTCCCATGACTGGTACAGCATGTGTATTAATCTTAAGCGTCTTGCCTTTATAGTTTTTCTTAGACATAGACTCGTAAGAACAATCACCAGGAATATCCCCAGTTGCTTTGATATGTGGAAACTGATCACTCCACTTATCAGCATACGCAACAGGACTAAATACCAACAAAGCTGATATTAGAGCTGTTACGCAAGTTTTTATTGTCTTCATCTTTTTTCCTCTCTTTGTTGTTAATTATGGAACTAACACTGCACGACCTTTAATCTTACCATCATTTAAATCATGTAGTGCTTTATTAGCTTCTTCAAGTTTGTATTCTTTCATTGAAAGTTTTACTAAACCTTTATCTGCTAGTTCCATTAATTCATATAATTCAGCCCATGTACCTACTAAGCTTCCAACTATACTTTTTTCTTGATCGATCATATCAATCGCCAAAACTCTTATTTCTTCTCCATAACCTACAATATAGAAAGTCCCAGTTGCTTTGGTCATTTTAATTCCCATTGGCGTAGAACCTTTTTCACCAACAAAATCTATAACAGCCTCTGCACCTTTTCCTTTTGTAAGTTCTTTTACTTTTTCAATTTCATTACCATCTATTAAAACCCCATGGTCAGCTCCTAGTTCCATTGCATGTTCTAAAGGTGCTTTTGCTTTTTCAACAACAATAATATTTGCAGCACACATTGCTTTCATACATTGAATTGCTATATGTCCTAATCCACCAGCACCTATAATTACACAATTTTCACCTGGCAGAAGGTGTCTAGTAGCTTTTTTTACAACTCTATAAGCAGTCAAACCTGCGTCTGAAAATGGCGCAACGTCTATTGGACCTAAAACTTTTGGAATTTTTATTAGATTTCTTACGCTAGTTTGAAGTAATTCTGAATATCCCCCGTGTTTTACATTCAAACCTGCAAAAATTGGATCTTCAGCATGCATATCGTTTCCTCTTCTACAATCTAAGCATGTTCCTCCTGTGCCAGAAACTTTAGGGTGTAAAATAACTGCATCACCTTTTTTAAATCCTGTAACATCTTTACCAACTTCCTCTATCCATCCAGCGTTCTCATGTCCCATTACCATTGGCAACAGATCGTTATTTTGATCTGTAATGTGCTTCCAAACTCCTTCAATTATATGCAAATCAGTTCTACAAACACCTGCAGCTCCAATTTTAACAATGACATCGCTTGCTTTCTCAATTTTAGGATTTGGTAACTCTTCACCTGTGACCCAAACATCTGCTTTCATTTCTGGGTCATACTTATGTAAAACCTGTGCTTTCATTATTTCCTCTCTAATTTTTTTTTATAAACAAATTCTAAATTGAAATAAAAAATATGTCTAGAAACTTAGAATAATTTTAAATACCAATTACAACTTCAGATTGTTAATTAACTTTGTTTTTGCAGTCGCCTGTTTTGAAAAACTCATCCATATTATCTATGGCCAGATTAGCCATTGCAGTTCTAGTTTCTTTAGTTGCGCTACCCAAATGAGGAAGAATAAAAGCACTTTTGTGTTTAAGATATCCTGGATTTAAATTTGGTTCATTTTTGTATACATCTAGCCCAACTGCATAAACTTTTCTTCTTTCCAAAGCATCTATTAAAGCTTCATCTTCAATTATATCTCCTCTTGCAACATTGGTCACAACTGCGCCTTTTGGTAATAATTCAAGCGTATCTTTATTAATTAAATTAATTGTCTCTTTAGATGCAGGACAACACACCGAAAGTACATCAGAGACTTTCATCAAATCATTTAAGTTGTCGTGGTAAGTTGCGCCTTGTTCTTTTTCTTCGCTTAATTTTGAACGATTGTGATAATGAATTATCATACCTAAAGATTTAGCTATTTTAGCTATTTTTTGACCAATTCTACCCATGCCAAGTATTCCAAGTCTAGTGCCCGTTAATTGTTTACCAATCAACATATCTGCTGACCAAACCCAGCCACCTTCTCTAGCTTTTTCAATTCCTTCAGATGCTCTTCTGCATGCACCTAATATCAACAAAACCCCAATTTCTGCAGTAGCATCAGTTAAAACATCTGGCGTGTTTGTTACTGCAATCCCTCTTTTCTTTGCAGCTTCTAAATCTATATTTCCAAAACCTACAGCAAAATTTGATATAATTTTTACACTCTCAGGTAATTGATTAATTGTTTCTGCATCTAGCTTATCTGTTAAAGCCGATAAAATACCATCACAGCCTGTACTCATCTCTATTAGCTTCTTTTGAGAGTAGAGTTCATCATTTAAATTAAAGTTAGCATCAAATAATTCTTTAGCTTTATCCTCACAAGATCTTAAAAGCCTTCTCGTGATTAAAATTTTTTTCATTTTAATTTGGATTAATTTAGATCAAAAACCTTACCAGGATTCATGATATTGTTTACATCAATGCTTCTTTTAATAGCTTTCATTACTGGCAAATTGTCTGGGTGCTCTCTTAATAAGTAATGTTTTTTTTGAAGACCAATTCCATGTTCTCCTGTAATTGTTCCCTCTAGCTCTAAAGCTTTATTAATTAGATCATCGCTGTATTGTCTAATTTTTTTTTGTTTCTCTTCATCGTCAGGATCATACAATATTATGGAGTGAAAATTTCCATCTCCAACATGACCAACCATCGGTGCAGTTAGACCTAACTTTTTAACTTCTTTTTCTGCCCACGAAATACACTCTACTAACTTTGAAATTGGTACACAAACATCTGTAGAGTAAACTTTCATATCATGACCTAAAGCTTTTACTGAATAATAAACATCATGTCTTGCTTTCCAAAGTATTTTTTGTTCTTCCGGAGAAGATGCCCATTGAAAATCACTTCCACCATTGTTTTTTGATAATTCTTCTACAATTTTAATAGACTCATTATTCGATAGCTCACTTCCATGAAATTCAAAGAATAAAGTTGGTGATGCTTTGATGTTTTCTAGCTTTGAATATTTAATGCTAATTTCCATTTGGTCTTTGTTTAACATTTCAATTCTTGCAATTGGAACACCGTACTGAATAACTTCTTGCGCTGTCTTTACTGCTGAGTCTAAATCTGGAAAATAGCAAACTGCACTCATGATGCTTTCAGGTATTGGTGATAGTCTTAATTGAACTTCTGTAATAATTCCTAATGTTCCCTCAGATCCAATAAACAAATTAGTTAAGTTATATCCCGCAGAAGTTTTTTTAGTTCTTGCACCAGTTTTAATTATGTCTCCATTTGGTAAAACAACTGTTAAGCCAGAAATAACTGTTCTCATTGTTCCATATTTCACAGCCATTGTTCCTGAAGCTGAAGTAGATGCCATTCCACCGAGTGCAGCATCCGCACCAGGGTCTATTGGAAAAAATACTCCATCTTCTCTTAAATATTCATTTAATTGCTTTCTTGTTACATTTGCCTGCACTCTGCAGTCAAAATCCTCAGCATTTACACTTAAAACTTTATTCATTTTTTCTAAAGAAATCGTAATACCATTTTGATTTCCAACAACATGGCCTTCAAGAGATGTGCCGGTTCCAAATGGAACCACTGGAATTTTATGCTCGTTACAAATTTTTAGAATTTTTGAAACTTCTTCATTAGTTTCTGGAAATACAACTGCCTTTGATAATATTGGGTTATAGGTATCTTCCCCTCTTGCATAATTTGCGCGAGTAGACTCTGAGGTAGAAAATCTTCCGTTAAATATCTTTTTTAATTCTGCTTGGACGGTTTCGTTCATTCTTTAATAATACAAAAATATTGATTAAAAATACAGTTTATTTAGAAAGCATCTTGCCTATATTTTCTAAGGCTTGCATTATATTATCTCTAGATGCCGCAAAACTAAATCTAACGTAATCATTACAAGTTTTACCGAATGCAGTACCAGGAACAATCGCAACTCCAGCTTCATGCATAGCTTTTTTGCAAAACTCAGATCCATTCATGCCAGTCCCTTTTATATTCGGAAAAGCATAGAAAGCTCCTCCCGGCAAACTACACTCAACTCCTGGTAAATCATTTAATCCTTTGTGAATTAAATTTCTTCTTAATGTAAATTTGTCTAACATATCTTTAATAGAATCTTCTGGACCATCTAATGCAGCTATACCAGCATATTGAGCTGCTGCATTTACACATGATACACTATTAATCAAAAGTTTGTTTACATGTTCAACCAAATGCTCTGGCCAGTAGCTCCAACCAAGTCTCCATCCAGTCATAGAATATGCTTTACTCCAACCCTCAAGAACAATTAATCTATCTCTTAAGTTAGGATAATTAAAGAAAGTCGGCATTTCTTTATAATCAAAAATTTGTCTACTATAAATTTCATCACTTAAAATTGTGACCTGCGGATGTTTTTCTAATTCTTTTGCTAAGTAGTCAATTGCAGGTTTTTCAACAAAGCTTCCAGTTGGGTTGTTTGGATTTATTAGAATTAAAAGTCTAGTTTTGTCAGTTATTAAAGACAGAATTTTGTCTGGATCAAATTTTAAATCTTTATCCTCAGTTAAATCATATGGAACAGCTTTTGCTCCAGAATAATTAATCATTGACTCATAAATTGGAAAAGCTGGAGTTGGATGAATTATTTCAACACCTGGTTCACCATAACAAGTAATTGCATAATACATTGTAGGTTTACCACCTGGCATTATTAAAACTCTATTTGGATCAATATCAGCATTGTAAAGTCTCTTTACCCATCTTGCGACAGCTTCTCGACATTCTGGAATTCCATTTGATAAAACATAACCATGATGACCGTCATCTAGAGCTTTTTTTGCAGCTTCAACAACATGTTTTGGAGTTTTAAAGTCAGGTTGTCCTAGACCTAAATGAATCATAGGTTTGCCTTGTGCTTCTAATTTTTTTGCTTCTGCTAGAACAGAAAATGCACTTTCAGTTCCTAAACGATCTAATGCTTTTGCTAATTCAATCATAATTTTTCGTCGACAAACTAACTGAAAAGCAACTTCATGTCTATTTATTTAAAGTGAAAATAATAATAAAAATTATTTATAAAAAATATTTAATTTCGGTAAATTATCTTTGATCTATCTAACTCTTTTACACTTTTGCAGCCCATAAGGATCATATTTCTTCTAATTTCATCGTGCATATTTTGAAGCAGCCTCTCTACTCCTTGCTGACCACCTGCTCCTAAACTGAACAAAAAAGCTTTACCAAAACTGCAAGCAGTAGCACCTGCAGCTAAAGCCTTGAGAACATGAGTTCCCCGTCTAACACCTCCATCTAAAATTATCTCAAGTTTATCACCCACTGCATCTGAAATAGCCTTTAGTTGATCAAAAGGAGTTCTAGATCCATCAAGTTGTCTTCCTCCATGATTTGATATTATTATTGCTGTACAACCAATATCAACTGCTCTCTTTGCATCCTCTACAGACATTACACCCTTCAAAGCAAAAGGTCCGTCCCACTTTTTTATACAGTATTCTGCATCTTCCCAATTCATTTGTGGATCATACTGTTCATTAACATAATCTATTACGGATTTTGTAATGTTAGTTCCCTTGTCAGTTTTGTGTTTAATATTTGCAAGTTCAAATTTCTTATTCGTAAAATATCTGAATAACCATCCTGGTCTCATCGCGAAATTCATTATACTTTCTAATGTGAATTTAGGAGGAGTTGTAAAACCAGTTCTGTGATCCCTTTCTCTATTTCCTGCAACCAAAGTATCAACAGTTAAGCATAAACCGTCAAAGTTTGCTCTTTTACACCTATCAATCAAATCATCAGTAAATGATTTATCTTTATGGATATAAAGTTGAAATAATTTTGGTCCACTTGATATATTAGCAATTTCTTCAATCGAAAATGAAGCCATTGTCGACATGCTATACATGGTACCAAATTTTTCTGCAGCTCTAGCTGAAGCTTTATCTCCATCAGGATGATATAAACTTTGCATAGCAGTAGGTGATAAAAAAATTGGCATATCTATTTTTCTACCAAAAACTGTGGTTGATAAATCTGGTTCTCCTACGCTTCTAAGAATATTAGGGATTAAGTCACAATCATCAAATGAATTTGTATTTCTTTTTAAAGTAGTTTCATCATCTGCACCACCATCAATGTAATGAAAAATTGGAGCTGGAAGTTTTTTTTTGGCTAGCTTTCTAAAATCTTCAAAATTATAACAATTCTTTAAGCTCATGCATTTCGGAATCTTAAATTATTTCGATTAAGATCACTGATCTTTGTGCAGCCCATTAATTTCATGTCTCTTACTAATTCAGTTTTATATAAGTTAAGTGCTCTCTCAACACCTTCTTGACCTGCTGCAGCTAAAGCATAAAGATATAATCTTCCACCAGCACATGCTTTTGCACCCATAGATAAAGCTTTTAACATATGAGTTCCTCTTTGAAATCCACCTTCACAAATAACATCTAACTTATCACCAACTGCATCAACAATTTCAGCTAATTGATCGAAAGGTGATCTAGATCCATCAAGTTGTCTTCCTCCATGATTTGATACCATTATACCAGTGCATCCGATATCAACCGCTCTTTTAGCATCTTCAACACTCATAACTCCCTTAAGCGCAAAATGGCCACCCCACTGAGAACACAATTTTTCAGCGTCATCCCAGTTCATAGATTGATCCAACATAGTAGAAAAATAATTACCAATTGAAGTATTTGTGTCAGTTCCTTCTTTAACGAAATCTTGAAGATGTGGTAGTTCAAATTTTCCTTTGGTTAAATAATTTATTCCCCACATTGGTTTTGTGGCAAAACTAAACAAACTCGAAAGTGTTAATTTTGGAGGTGATGTAAATCCAGTTCTTAAATCTCTTTCACGATTTCCTCCTGTTATCGTATCAACAGTTAAAGCCATCACATCAAATTTTGCTGCTTTTGCTCGTTCTAAACAAGAGTCATTTAATCCTCTGTCTTTATGGAAATAAAATTGAAACATTTTTGGTGTGTCTATTAAAGATGAAATTTCCTCAACACTAACTGTAGCCAATGCCGAAACACCAAACATCGTATTAAACTTCTTTGCAGCTTTTCCAACCGCTCTTTCTCCTTCGTAATGGAATAACCTTTGCAAAGCTGTTGGAGAACAATAAAAAGGCAAATCTAATTTTTTTCCAAAAATAGTTGTCGACAAATCCACATTTTCAACACCTCTTAAGACATTTGGAACTAAGTCAACATCATTAAATGCACTACTATTTCTTGCATAAGTTATTTCATCATCCGCAGCCCCATCAATATAATGAAATATTGGAGATGGAAGCTTTTGTTTTGCCAATTTTCTAAAGTCATAAAAGTTATGACAATCTTTTAATCTCATATCTTAAGTTAAAATTTTTTTGTAAAATTAAACATATAACTATTTGCCCCAGGATTTTTATCTCCAAGACTCGCATTAGAAATATGATTATAAGAAATACCTAATTCAGAATTAGATGAGATATCAAATAATATCTGTATTTGTGTCTTAAATTCAATTTCGTGACCTAAGTCCTTGCCATCTCCTTCGTCATAATATCCAATTGCAAAACTAGGAGAGAAAGTAGTTGAATTAGATTTTTGATTTAATTGATAACCTGTATAAATATATAATGCATCATCAGCTGTTATCATTGCACCTGTCACAGGCTGAACATTTCCTAAGAAAATATCTTTGCTAGCATTAAAATTTATATATTCGGCACCAAATAGATTTGCTCTCTTACCATCATCGCTGAAATCGAACATGCCAGTGTAAAAACTCCATTTATTTTCTGCGTTTGAAAATGAGACAGTAAGAAATGAAATTATCAAAG
The DNA here is from genome assembly GCA_902598015.1 of uncultured Pelagibacteraceae bacterium. Lineage (GTDB taxonomy): Bacteria > Pseudomonadota > Alphaproteobacteria > Pelagibacterales > Pelagibacteraceae > Pelagibacter. The sequence continues at coordinate 28,209 of CACJZT010000012.1, forward strand.
TTTTAATTAAAATCTTCATATTAAAAATCCTGGTTACTTTATAGATACTTTTCTAATAATTAAAAGGCCGCCAAAAGCGAACAAAATCAAAGGTATTGACCAGAGTAAAAATGTATTTTGGTTTAATTCTGGTTCATATACAATCCACTCTCCATATTTATTTTTTAAATAATCATATATTTCTTCTTCTTCTTTACCTTCATCAATCTTATTTTTTACAACAAGCTTCATACTAACAGCAAAATCGGACTGAGAGTCGTAAACAGATTGACCTTGACATATCAAACACCTTAAGTTTTTTGTAATTTGATCTACTTTGGTATTTATTTCATTCGCATAGGAAAAATTAAAACTAAAATATAGCAGCAATATTAATTTTAAAATTTTAAGCATTTTTTTCTAATAAATTTTTTATTTCTATTAAATTTTCGCTTGTCAATGGACCAATATACTTTTTTATTATCTCATTTGTTTTACCACTTATAATAAAAGTTTCAGGAACACCAATAGCTCCGAATTCTATTGATTTTGTTCCATCATTATCGGTAATAACTTCTGAATAAGGATTTCCAAGTGAGCTTAAAAAATTTTTCGCATTTTTTGGACTGTCTTTATAATTAATTCCAATTATATTTATGTTCATATCTTTTAATTTCATTAAAAACTGATGCTCTTCTCTACATGGTGCACACCAAGATGCCCAAATATTTACTACAGAAGGACTATTTTTATCAAATAAGTCTGAAATATTAATTATTTCATCAGAAAATAGTTTTTTTGCATTAAGTGAAAAATCTATTTTACTTTTTAATTTCTCGTTAGAGTAATCTTTCGATACGTTCAATCCCTTGAGCAAGATTATAAAAATTATTATTAATGTTAGTAGTAATCCTAAAAATTTAATATTTTTGCTCATTTTTTCTAATAACACTTAATAAACCACCAAAACCAATAAATATAGTTGAGATCCATATCCAAATCATTAAGGGTTTATATTGATATCTTACGTTATAATAGCCATCGTCTTTTAAAATATTAAATACTAAAAAATTATCTGAAAATAATGTTGTCTTAATATCTGCTTCACTCGTAATAGTTAAAGGCTGCTGGTAAATCCTAACTTCCGGGTATAAAGCAAAAGAGGAATTTTTATTCGTAACTTCAAAACTAGCTTTAAGAGATTTATAATTGTCTACATCTTTAACATTAACTTCTTTTAATTTTACAACTTTGTCGTTGAATATTCTTTCATCTCCTACTTTCATATTTGAATTGAATTCATTAGAAAAAAGTCCATTCAATAAGAT
>CACJZT010000013.1 GCA_902598015.1 uncultured Pelagibacteraceae bacterium
TCTGGGTTACAAAAGATAAAAATATAAAAAAAGAGAAAAATAAAATAAAATACATAACTGTGACTGCTCTATTTCTCTTTCTTCTTAAAATAACAAATTTTTTATCATCAAGAAAAGAAATGTCTCTATCACCTGGTACTGGATAATCATAACTCCATCTCCATAAAGATGAACCAAATCTTTTATCTAGTTTATTGTAATAATTTACCCAAGCCAATGACCACATAAACATTAAAAATAAAAATGTTAAAGCTAAAAAAGTTGAGAACATAAATATATTAAATTATATTAAATTTTTTTTATATGTCTATCTGGGGAAGTTTAATTGGTGGGATGATCGGTTTTTCTTTAGGAGGACCGTTTGGGATGCTATTAGGTTCCTTAATTGGTGGAAAAGTATCAAGATCAAGATCGTCATTTAAATCTTTTGCGCAACCTCAACAAGTTTTTGCATTAGCTCTTATAGTTTTATCAGCTAAACTGAGTAAAGCAGACGGTCAGGTTAGTAGAGAGGAATTAATAGCGGTAAAAGATAAACTCAAAATTCCAGAACATGAATTAGATCAAGTTGGAAAAATTTTTAATAAAGCTAAAGAAGAAAGCACTGGTTACGAGCCATATGCAAAACAAATAGCTCAGATCTATCAGGGAAATATAAATGTGTTGGAAGAAGTCATTAATATATTATTTTATATTGCAGAAGCTGATGGAAATATAAGCGATCAAGAATTTAGAATGATACAACATGTTTCTCAATTATTTGGTCTTAGTGATGCCCAGTTCAATGGAATAGTTGAAGGTAGGAAATCATCAGATAAACTCAATCCATATGTGGTATTAGAGAGCAAACCTGATGATAATCTTACAGATATTAGAAAAAGATATTTAAAATTAAGTAAAGAACACCATCCTGACTTACTTCTAAGTAAAGGAGTTCCTCAGGAAGTTATTGAGGAAAGTAAAAAGAAAATGAGAGCTATAAATTCAGCCTGGGATCAAATTCAAAAGCTAAAGAGTAATTAAAATTGCTCAGATTCTGTTGAGCCTTCCATTGCTGTTGTGGAGCTCTTTCCGGAACTTATTGTATTGGAAACTGCATCAAAATAAGAAGTTCCAACTTCTCGTTGATGTTTAACACTGGTATATCCATCTTTTTCTCTAGCAAATTCATTTTGTTGTATTCTAGAGTAAGCAGTCATACCTTCCTTTTTATATTTTTCTGCAAGCTCGAAAATAGCAATATTTTGCGTATGGAAACCTGCTAAAGTTATAAATTGAAATTTATACCCCATCATTCCAATTTTAGTTTGAAATGTTGCAATCTCATCATCAGATAAATGTTTCTTCCAATTAAATGATGGAGAACAATTATAAGCCAACATCTTGCCAGGAAATTTTGCATGTATTGCATCAGCAAACTTTTTTGCTTCTTCTAAATTAGGTGTTGCAGTTTCACACCATATTAAATCTGCGTAAGGTGCATATGCTAACCCTCTTGAGATTGCTTGATCAATACCATCTTTTACATAATAAAAGCCTTCAGGTGATCTTTCTCCTGTTAAAAACGGTTTGTCATTTTCATCAAAATCGTTTGTTATTAGTTTCGCAGCGTTGGCATCTGTTCTTGCAAGAATAATGAGAGGAACGTCGGCAATATCAGCTGCCAATCTTGCTGCTTTTAGATTTCGGACCATGGTTCCAGTAGGAACAAGTACCTTACCACCCATATGTCCACATTTTTTTTCACTAGCTAGTTGGTCTTCAAAATGAACTCCGGCTGCGCCAGCTTTTATAAATTTTTTTGTTAGCTCAAATACATTTAACGGCCCACCAAATCCTGCTTCGCCATCTGCAATAATTGGCAACATGTAATCAGTTCTTTCGCTGCTTTTCATATCTCCATCAGCTATTTCCATATGCTGAATTTGATCAGCTCTAATTAAAGAATTATTCATAGACTCAACTAATTTAGGTGCGCTGTCGTAAGGATATAAAGATTGATCAGGATACATTTCACCAGCACTGTTTGCGTCTGCTGCAACTTGCCAACCACTTAAATAGATCGCTTTTAAACCTGCTTTTGCATGTTGAACGGCTTGATTTCCCGATAAAGACCCAAGTGTGTTTACATATGGCTCTGTATTTAACAATCCCCAAAGCTTTTGAGATTGCTGTTTGCACATTGAATACTCTATTTTAATGGATCCTCTTAACCTTTCTACTTCTTCTGGCTTATAATCCCTTTGTATTCCTGCGAATCTTTTCAACTCGTACGAGATTTTCTCTGCTGACATTATTTCTCCTTTAAAACTAACTCTTTTTACTTTTCGCTATATTCTTCAGTAAACTCATTCATTCCACTTGATCCCCAATCGCAGTGGTCATCTCTTAAATAAACCCCTCTGCTTCTATGCTCTTGATGCTCTTGGTGATTTGTGGTTTGAGAACTAGTTTCAATGTTTTTTATAGTATTTTTGTCCATGTAAACTTTATAATTTACAATATTTACAAAATCTACAAAAAATGTTAAAAAATCAGTAAATACAATAAATTTTTTGTAAATAATAATTTACAAAGTTTACAAATAGTAAATGAGTCAAGTAGAATTAAATATTGGTCCAAAAATAAAAGCTTTTAGAAGGCAACTAGGTATGCAAGCAAACAAACTAGCCTCACAACTTAACATTTCACCAAGTTATTTAGCTTTAATCGAGGGGGGTAAGAGAAAAATTGACGGGGAGTTGCTTTTAAAAATTTGTGAGGAATTAAGCATCAACATTAGCGATCTAACAAATAAATCAGATATCAATATGGTCAACACAATTTCAGAATTGCTTGATGATCAACTTTTTGAAGATTTGGATATAGTTGGTCCAGAAGTTAAAGATCTTGCAAATAGTAATCCAAAAATTGGTAAAGCTCTTATAAGATTAGGAGACATTTTGAAAAAGAAAGATCATGAATTAGTTAACAAAATTGAAAAACTTTCAGGAAAAATTGTAGATAATAGAAAAAACTCATTTCCTGGAGAAGTAATTTCAGATTTTTTGCAAGAAAATAGAAATTTTTTTCCAAAACTAGAGGAATTTGCAAATCAAATCTTTGAACAAATAAAACAAAATAATAGAACAAGATATATTGCTTTATGTGATTATTTAAAATCAGAGTATAAAATTGAAGTGCAAGATATAATTCCTGAGGAAGGAAAACCATTCTCAAAAATTTATGATAACAAAAATAGAAAGTTACTATTGTCTGATTATTTATCTTTGGAAACAAAGAAATTACATGCTGCAGCTCAAATTGCACAAGAGGGAGCAAGTGATATAATAAATTCTTATCTTGATACTTTTAATTATCCAAATGAAGAGTCGAAAAAATTAACAAAAGTTGCTTTATTAAACTATTGTGGTGCAGCAATTTTAATGCCCTACAAATTATTTCATTCTGAATGTAAAAAACTTAAATATGATTTAGAGTTATTGCAAAATACTTTTGCAACTTCATTCGAACAAGTCACACATAGGGTCACATGCTTGAATGATCCTAAATTACCTGGGGTTCCTTTTCATTTTTTGAGAGTTGATGTCGCTGGTAATATTTCAAAAAGATTTTCATTGTCAGGTATAGAAATACCACGTTATGGTGGTGCTTGTCCTCGATGGAATGTATATTCGGCTTTTTCTAGACCTGGTGTTATACAGGCTGCAGTAAGTAAAATGACTAATGGCGAAAAATATGTATGTATAGCAAGAACTGTTGAAAAAGGTATAGGAAGATATGGACAAAAAAAAAGTATGTTATCTATTGGACTTGGATGTGAAGCCAAATATGCAAGAGATTTTGTTTATACTGAAAACTTAGATTTGAATGATAAAAAATCAGAGATACCAGTAGGGGTTTCATGTAGAACTTGTGATAGACTGGATTGTTCTCAAAGAGCTTTTCCACCATTGCATAAAAAATTTGATGTAGACATTAATTCTAGAGGAGTATCTGTATATGTCAGTGATTAAAAAACATATAAGTTTTATAATTATATTTTTATTTGTAAGTACAAATAATGTGTATTCAGACAATTTAAATATATTGTTTAAAGAATTGCTTAACGCAAAAAATTTACAACAAGCAGAAAAGCTAGAGGATCAAATTTGGAATAAATGGACAAGACACCCAAACAATGATTATCTGACGAACAAATTAGAGAACGGAACTTATTCCATGTATCATCAGCAGTATAGAATGGCATTAAAACTATTTACAGACGTGATTAATGAGGACCCAAAATGGGCGGAGGGTTGGAATAAGAGAGCCACATTGCTATTTATATTAGGAGATTTTGAGAAATCGTTAGATGATATTGAAAAAGTTTTAGATCTAGAACCAAGACATTTTGGAGCATTATCTGGACGAGCACAAATATACTTAAGTTTAAAGGAATATGAAAAAGCAGTTGATGACCTGAGAAAAGCAAAATCTATTTATCCATTAATTAAAAGTGGAGAAAATATAAAGTTAATAGAAAAAATTATCAAAGACCAACAAATTTAATTATTCTTAGACCTTTTTTTTGCAATCAGCTGCGTTAATGAATCTACCATTAAATCTGACGCTTTAAAGATTTCACTTGGTTTAAATTCATGTGAAATATTTTTTTCTTCATTTGTTTTATCTTCAATGACTATACCTTCGTCGGGAGAATTATTTTTAATATAAATTAGTATTAACCACTCATCATCAATTGTTTCATCCCATTTTATGAAAATCTCTCCAGTTTCAAATCTTCTATCTATGCATCTCAAGATAGACATATGTTTAGTTATATATCTTTTATTAAGTTGAAAAACTAAACTATTCGCACTTCTATAAAAACTCTCAAGTGCAAACTCAATTTTTTGCCTAGCTAAAGTATACTCCCTTTCTCTTTGAAGTAATTTTGCTCTATCGTCTCCTTCTTGTGTTTCTACACCTAGCGCCTCAACTCGTTCTCTTATTTTTTGATCTCTTATTTGTTGATATTTTAATTTTAGTTTTTCGATACGCTCTTGTAATCCTGAATAATCCTCTCTCTTTTCTCTTAAAGCTAATTTTTCTAGTTGTTCTAGTTCTTTTACCTCTCTTATTCTAAATTTTTCGATTTGTTTTTCTAATTTTAATTCTTGTAAAAATTTCTTTTGTCGCTCCGCCTGCTCTTTTCTTAGTATGGCTTGTTCTTTTCTTAAAAATAATTTTATATCCTTTGCTCTTTCTCTTTCTAATTTTTGTTCTTGTTTTAACTGGATTTCCTTTTCTTTTAAAAAGGCTGCTTCATCTGCTTTCTTTTGTTTCTCAATTTCGATTTTTTCTTTTTCTGCCTGTTCTATTTTCTCTAGTTTAATTTGTCTTTTTTCCTCAGCTCTTATCTCTTTAAAACGCATTAATCTAAATTCTATACTTTGAAAAAACTTTTGTATTAATTTATCTATAGCCAGTAAATTAAAATTAAATTTGAAAGAAAACTTATTTTTTAAATCTTCCTCAAGTCTAACTGTTCTTGAAATTATACCCTTTTCAGGAATTATCTTTTTTTTAACTTTTTTAATTTTTTTTCTTTGGTTTAATCTTTTTGTCGTTTTTTTTTTTAATTTAAATTTTTTTTTTTTAAATTGTGATTTTTTTTTTTTAAATTTTAACTTGGATCTATTTTTTGATTTTTTAACCTTTATTTTTATATTTTTTTTTTTAGGTTTTTTTTTCTTTTTTTTCATTTAAGAAATACAGCTTTATCAGCTAATTTTTAATAAATATAGTCTCTAGTATTAGGAACAGATCTTATATCTTTAGTTAGCTGAAGTTGAAATACAACTTGATCTCCCCATTTAAAAGCCATTTCACAACTTGTAAGATAAAATTCCCACATCCTTAAAAATTTTTCGTCGAACATTTCTAAAACTTTATCTTTTTTTGATAGGAATCTCTCTTTCCAATTTCTTAAAGTGTGGGCATAGTGCATCCTTAAAATCTCAATATCTGTAGCTATTAGTCCAGAATCCTCGATTGGCCTTGCTATTTCGCTTAAACTAGGGGTATATCCGCCTGGGAAAATATATTTTGTTATCCAAGGCTGTGGGTCTCTAGGTGGAAGATTTGATCCAATTGTGTGTACTAGAGCTACTCCATCTTTTTTTAACATTTGAGACACCCTATTAAAATAGGTTTGATAGAATTTTTTTCCAACATGTTCAAACATTCCAACACTAACTATCCTATCAAATTTTTCATTCAATTGTCTGTAATCTATTAATTTAAATTCAACTTGGTTATCTAAATTTAATTCTTTAGCTTTTTCTTGACTATATTTTAATTGATTTTCTGAAAGTGTAATTCCTGTAACTGAAGCTTTTGTTTTTTTTGCAATATCGATTGCAAGTGTACCCCACCCTGAGCCAATATCCAAAACTTTTTGGTTAGGTTGTATATGAAGTTTTTTAATTATGTGATCAATTTTATTTTCTTGAGCAGTTTCTAAAGTGTCATTTTCATTTTTGAAGTATGCGCATGAATATTGTCTTTTTTTATCAAGAAATAAATCGTATAATTTTTCTGAAATATCATAATGATGTGCAACATTTTGTTTAGATTTAACAATTTTATTAAAACTTGTTAAGTATTTTAAAGTTCCCTTTATTTTATTTAATGTCTTTCCATAAATATTAATATCTGCTCTTCCAATATTTTTAAAAGCTATATCAAGAAATTCTGTCAAAGTTCCATTTCTTAATCTTAAAGAACCATTTGTATACGCCTCACCAAAATATAGATCTGGATGGAAAAGTAGTTTTTTATGCAAACTTTTATCTAACAACTGTAATTCTATAGGAATTTCTTTCAAAGGCTTTCCTATAACATACCTGTTAGAATTATAATCTATTAATATAAAGCCATCTTCTTTAAATAAATCGTTTAAAAAATTTATAAGTTTCATTAAGCTGCTTTAAGGTTGTTTATATTAAAGTTTAATTTATCTAATTCTGAAAAAAATAATTTTTCTTCATCTTTGGATAAAAGTTTTAAAGGTGGAATTAAATTTTTAAAATCAGAATCTTCTGTGCTCATAAATGTATGCAGGCCTGAAATGAGATTATATTTGTCAAATATACTTCTAACCATACAAAGTTTTTCGTTTGATGTTTGATTTAAATTATTTTTAAATTTGTCATACACATCTCTTGCTAAATAAGAGGTGACATTTGTTGTTGCTGTAATAATACCTGAGCATCCTAATTCTAGACCCTTCAGCAACTTACTTTCAGATCCAGGCATGACAGAAAAATTTTCAATCTTTAAATTTTCATACAAGTTGTAACTACTATCCTTTACTCCAAGAACATTTTTAGGAAAGCTTTTTGCTAACTTTGAAACACATTCTATGCTAAATTTATATCCAGATAACTTTTCGAAATTATATAAAATTATTCTACAATCTTTGACATTTTCTATTAATTTGGAATAAAAATTAAAAACATCATCATCGTTATATTTATAGTATGCTGGTGGCATTACTAAAAAATTTTCAAAGCCAATTGATTTTGAAATATTAAGCAAATTAATATTATCTCCCAACGAATTTAAGCCAGTTCCAATAATAAATTTATCTTTATGTTTGCTCTTAGGTAAAATATTAATGAGTTTAATTTTCTCGCTTAACGAAATTAATTGTGATTGACCTGTGCTGCCAAAAAATATTACTCCATGGCAACCTTTTTCAATTAGATTTTCAGCATGTTTTAATGTTTTTTCGCAGTCTAACTGTAAATTATTATCTAGTATAGAAAGGCTTGCCGCATAAATACCATTGAAATATCCCATACCAAAAATTTATATAAAAATATAAAATAGTAAAGGTTTTAAAAATACATGAAAATCTTAGCAATTCAAAACAGAATGGGAATCGGTGATATGGTAATATTTCTTCCATATATAGAAGCCGTTGCAAAAAAATATAACAGTCAAGTAACTTTATTAGTAAAAGAAAATTCAAAAGCTGAACACTTAATTAAAGATAATAAATACATTAATGAAATTATTATTTTAAAAAGAGATCAAACTAAGAAAGGTTTTCACGACGGATTGAACGGATTTTTTCGACTAGTTTCTGATATTAAAAAATATCAATTTGATAAAGTACTAATTTTTAATTCTTCACTTAGATATAAATTAGTTTGTAAGTTTGCAGGAATTAATAATATTTATCAATATCCATTATTTAAAAAAAAAAATCAGCATATTATAGAAGCTGCTAATAAATTATTAAAAAATAATTTTAATCTAGAAATTAAAAGTGACCCAGTTATTGATGTTAAAGATGAAAATGTTCAAAAGATAAAGTTAAAATTTAATTTTAGTGATGAAGTGAAAAATATATTGTTAGGAATTGGTGGATCGGGACCAACAAAAAGAATTCCACCAAAAGTATTTATAGAGTTTATGAATTTATGTTTAAAAAACTTTAAATGCAGATTTTTTTTAGCTACGGGTAATAAAAGTGAAGAAATTGAAATTATGAACGAAATTTTAAGTTACCATAAGAATTTATGTACTCCATTAAATGAACTTAGTATTTCTGAAACTTTACCTATAATAAAAAATTGCAATATTGCTATTTGTAATGACTCAAGTTTCAGCCATTTATCTGCTGGGTTAGGAAAACAAACTATTGTTTTAATGTCAGATACCCCACAAATATATGGAAGTTATAGTTCCAAAATGCATCCACTTATACCAGATGGTGTAGAAAAGGTTACTCATGGAACAGAGGGTAAGGAGCGAATAAATCCGTTAAAAATCTTTGAAAAATTTCAGAACTTAATTAGCTAATATTTTTAATAACGTTCTCTTTGGCTTCATTTACCAATGTTGCAATATTATTTAATTCTGGACTTCTATCAGGATGTATTTTTTTCATTATTTTTTTGTAAGATTGCAATACTTCGTCTTTTGTATATTTTTTTTTGGGATCTAAATTTAAAATTCTATAAGATTCATCAATAGACATTGCTTGAGATGAAACGTTTTGGTTAAATTGGTTAAAATTAAACCTCCCAGAATTTTTCAATACTCTTAAAAGGCCCCATAATCTAAACAATTGAAATAACGAAATACCAGCCTTTGTCTTTATTAATGGCAAAATGGCCAACATAAAAGGTAAAGAAAAAATGTACCTTCCAGCATATGCCATTATTACCGCTAACAATATTGAAGAAATTATAATAAATGTTCTTAAAAATTTTGATATTTTTTTTGTTGAAGTTTTAGCAAACCAATTGAGTAAAATATAAAGAATTATAAAGATAATTAGTATTGCAAAAAAAATATTCATAAATTAATTAAATTTAAATGAAAATACCACAGCTTAAAAAAAAACCAGAATTAAAATCTTGTCACAACGTAACCTGGGAAGACGATTATAGTTGGATACATCAGGAAAACATACTTGAAGTATTGAAAGATAGTTCAAAATTATTACCAGAGGTTAGAAAATATCTTGAGGATGAAAATGATTATTTTAGTCATCAAATGTCAGATACAAAGGATATTCAAAAAGTTTTATTTGATGAGATAAAAGGTAGAATTAAACTTGATGATGAGTCTCTTCCATTTAAAGATGTAAGATATAGCTACTGGACAAAAACAACAACAAAAGGAAACTACTCTATAAAGTTAAGAAAAAAAATTGACACTGACGAAATAGAAGAAATTTGGAATGGTGATTTAGAAAAAGAAAAGCTTAAAACAGAATATTTTGGGCTTGGAGACTTAGAAGTTAGCTATAATGATAAATTACTAGCCTATTCATTAGATTTAAAAGGATCTGAATATTACACTATACATATAAGAGATATTAAAAGTCGAGAGCAAGTTGGTGAAAAAATTGAAAATACAAGTGGCGGAATAACATTTAGCTTAGATGATAAATATATTTTTTATTCTAAGCTTGATGACAATCACAGACCAAGAGAAATTTACAGGCATGAAATTGGAACTCCTACCAGTAAAGATATTCTTATATTTAAAGAAGAAAGTGAAGCATTTACTGTAGGAATAGGTCTTAGCTCTGATGAAAAGTATTTTTTTATTACATCATCTGATCATAATACGTCCGAACAGTATTATTTCAAAGCAGATGAAATAATTCCAAAACCAAAACTAATTGATAAAAGAAAAAGAGGGATAATATATTCGGTCAATTCATGGAATGGTAATTTCTATAAACATACAAATGAAGATGCAGAAGATTTTAAGATCGAAAAGACAAATGATTTAGAAAAAAAGGAGTGGGAAATATTTATACCTGCACGAGAAGAGGTTTTAATTGGAGGATTAATTTTTTTAAATGATTGGATTATAAGATCTGAAACTTCTAACGCATTATCAAAATTAATATTAAGAAATCCAAAAAATGATGAAGAAGAAGAAATATTTTTTTCAGATGAAAAAGTTATTGTTCCTGGTGTGTCGTTAACCCAAAGAGCTAGAAATACTGATACAGTTTATTTATCATATTCATCACCAAAAACTCCTGGAAGGACTTACCTATACAATCTTAAAACAAAGGAGAAAAAATTAGTTAAAGAACAAGAGATTCCTAGTGGCCATAATTCTGATGACTACATAGTTGAAAGGTTAGAGTGTGCCTCTCATGACGGAAGAATGGTTCCTATTACCATAACAAGACATAAAAAAACTAAATTAGATGGATCTGCAAAATTATTATTATATGGATACGGATCATACGGAAGTTCTATGTCACCAAGTTTTTCCTCAACCAGAATAAGTTTAATTGAACGAGATATTATATGGGTAACTTCTCATATTAGAGGCGGTATGGAAAAAGGAATGAAATGGTGGAAAGAGGGAAAATTATTAAACAAAAAAAATACATTTGAAGATTACATTGCTTCTGCAAAATTTTTAATTGAAAAAAAGTTTACGTCTAAAGGTAATATTATTGGAATGGGCGGATCTGCTGGAGGTCTTTTAATGGGAGCCGTTGTTAACCAAGCGCCTGATTTATTTTTGGGTATTGTTATGGCTGTTCCTTTCGTTGACTCTTTGACCACGAACCTAGACCATTCGTTACCATTAACAGTCGGCGAATTTGATGAATTTGGAAATGCTAAAGATAAAAAAGAACATTTTGATTACATATTTTCATATGCACCTTATAACAATATTAAAAAGATGGATTACCCAAACATTTTGATAACAACAAGTCTAAGTGATAACAGGGTATTATTTGATGAGCCAGCAAAATTTACTGCAAAATTAAGGGATTACAAAACGGATAACAATTTACTTTTATTAAAAACAGAAATGAATGCAGGTCATGGAGGAAAATCTGGAAGAGATGGAGCAATTGAGGAGATTGCAGTTGACTACGCATTCGCTTTGAAAATAGCTGGAAAATTAAATACTTGATCTTGAAATATCAAAATTAATTACCATATAAATCTTGTTAGTCGCCTAATGGGGCTAGCAATAAATAAACTTGCTTAATTAAAGGAGGATAATATGACAAGTAAGGATCTATCAATTTTCAACTCACTTAGGCCTTTCTCAATTGGTTTTGACGATATGTTTGACCAATTCGAAAGTATGTTGGGCAATGGTGGTTTAAGTATGCAATCAAACTACCCGCCTTACAACATAAGAAGAACTGGCAAAGATAAGTACTCAATTGAGGTTGCTTTAGCTGGTTTTAGCAAAAAAGATGTTGAGGTAGAGTTTGAAGATAATCTATTAACTGTAAGAACTAAACAAGTTGATAGAAGTGAAAACAAAAACCAAGATGGAGAGATAATCCACAAAGGTATATCGCAAAGACAATTTGCGAGATCATTTACAATTGCAGATGATGTAAAAGTGAATGGTGCAGAGTTAAAAGATGGTCTTTTAACAATCGCATGTGAAAGGATTATCCCGGAACATAAAAAAAAGAAACTTATTGAAATTAAATAAGTACCTTGCTTGTGGGGCTAGTCCCCACAAGACTAAATGCATCCACTAGAGCTAAATCCGATAATAACCCCTGATGCATTCACCTCAAATTTTCTTTCACAAGGAATTCCATATTTTTTTGTTTTGTAGATAAGCATTTCATTTCCAAGTTCATTGACAAAATCTTCTGAAGGTGAGCCTAATTCTAATCTCATCTCATTAACTTCTTTTCCAACGAATTGACCAAATTTTTCGTTCTCTTTTTCAGCCACTTCATCAGATTTCTTTTTAATTGTTTGGCATCCAGTTAAAAGAATTATTGTTAATGTGATAAACAGAGCAATAAATTTTTTTGATAAAGTATTATTTTTAAAAGCAATAATCATTAATACATACCTAAAGTTGAATTATGTTAACAATTTGTTCAAAACTTTCATTAAATTGTTTGAATTTAATACAAATTTGAAAAGATAGGAAATTTTAAAGATTATTGAGTTATTGATTTATTATATTAAAGAAATGCTATGGCAACAGACTTAAGAATATCAAATGTATCAAAAATATATCCAGGATGTATAGCTAATGATAATGTATCTCTTCAATTTAAAAGTGGAAAAATATACGCACTATTAGGAGAGAACGGAGCTGGAAAATCTACATTGGTAAAAATTTTGTCTGGTGTAGTAAGCCCAGATAATGGTGAGGTTTTTTTAAATGAAAAAAATTTAAAATTAAGTTCTCCACTCGATGCCAAGAAAAATAAAATTGGAATGGTTTTTCAGCATTTCAATTTATTTGAAACTTTATCAGTATTTGAAAACTTAAGTATAGATGCAACTGAAGATAACAAAAGTTTAAGGGTAAGAATAAATGAAATATTAAAAAAATATAACTTTAGTATTGACCTTGACGTTCCTGTATTAAATTTATCAGCAGGGCAAAAGCAAAAAGTTGAGATTATAAGATGTCTTTTAAGAAGCCCTAAAGTTCTAATCATGGACGAACCTACATCTGTTTTGACTGAGCAGGAAACAGAGGAATTATTTATATCTTTAAAAAAATTCTGTGACGAAGGAATATTAATTATTTACATAACTCACAAGTTAAAAGAAGTTTTGTCTTTATGTGATGAGGTTGCTGTAATGCGAAAAGGTAAGGTTGTATCAGTTAGCCAAACACAAAATGAAAGAGTTGAAACTCTCGCAAATAAGATGGTTGGTCAAAAACTAGCGAAAATTAAGAAAAAAATTAATATTTCCAAAAATAAAGATGAGATATTTAAAGTAAAACATTTAAATTTTTATAGCGATGATCCTTTTGAAACAAATTTAGTTAATCTAAATTTTTCTGTAAAGAAAGGAGAATGTTTAGGTATAGCGGGTATTTCTGGCAATGGTCAAAACGAACTCTTTCAAATTTTGAGTGGGGAAATAATTACACCTGATACATCAATCATTTTTCGAAATAAGGAAATTGCTAAATTAAATCCAAAACAAAGACGAGAGTATTTAATGGCTTTTTCTCCTGAAGATAGAATATCTCAAGCGGCTGTGCCTGAATTAAAAATATATGAAAATGTAGCTTTAAATAATTTTAAGTCATCAAACTTTTTTGAAAAAGGTTTGGTAAATGAAAAAAAAATTAAAGAGCATTCAAAGAAAATATTATCTGACTTCTCAGTAAATACGGACAATGTTGAATTAAAAAGTCAATTTCTATCGGGTGGAAATTTACAAAAACTTATTTTAGGGAGAGAGTTAATTACAGCTCCGGAATTATTAATTTGTTACAATCCAACATGGGGGCTCGATGTGGGTGCAATCAATTATATTCATGAAACACTTATAAAAATTAACAATCAAGAAAAATCAACGATTTTAATTTCTACAGATACGGAGGAGTTATTAAAACTCAGTGATAGAATTGCAGTTATTTACAAAGGCAAGCTTTCAAAAATAATGCCTTCAGAGGAAGTCACTCCAGAAAAATTAGGAGTTCTAATGGGAGGAGGTTCCATTGATTAAAATTGAAAAAAGAAATGATGTACCAATGGCATTATATTTTTTTACTCCTTTTATTGCAATCATACTTACAATTTTAGGCGGTGGAATAATTTTTTATATTTTAGGTTTTAATCCAATAGAAGCACTTAAGTTTTACTTTTTAACTCCAATTTCAAATTTATATGGACTCAGTGAATTGCTACTCAAAGCAACCCCTCTTTGCTTAATTGCTATTGGTTTATCATTTTGTTTTAAAAGTAATAATTGGAATATTGGTGCAGAAGGACAATTAACTTTTGGTGCGATTGTAGGAGGAGGAGTTGCTCTTTTATTTTATAATCAAGAAGGTTTTTATATTCTGCCTTTAATTATAATTGCTGGAGCAATCGGGGGAATGATCTTTGCACTTATCCCAGCAATCCTTAAAACATATTTTAATACAAACGAGATTTTAGTTAGTCTTATGTTGGTTTATGTATCAAAGCTACTCTTAGATTACTTAGTAGTGGGGCCATGGAGTAATCCTGAAGGTTTTAATTTTCCTGAAACAAGACAATTTAGTGACTCATCTAGAATGCCATTATTATTTGAGGGTTTGAGAATTCATACTGGTATTTTTTTAGCTCTTGCAGCAGTTATGCTGAGTTGGTTTGTTCTTTATAAAACCTATTTAGGCTTTCAGATTAAAGTATCTGGTTTAAGTTTAAAAACTGCTAAGTATGCTGGGTTTAAAGGAAAAACCATGATTTTGGTTGTTTTTATGATTAGTGGTGCTTGCGCGGGATTAGCTGGAGTTGGTGAAATTACTGGACCTATTGGACAACTGCATAGAATGATATCCCCCGATTACGGTTTTACAGCAATTATTGTTGCTTTTTTAGGTCGTCTTAATCCTTTTGGCATTATTTTTGCATCTTTGGTTGTTGCATTGACATACCTCGGTGCTGAAACGGCTCAAATTTTTTTACAAATACCAAAATATACCGGCCAAGTCTTTCAGGGTATGATCTTATTTTTTTTACTCGCATCTGATTATTTGCTTTTTTTCAAAGTTAAAATTTTAAGTTTAAAAAAAAATGAGCTTAGACATTAGTTTTATAGGAATTCTGATAGGATCAATAATGGCTTCATCAGTGCCATTAATACTTGCTGCTTCAGGTGAATTGATTACTGAAAGATCAGGCGTTTTAAATTTAGGTGTCGAAGGAATGATGATAATCGGAGCAATATCTGGTTTTGCTTTAATGGTAATAACAGACAACCTTTTTATAGCAGTCGTAGGCTCTATGTTATCAGGAGTTATAATTTCAATAATCTTTGGATTTTTAACGCAATCTCTTCTTACAAACCATGTTGCAACAGGTTTGGCATTAACTATTTTTGGCATTGGTTTATCTGCAATGTTAGGAAAAAATTTTGTTGGTATCCCTGGAAAAGAATTTCCAATTTTATTTTCAAGTTTAAAAGAAAGTATTCCGTTTTTTGGTCCAATATTATTTGGACACTCTATAGTTTTATATTTTGCTTTTGCTTTACCATTTTTAACTAATTTTTTTTTGAAAAAAACTAAATTAGGCTTGGTTGTTAGAGCTGTTGGTGATTCGCCTGTTTCGGCATCTAATCAAGGTATAAATGTTATTCTAGTTAGATACTGTTGTATTCTTTATGGAGGAGCCATGTGTGGCTTGGCAGGTGCATATCTATCTTTAATATACACTCCACAGTGGATTGAAAATATGACAGCTGGAAGAGGATGGATAGCTTTGGCTTTGGTTGTATTTGCAACCTGGAGTCCTATAAAAGTTTTAATTGGTGCTTTAATTTTTGGTGGGATTACAATTCTACAATTACATATGCAAGCAATAGGGTTTAGAATACCAGTTCAATTTTTAAGTGCATTACCTTATCTGATGACAATAATAGTTTTAGTTGTAATCTCTCGTGACAGTAGAAAAATAAAACTTAATACCCCAACTTCCTTAGGAAGAATATTCTATAAGGAAAAGTAATGTTAGCTATTCGAAAATAATTATTTTTTTTTTTTGAATTTTGATTAACTTAAAGCTTCACAAAAAAAATTTAAAGGGGAAATTCAAAATGTATAAAAACTTTTTTAAATATTTAATTTCTGCAATTTTTCTACTTGGGTTTAGTGTAAACTCAAGTGCAGATTTTAAAGTTGGTTTTGTCTATGTTGGCCCAACTGGTGACCATGGATGGACATTTCAACATCATGAAGGTAGAAACGCTGTAGAGGCAGCTGGAATAAAAACAACATTTGTTGAAAGTGTTCCAGAAGGCGCTGATGCAGAAAGAGTGATAAGACAACTGGCTCAATCTGGCCATGACTTAATTTTTACAACAAGTTTTGGATATATGGATCCAACTAACAAAGTTGCAAAAGATTTTCCAAATGTAAAATTTGAACACGCAACAGGTTATAAGAGAGAACACTCAAATGTTTCTACTTATTCTGCAAGATTTTACGAAGGAAGAACTCTTTTAGGCCATATTGCTGGAAAAATGACTAAAACTAACACGATTGGCTATATTGCGTCTTTTCCAATTCCTGAAGTAATAAGAGGAATTAATGCAATGACTCTTGCTGCACAAAAGGTCAATCCAAATATTAAAACTAAGATTGTATGGGTGTTTACTTGGTACGATCCAGGTAAAGAAGCTGAAGCAGCGCAAGCTTTAATCGATCAAGGTGCAGATGTAATTATGCAACATACAGATAGTACAGCACCAGTTCAAACAGCGGAGAAAGCAGGTGTATGGTCATTTGGTCAAGCAAGTGACATGCAGAGATTTGCTCCTAAATCAATTTTGACTTCAATTATAGATGATTGGGCACCATATTATGTTGAAAGAGCTATTGCTGCAAGAGATGGCACATGGAATCAACAAGACACATGGCATGGATTAAAGGAAGGTATGGTAGCTATGGGACCATATAATTCTGC
Organism: uncultured Pelagibacteraceae bacterium; assembly: GCA_902598015.1. Lineage (GTDB taxonomy): Bacteria > Pseudomonadota > Alphaproteobacteria > Pelagibacterales > Pelagibacteraceae > Pelagibacter. Next base: position 16,946 of record CACJZT010000013.1, read on the forward strand.
AATGGGTGCTGACTTAGTTAAAGAAGTAGAGCAGCTTCAAAAAGATCTAGCATCAGGAAAAGTTCATTCGTTCACAGGTCCTATATATGACCAAAAAGGTAATATATTAGTTGCAGAAGGGAAAGTTGCTGATGATGGAATGTTAGCTGGAATGAGTGTTTATGTAAAAGGTGTTGAAGGAGATATTCCAAAATAATTTTTAAAAAAAATTTAAAAGGCCAACTTATATAGTTGGCCTTTTTTTATGAATGTTTTTTCTTTAAACCATTAATATCTATTTCATCATAATATTCTGAAGGTTGAACTATCCAAGGATCTCCATCTAGTAAAATTGGACAAAAATCTGGGGTAAAAGAAGAGGATTTTTTTTTCCAAAGACAAGCTGTTTTTATTTCTTGAATATGGTTTTTCACTGGAGCATAATTTTTTAACCATTTAATACTTTCATTTAATGTAAGTCCAGTATCGGATAAATCATCAACTAATAAAACATTTTTAAAGTCTTCATTTTTAGCTATTGAGCTTATGTCTCTTGCAAAAATAAGTTCGCCCTGTTTATTTTCTACAGTTTCTCCAGAATAACTTTGAATAACAACATAAGCAGTGGGCAATTTAAATATTCTTGATAGCATATCAATTATAGGTGCTGCACCCCTCATTATTCCGACTAAAACAGATGGTTTGTAATTTTTTTCAATTGTAAGAGCTAACTTTTCAACTGCTAATTTATAATCTTCATAATTGATTATTAATTTTTCTGCCATAAAATTTGGTATCATAAAAAAAAAAAATTAAAAAGGAGAATTATGAAAGGTTACTGGATTGCAACTTACAGTGAAATTAAAGACCCTGAAAGAATGAAAAAATATGCAGATAAAGCAAAGGAAGCTGTATTAAAACATTCTGGAAAAATTTTAGCTCGAAGTGCTAATAACATTGCACTTGAGGGTAGAGAAATGGTTAGAATAGCACTTGCAGAGTTCCCAGACGTGGAAACTGCTAAAAAATGCTACGATTCTGAAGAATATGTTGAGGCAAGAACATATCTTAAAGATAATGTAATTAGAGAACATATGATATTTGAAGGAATGGAATAACTTAGAAAAGGGGCAAATATGAAGGCATATTGGGTGAGTTTGTATACAGAGATTTCAGATCAAGATAACCTAAAAAAATATGGTGAAAATGCAATACCAGTTATAAAAAAATTTGGTGGTACTCCTGTAGTTAGAGGAGGAAAGCTAAAATATTATAGTGGTGATAAAATATTAAGAACCGTCATATGGGAATTTCCCAGTTATAACAAAGCCATATCTTGTCATGACTCAGAAGATTATTTAAAAGCTTGGTCTTATGCAGAACGAACTACAAAAAGACATATGTTTATCGTGGAAGGTGCTAATACTGAATAGTATCGTCATCAATTGAACGCCACAAATACCAAGTGGCAACAGAACAATATGGGGAGAATCTTTTTTGAAGTTTTTTTATAAAAGTTTCAGGTGGAAAATATTTTTTTTTATAGTTATTTGATATTGCTCTTAATAATCCAATATCCTGAACTGGCCAGATATTAGACCTATTATAAGTAAATAACAAAATCATCTCTGCTGACCATCTTCCTATCTGTCTTAAAGTTGATAGATACATAATTGCTTCTTCATCGCTCATTTTCGGAATCAGTCTTGGATTAAAAGTTTTATCTTTAAATTTTTGAGACATTTCTAAGATCCCCCTTATTTTTTGACGACTAAGACCACATTTTTTAAGTTGTGATATTTTAAGCTTAGAAACAGTTTTTGGATTAATTTTTTTTTTACATGCCGATTCAAATTTTTTGAAGACAGAATCTGCAGCAGCAACACTTATTTGTTGTCCTATTATACTTTTGCATAAAGAATAAAAGACATCTTTTCTAGTAGTTAAATTATTATCTTTATATTTTTTAATCAATGATCTCATAATACTATCTTTTTTTGAAAGATATGTTCTAGCTTTTGTCCAATATGGTGGTGCCTTACTCATTTCTACTTACCGTTACTTGTTTATTTAAATATATTTCTCTTCGAAATATAATGATTGATGATATTATTACCAGTGAAGCACCCATCAATGTTTTAATTGTGGGAATTTCATCCCAAATAAAATATCCAAAAGATATTGCAAATATTAATCCTAAATATTTAAGAGGTGTAACCAGAGAAACCTCAGATAATTTATATGATTGACTTAATAATAAATTAGCTGTTCCTCCCAACAAGCCAATTGTACATAAAAGTAAGAAATCATTGAAAGTTGGCATGATCCAACCAAATGGTATTGATAAAACTCCAACAATTGTAATTGCAAAAGAAAAAAAGAATGAGATCAACCAGACTGGTTCTGTGGATGAAAGTTTTCTAATTGTAATTGCAACGTAAGACATTCCAATACAAAAGATAATTGGAAATAAGTAATAAATATTTAAGCTGGAAAATCCTGGTTGGGTAATTACTAAAACACCAATAAAACCAACAAATACTGCGGCCCATCTATATACTCCTACTTTCTCACTTAGTAAAAATATTGAAAGCAAAGTTGTAAATATAGGTGCAGCAAATGAAATACTTGTCACTGTTGCAAGTGGTAGGTTTCTTAGTGCCAAAAATATTGCAGCTAAAGCTATCAGTCCTGAACAACATCTAATTAAATGTAATCCTGGTCTATTTGTTTTGTAAAAATCTCTAAACCTTGTCTTAGGAACTAAAAAAATAATTGGCAAAATACCAAATAGACCTCTAAAGAACATTACCTGTCCAATTGGATAATCTGATGACCACTTGACTATTACATCCATAAATGAAAAGGCACATATTGATAAAAACATGTAAAAAAAGCCTAATTGATTTTTGGAAAGCATGGTAATAACTTTAGATTAATTAAAATTTTTAGCAATGGAAATAGCAACTTTAGCACTTGGATGTTTTTGGGGACCCGAAATAAAATTTAGCAAGTTAGATGGAGTAATAAATACAGAGGTCGGATATTGTGGAGGTAATACTGAGAAGACATCTTATAAAGAAGTATGTTATGGTGACACCAATCACGCAGAAGTAGTTAAGGTTGAATTTGACAATACTAAAATTTCTTATGAGGAAATAATAAGAAATTTTTTTGAATTTCATGACCCAACTACTTTAAACCGGCAAGGTCCAGATGTAGGTACTCAGTATAGAAGTGAAATATTTGTTCATGATGAAAATCAAAATAAAATCGCTAACAAAGTATTGAAAGAGATTAATGAAAAATTTAAAGGTAAAATCGTTACCAAAATATCAAAATCAAAAAATTATAACAAGGCCGAAGATTATCATCAGAAATATTTGGAAAAAAGTTTCTAATGTCACTTATATCAACTGAGTGGCTAGAAAAAAATCTCTCAAATGTAAAAATAATTGATGGCTCTTGGCATATGCCTGCAACAAAAAGAAGTGGTAAAGAAGAATTTAATCAAGAGCATATACCAAATGCAATTTTTTTTGATATTGACGAAAATTGTAATAAATCAACTGACTTACCACATATGTTAACGGATATTAGTTCGTGGGAAAATATACTATCATCTATGGGCATATCTAACGAAGACGAAATTGTGATTTATGATAATTCTGATGTTTTAAGTGCTTGTAGAGTATGGTTTAATTTAATTTACTTTGGCCATGATAAAAAGAAAGTACATGTTTTAGATGGAGGTTTTAATAAATGGAAAAAAGAAAAAAGAATAACTTCTGATAATAATGAAATTATTCAAATAACCAGCTACAAAGCAAAAGAAAATAATGAAATGGTTAAGAACAAAGATCAGATTGATCAAAATATAATTAAAAAAAAATTTGATTTAGTTGATGCGAGAAGCAAAGATCGTTTTAATGGCACAACTCCAGACCCAAGAAAAAATGTAAGAAGTGGTTCAATACCTAATTCAATTTGCTTACCGTTTAAAACCCTTATCAATGACGATTTTACTTTTAAAAGTAAATCTGAAATTTCTTCTAATTTTAACGATTTATCTTTAAATGACCCAGTAAATGTTGTGTTTTCATGCGGTTCTGGGATCACAGCATGTGTTTTGGCACTTGCATATTCTCAAGTAAATAATATGTATTCTCCAGTCATTTATGATGGCTCATGGGCTGAATATGGTAAAATATAAAATATGAAAAGATCAACAAAAATTACAAGCATAATAATAATTTTCTTTTTAATTATAGCTACAGTGATTGTTGGTAGAACAATGATTGGAAATCATTTTAAAAAGAAATTTAGTAAAAGACCACCTCCAGGAATAATTGTTACTTCAGCTGAAAATAGAGTTTTTGAAAATTTAATAAGCACATACGGAACAGCTAGACCATTTAAAACACAATCCTATAAAATTGAGAAGTATGAAATACTTAAACCTATAAACTTTAATCAAAAAGTAAAAAAAGGTGATGTAATTGCAGAACTTAAAAATAGAAAAATTACTGCTCAGTTTGATGGAACAATTGGAAAAAGAGAATTTTCAGAAGATATAGAAGTTTCAAAATCATCAATCTTAGTTAATCTCGAAAATACCAGTATTATTTATTGTGATGTAGATATACCTGAAATGTTTGTTCCATTTATTAAAGTTGGTTTACCTGTTGATATAAAATTTTCTGGATACAAAGATAAAACCTATAAAGGTGAAGTTGACTCATTAGCTAGTCGAATTAGTGAGGATACTAGATCATTACCAACAAGGATAAAAATGGACAATACATCTGGTGAAATTTTGCCTGGCTCATTTTTAGAAATTTCAATAAAATATGATACAAGAGAAAGCTTAAGTATCCCAGATACCAGCACAATAGTGGAAGGTGATAATATATTTATCTATAAAGTTGACGAAAAAAATAAAGTATTAAAAACAAATATTGATACCGGCGATAGATACCTGGGTTTTGTTGAAGTTTTAAATGGTCTAAAAGTTGGTGACAAAGTTGTTGCTGAGGGTACAAAAAAAGTCAGACCAAATTTAATAATAAGACCTATAAAAAAGGGTGCTAAAGTAGCAAATCAAAACAAATCTAGTTGGGGTGGAAAAAAGAAAAAAGATACTAAAGAAAACAAGAATGGTATGTTTGCGTGGTTACAAAAATTAAATATATTTAAAAAGTCTGACTCTGAAAAACAAGAAAATAAAAAATAATTAATACATGTATATAACTGAAGTTAGTATTAAAAGACCTGTCGTTGCATGGGTAATGTCAATGATACTAATTATTTTTGGAATTTTTGTATTTTGGGAATTACCTGTTAGAGAATTACCAGATGGCATACAGCCTCCAGTGGTACAGGTACAAACTGATTATAAATCTGCTTCAGCTGAAATTGTTGATGAAGAAATAACACAAAAAATAGAGGATGTTATAGGAGGAGCGGAAGGAATTAAGAACATTGATTCTAGTTCGCTTAATGGAAGAAGTAGAATAAATATTTATTTTAATACAGATATAGATTTAGATGATGCAGCAAATGACATAAGAGAAAGAGTATCAAGAGTTGCGGACAATTTGCCAGATCAAGCAAACCCACCTCAAATTTTGAAACAAGCAGCAGGTTTTACAACTACAATGTGGGTTGCGCTATCGTCACCAACTTGGAATGATTTAGATTTGGGTGATTATGCAGAAAGATATCTTATAGATGCCTTTTCGAGTGTACCAAATGTTGGTAGAATTTTAGTCGGCGGATTAAGAGAGCTAAGTGTTAGAGTTTGGGTAGATCCTATCAAATTAGCAGCCAATAATCTTACTATTCAGGAAGTCGAGAGAGCATTAAGAAATGAAAATATAAACATCCCCGCAGGAACTTTAGAAGCTAGTAACAAAGATTTAACTCTTAATATTGATAAATCTTACTCTAACATTGAAACAATCAAGCAACTTCCTCTTAAGAAAAACAAAGATAAAGTCACAACCCTTTCTGATATTGCAAATGTTGAGCTTGGTCCAGTTTCTGAAAAAACTTTATTTAAAGCTCAAAGAAAAAATGCAGCTAATTTAAAGACAGTTGGGATTGGAATATACGCAAAAAGTGGAGCATCAACTGTCGAACTTTCAAACCAAATTAAAGAGAAAATAAACGTTTTAAATCAATCTTTACCAGATGGTTTAAAGTTAGAAATAGCATTTAATAGAGCAACTTACGTAGGAACTGCAATACAGGAAGTTTATAAAAGTTTAATTATTGCTTTTATTTTAGTCGTGGTAATAATTTACTTGTTTTTAGGAAACCTTAAAGCTGTAATTGTACCAGCTGTAGCTTTGCCAGTAAGTTTAATTGGTTCGTTTTTAGGTTTATATATATTTGATCTTTCTATAAATATATTTGTTCTCCTAAGTTTTATTTTAGCAATTGGAATAATAACTGATGATTCTGTAATAATGACAGATGCAATTTATACAAGAATTGAAAAAGGAGAAACGCCACTTGTGGCTGCTTATAAAGGCTCAAGGCAAATAACATTTGCGATAATAGCTACAACTTTAATCTTAGTTGCAGTTTTTTTACCTTTAATTTTTATTGAGGGTATATCTGGTACCTTGTTTAAAGAAACTGCAATAGCACTATCTTTCTCAATTGTTGTTTCTTCGTTTGTGGCTTTAACCCTTTCACCAATGTTAGGAAGTAAGTTTTTAAATAAAAAAGAAAAAATAAATTTTTTTGTAAAAAAATTCAATAATGGATTTAAATCTTTTACAGAATTTTACACTGACACCTTAAAATTTTGGATTAATAAACAGAAAACAATTTCGATATTTATAATTTTATTAATTGCAGCTTCAATTTATTTGTTTAACTTTACTAAGAAAGAATTGATACCATTAGAAGATAGGGGGGCTTATTTAATAATTGGCTCTACAGATGAAGGGAGTTCATTCGAGTACACACAAGAAAAAGCCCAAATAATTGAGGGAAGAATATTAAAATTGTTACAGGCAGAAGACAGCCCTTACCAAAGATTAATTATGAGGGTACCTGGTTTCGGTAGGTCCGCAACTTCATATAATACATTTATTATAATTGCACTTTTAGATGAATGGAAAAATAGAGAAAAGAGCACACAAGTTGTATTAAGAGAAGCTATTGGACAAGTTGTTAGTGTGCCTGAGACGTTTGCGTTTCCTATATCTCCCCAATCTATAAGAGTTTCTAGCTACAATAAACCAGTTCAAATGGTGATTTATGGAACAAGTTATGAAGAGTTAGAGCAAATTCAAAGTCAAGTTTTAAGAGAGCTAAGAAGAAATAGAAATATGTTTAGAATTGAAAGTGATTACACAAAAAATAAACCTGAAGTAAAATTAATCACAAATAAAAATCGTGCAAATGATTTAGGAGTTTCAATAGAAAATATTGGTAGAACTCTCGAAACATTATACGGTGGAAAGAGGGTTACAACATATAATAAAGAAGGAAGAGAATACCCCATAATTCTTCAGCAATATTTAGCAGATAGACGAGATAAAGATGGCTTATCAAAGATATTTGTAAGATCTGAAACTACTGGAAAATTAGTATCTGTTGCAAGTTTGGTAGAATTTGAAGAGAAAGGAACTGCCGAATCATTACCTAGATATAATAGACAAAGAGCAGTAACTATATCGGCAGCTTTATCTGAAGAATATACATTGTCTGAAGCTATAAAATATTTAGAAGACGTAATGTTGAGAGTTGCTCCTCAAAATCAAATAACTTGGAAAGGTAAGTCCGAAGAACTAAAAGAGACAAGTAACGAAATATTTCTTATTTTCGCTTTAGCATTAATAACTGCATATTTAGTTATGGCTGCTACTTTTAATTCGTTTGTTCATCCTTTTATTATTATATTGACTGTTCCTCTTGCTGTTTTTGGAGGTCTTGTATTCATTTTATTTTTAAATAGTTCGATAAATATATTTTCACAAATTGCCTTGATTATATTAATCGGTATATCCACTAAAAATAGTATTTTAATCGTCGACTATACTAATCAAATTCGAACAACAGGTGCAAAAATTGAGGAAGCATTGATGGAAGCTTGCAAATTAAGAATAAGACCAATCATAATGACTTCATTAAGCACCATGATTGCAATGTTACCTCTTATAGTAGGTAACATAGGTCCAGGCGCAGGTGAGGCGTCTAGATTAGCAGTTGGATCAACAATCTTTGGTGGAATGATTATTTCAACATTCTTTACATTATATGTGACGCCAACTATGTACTTAACACTAGCAAAAAATACAAAGAGAATAGATGCAGTAGATCTGGAGCTAGAAAAGCAGCTGATTAAAAAATAATATATTTTCTAGTCGTCAAAGATTTACTACATTTATTAAGCTGCTTCTTGAATTTATTTGAATAACCCTCTACTTTTTTTGCCAATACTATAACTTTCTGATTGCTTTTATAATTTTTATAATTTCCCCAGCCTTCATGATAAGCAATATACTGTCTGAAAGCATCTTTTTTTGAAACCTTTAAAATTTTTTCCGTTTTGTTTGTATACCAGCCAATAAAATCAACACTATCTTTAAATCTAGTTCTTAAAGCATATTTATTTCCAGTCTCATCTTTATATTGTTTCCAAGTACCTTTAATAGCTTGTGAGTATCCAAATGAACTAGAAGGTCTTTTATAAGGTATAACTTTAAATAATTTTTGACGCGCAGGCTTAGCGAGCCAGTCAAAATCAGATTCCATTTTTATTATTGCTAATTGTAAGTTGATTGGTGTTCCCCACTTTTTTTCAGTTTTTTTTGCGTGTTTATACCAAAGATATCTCTCAGAAAATATTGAACAGCCATCTGCTGTATTTTGTGGTATAGATGAGCAAGCAGTTAAAAATAATAGACCAAAAAATAAAAAATACTTTCTAAAAAGAATCACAGTTTAATATAAATTATCTATTATTTTTTCTCCATATCCATGGATAATCAAATTCCATACTCCATAAACCTAACTTATTGTTTTTTGCATAAATTTGATCTTTAGAATATTTTTTTTTCGAATATTTTGGATAATCGAAGGCTAATCC
>CACJZT010000014.1 GCA_902598015.1 uncultured Pelagibacteraceae bacterium
AAATTAATTCTTTGTGTTTAATTATATCCAAAATATATTTTAACCAAGGGCCAATGATGTAGTTCCAGTTTTTTGATGTTAAATTTATGCCATGATAATTATTTAAAATTTTTGAAAATAATTTGAGTATATCTTTATATTCTTTTTTGCTTTTCTGCTTCAGGTAATTTTGGAAACTTTGAAACTTTTTTCCCTTTTGTAAATTATATTTTTCAAAAAAAACATTCCTGTTCATTATAAAAAATACTGTTTAATTTTGCTTATTATATACTCTTGTTTGGATTTACTTAAATAAGCAGACATGGGTAAACTCAATATTTTTTTAGATATTTCTAGTGAAATTGGAGTTATTTTTTTTGTTTTATTAAAAATTTTAAATGTATCAAGTGGCTTTGGATAATATATTGTTGTAGGTATTTTATTTTTTTTTAAGTATTTTATAAACTTTGAACGATTTTTCTTCACTAGTATAGATAATACCGAATAGTTTGATTTATTACCTTTCTTAATATTATTTATTTGAATTCCATTAATTTTTGATAAATTTGTATAGTAATGATTAAAGATTTTTTTTCTTTTACTTATTTCCGCGTCTAACAATTTAATTTTTTCAAGCAATACAATAGCTTGCAATGTATCCAGCCTAGCACTTATACCAAGTAATCTATAGTCATATTTTTTAATTTGACCATGTTGCCTGATCATTTTCATTTTTTTGAATATTTTTTTATTATTTGTAAATATGGCCCCTCCATCTCCATAGCAACCTAACGACTTACTTGGAAAAAAACTTGTACATCCTATTAAACTTAAATTGCAACTTTTAATTCCATAATGAGAAGAGCCAAAACTCTGTGCACCATCCTCTATTATTGGTATTTTTTTCACAACATTTTTTATTCTTCTAAAATTGGCAGTTTGCCCAAATAGAGAAACAACAATTATAGCTTTTGTTTTATTTGTTAATTTATTTTTGAGAGAGTCAACATCTATGTTGTAATCTTCCCTAGAAATATCTGCAAATATTATTTTGGCTCCTAATCTAGAAATTACTTCAGCAGTAGAGACAAATGTAAATGAAGTTGTAATCACCTCGTCACCCTTTTTAATACCAAGGGCCATTAGTGAAATTAAAAGCGAGTCAGTTCCACTCGATGTTGTTAAACAATATTTTGAACTTGTATATTCAGCAAGTTTTTTTTCTAGTAACTCGACTTCAGGACCTAAAATAAATTTTGTACTATCAAATGTTTTTTTAAAATTTGAGATAATGCTAGATCTTATTAATTTATTTTGAATTTTTAGATCATTAAAATTAATTTTCATATGATATCTTTCCAAGTCTTGAAATCTTTCCTTTTTTTCTATATGGCATCCCAAAGCCAAATTCATAGTCTCCTATAGATTTAGAGACTAAACTACCCGCTCCAACAAATGAGTATTTGCCAATATTATTTCCACAAATAATTGTTGAATTTGCCCCTATTGTACAACCTTCTTTTACAAATGTTTTACTAAATTTTTTTTTTTGATTTATAAAACTTCTTGGAATTAAGACATTTGTGAACACAACACTTGGACCTACGAAAACATTATTGCTTAATATAACACCTTTATATATTGAGACATTATTTTGAATTTTAACGTTATCTCCAATTCGAACAGACTCACCTATAAATACATTTTGTCCTAATACACAGTTTCTTCCAATACTTACATTCTTAGATATATGAGTCCAATGCCATATTTTAGTACCTTTTCCAATTTTACAATTTCTCTCAACTATTGATGTGTCATGAATAAAATATTTCATATTTTAAATTTGTTAATTTGATCACAAATTCTCAAGCTTGGTTCTGCATCAAATATTGTAAATCCTTTATTTTTTAATATCATTTTATAACTTTCATGATGCAAATCTCTAAATTTATCCGAAAATTCGATTTTTTTTCTATTAATTTCTAAAAGTCTATAAAAATTATTTTTAGTTTTATATTTAATTAAGTCCTCTTTTTTTAATGAAATATTCCAATTTACAATATTATTTCTATCAAACTCTATACGACCTGACACAGATTTATTTCCTCTATTGTAAACGACAATAGTTTTAGCATTACCAAAAAACCACCACAATAAATCGAAAAGATGAATTCCTATATTTACCGCTATACCTCCAGATTTTTTTGAGTTACCTTTCCACGATTTAAAAAACCACTCACCTCTAAATGTTATATATTGAACATTAACTTTTAAATTCGATTTAGTTTTTATATTATTTTTTATTTTTTTTAAATTTCTATTAAGCCTTAACTGGAGTATACAAAATATTTTTTTATTATAGTTTTTTTGCAATTTTTTTATTTTTTCGATTTCAGATATTTTTAAAACTATCGGCTTTTCACAAATAATATTCAAATTATACTTTATCCCAACACATATATAAAAAAAATGGAGATAGTTCGGTGCACATATGACTAAATAATCAATTTTTTTTTTATTTTTTGATAGAAAATTTCTGAATTCGTTAAACTTAAAAAAGAACTTTGAATTTTGAAAGAAAGAATCAATAATTCCAACATTTTCAGCTATATCAAAGGCTGCTAATAAATTATTATTTGTTTTTTTTATTGCATCTAAATGTTTCGGAGCAATATAACCCGCAGCGCCAACTACTACAAAATTTTTCATAATTGAATAATATTATGATTTTTAGAATATGAATATCTTCCCCTGCAGTCAAAGATCATACTACTATTTTTTTTTAAAAAATTATAATTTATCGAATCATGATCTGTAGCTAAAATTATAATATTATATTTTCTTAAGTTTTTAGAATTAAGCTTAATGCTTTTTTTGGGTTTGCTAAATTTTCTCAAGTATCCAATCTCTGTGATGTAGGGATCATAATAATCACATATTATTTTATTTTTTTCTAGATGTTCAATAATTTTAAGTGAGGGCGACTCGCGCATATCATCTACATTTTTCTTATATGCAACACCAATAATTAAGCACTTTTTCTGTTTTTTATGTTTTAAGAATTGTTTAACTTTATCACAAATTATAATTGGCATTTTTTCGTTAATTCTTCCTGACAACTCTATAAATTTAGTTTGAAAATTGTACTTTTTTGCTTTCCAACTCAATAAAAAAGGGTCAATTGGTATACAATGACCACCATATCCGGGGCCTGGATAAAATGGCTGGAATCCAAATGGTTTTGTTTTTGCAGCATCAATAATTTCAAAAATATTTATTTTCATTTTTTGACAAAGCAATTTAAGTTCATTTACAAGACCAATGTTTACAGATCTATAAATATTCTCTAGAAGTTTAGTCATTTCGGCAACTTTTAGAGATGAGACTTTGACAATTTTTGTACCCATTAATTTGTACAATTCATAACCTACCATCAAACAATTTTTAGTATAACCCCCTACTACTTTTGGAATTTTTTCATTGGAAAATTTTTTATTGCCAGGATCCTCTCTCTCCGGAGAGTAAATTAAAAAAAAGTTTTTCCCCAAATCGAATCTTTTTAGATATGGTAATATGACTTCTTCAGATGTCCCTGGGTAAGTAGTGCTTTCCAATGAAAGAATTTGATTATTTTTTAAAAATTTTTTTATTAATTTCATAGAATTGTTTATATATTTCATCTCAGGTGATCTATTTTTTTTTATTGGTGTGGGTAAACACAAAATCACAGCATCACAAACTGATATTTTTTCAAATGTAGAGTAACAGGCAAAGTTATTATTCATTTGAACGATGTCATTGTTATTAAAATAATTAATATAGCTTATTCCTTTTCTTAGCTTTTTAATTTTTTTTTTATCTATATCAAAACCAATTACATTAATTTTTTTTTTAGAAAAGGTTCTTGCAAGAGGTAATCCTACATATCCGAGGCCGATAATTCCAATAGTAATTCTTTTCTTTTTAATTTTTTTTATAATATTATTTTTCATAAAAAATTTACTTTTTAAAAAATCTTTTCAAGTTATTTATCTGAAAAACATCATTATCATTAACTTCTATAACTCCAAAATTTTTCCCAAACATTTGTTTATTTTTTAAAGTTTTCCACCAGCTAGCAATTAATGAGCCATTAAATCTAACAATTTTTTGACTTAGGTAATCTAGGTTTTTAAATCTTCCTCTATTTAATAAGGAATATTTTTTTCCATCAAACTTAAAAGTAGGATTTTGTTCCTTTGATACTGAATATATGGTATCAAAATTATTAAATTTAAATAAATCAATAGTTCTATCAATGTGACTATTTTCAAATCTAATAGTATGAATACTGAAAAAAAATACTATATCAGGTTTTTGTTTTTTTAAATCTATAAATTTTTGAGTTGAATTTATCAGAATATCTTCAAGTGAAGAAACAGAATTTTCAAATTTTTTATTTCTTTTATAAACAAAAATTTTCTTTTTATATTTTTTTTTCTTTAAATATGAAATAATTTTACTACTACTTGTTGATACTACAATATGATTTATTTTTGTAGAGCAAATTGTTTCTAAAGTCCTGTCTATAAGAGATACATTTTTGAATTTTAAGAAAGGGATATTTTTTATGTCTTCATAATTTTCTTTGATTGGTACAATAGCTAATGATTTCAGATTGTAGTCGCCGAATGATGAATTAGATATTTTTTCAATTATTTTGTTTCTTGATAATATTAAATTTTTTTTCTTTGATACTGAGTTCGAATGTTGTCTATAGTAAAAAATTATATTATTTACAGATTTAATTTGATTTCTTTCTTTGAGTTTAAACCAAATTTCCCAACCATCTTGGGATTTGATCTCTTCTGAATATCCTCCTATTTTTTTTAATTCATTAGTATTAAACAATGTGCAAGCACCATGGGGTGCAACAAAATTATTTTTTTCAAAATTTTGGATGTTAATTTCAGAGTCATATCCTACAATTTTACTCTTTTCATTTGCAAATAAGAAATTTCCAAAAACAGCGCCTATTTTTTTACTAGACTGAGCTTTATTTACTAATAATAAGAGTGCATTTTCGTTAAGCCAATCATCTGCATCAAGTCTTATTATATAATCTCCGTTGCAAATATTTAAGACTTTATTTGCAATATGTTGTAATCCAACTTTATTTTTAAAGTTGATAACTTTTTTTATTTTTTTGTTTTTTTTTGAGAAGGTGTTGGCAATTTTTATTGAGTTATCTTTACAATAATCATTTATTATAAATAGTTCCCAATTTTTGTATGTTTGATCTAATACACTTTTGATCGATTGTTTTAAAAATCTGCCATAGTTATGAGACACAACATAAACTGTTACCAAAGGTTCTTTAATTGTCTTGTATAACTTATGATTATATTTTTTCATAAATGATTGTTCGAGTTATTCTGTTAAATCTAGATTTATATTTTTTATAGTTTTTCATAGTAGGATGTAGATCGTATTTTTTATCTAAAACAATGGTTTTTGGCAAATCAGTTACATTTTTAAAAATCTCAATTATGTCTCCACATTTAGTATATTTAATATTTTCGTAGTTTTTAAATTTATATAAAACAGGACCATCTATGTATAGGATATCTATATTTTCAATATATTTATCATTATTATATTTAATAAATCGTCTATTATTGAATTTAAATAATTTTAATTCATGCACTTTAAAAATTATATTGTTTAAAATATCTTTGGAAGAATTTTTAATTATTTTATTAATATAATCATTATCATTATCATAAGAATAAATTTTACAATTTAATTTTAAATCATTAATTAAATATGACATAAAAACAGTACTTACGCCTGATCCTAACTCTAATATTTTTTTTGGTTTTTTTTTTATTATCAATTCTTTTAATTGTATAAGTCGACTTAAATTAAAATCAGAAAAACCTGTGTCCTTAAGAAATTTTTTAATAAAATATTGGTTTGATAATGATTTGATTTTTTTTTTTAATATTATTAAATTAAGAAAAAAAATTACATTCTTAATATTTTTAAAAAATAGTTTAAGATTATTAGTATATCTCTCTATATAAAATCTATTAACTCTATCAGAGAATTTAAGATCATATAATTCATTACTAGATGGTTTTTCATTAATAAATTCAATTAAATTCCGTTCATTCATTATTTTTTTACTAAATCAACTATCGACATCAAAATTTGCATGTGAGCTAATTCAACGTAATTGTAAGATTTTGAATTTATATGGAATCTACAATTTCCATATTTGAAAAGTTTATTTTTTTTACTAAAACCACTTAGAGTTACAAAGTATTTATTCTCTCTTTTACATTTGACAGCTGCCTTAACCATGTTCATTGACATACCTGATGAACTTATTAATATTATAATATCTCCTTTTTCATAATGGTATTCTATTGCTTTTGTGACCCAATTATCAAAACCATAGTCATTTGTGTAGCAAGTTATTATTCCAATATCAGAGAAAGATATTGCTCTTAATTTGGATGCATTTGTAAAATCATTTGCAATATGATTTGCAATATTTGCACTACCACCGTTTCCAAAAATAATTATTTTTTTTTTAAATTTTTTTAACTTTTTTAAAAATTTTGAAATTTCATTTAAATTATAATCATCAATTAAATTTTTATATTCCGCAAAGTATTTTTCTAAAATTTCGTTATTTTTCGACATTTATATTATTTATTAAATTGTTTATTATAATTATCTACTAAAATAAATATTAATATTTCTTAAATAATTTGATTATCAAATAATTTTTTAAATTCACCTTCTTGCTCTTTTAGAGTTTCAAAGTCTCCTTCCTGAATAATTTTTCCACTACGAATTAAATAAATGTAATCAGCATTTTTTATTGTTGAAAATCTATGAGCAATCAAAAGAGTTGTTGTTGTTCTTGCTATTTTTTCTAAAGCATCTTGAATTAATTTTTCAGATATAGAATCCAAAGAACTTGTGGGTTCATCCAAAATAAATAATACAGGTTTTTTTAATAGTCCTCTTGCAATTGATATTCTTTGTCTTTGACCTCCTGATAAGTTTACACCTCTCTCACCAACAATAGTATGTATCCCATTTTCCAATTTATTTATAAATTCTCTCGAGTTTGATAAATCTAAGGCTGATTCAATTTCAGTTTCAGTAGCTTTTGGGTTTGCCCATATTAAATTTTCATATATTGACGTATTAAATAAAAAAACATCTTGGGATATAACACTTGTTTTTTCTCTAAATGACTGAATATCTAAATCTATAAGATTTACATCATCGACTCGAATTTCTCCTATATTTGGAGTTTGTAGTCCTATTAATAAATCAACCACAGTTGATTTACCTGATCCGGATTCACCAACTAATGCTGTTATGGAATTTTTTTTTACAATAAGATTCAGTTTTTCTAAAACTTTTTCTCCACTATAATAACTGAAGTCAACATTTTTGAATTTAATTTCCTTTTTTATATCTTCAAAAACTTTTCTTCCAAAAATTTCCTTGTTCTGTGAAGCTTCTTTTTCAAGTTCTCTAAATTGTTGAAAAGCTGGTATTAAGTTCTGTATAGTCGCATTACCTCTTATAAATGAATTTAAGTTAGGAAGCGCAGCCATTAAACTCCACAATACAGCAGCTAATTCAGAAATATTTTCTGAATTATCTACATTAATTAAAATTGCTATACAAATAGCAAGTAAGGAAAATGGTTGGTAAAGATTAATTATAAGAGTATCTAAAATTTGAAATTTTATTGTATATTTATAATGGTTTCTAAAATTGTCTACATTTTGCCTAATTGAGATTTTTTTTCTTGCAAAACTTAGTATTGATTTAATTCCCTGTAATGTTTCATTTATTCTGTTCATAAATTTATTGCCAGTCTCAACATTTTTTTTTCCTAAATAATTAGTTATTTTACCTACTAATAAAAAAGGTATCGCAAAAATAAATGAAACTGCGATTGTTAATATAGTTATTTTAAAACTCAAAACCATTGGGGTGATAATATATGTAAAAAATTTAAAGCCTAAAGCTATTTGAGTAACAAAATCATTAAGTGCACTTGCAGTTTTTTTAATTTCATTTGTATAAGTATTTATAATTTTACCACTGGAATTTTTTAAATAAAATTTCCATTTAGCCGAAAGTAACTTATCAAGTAAGTCAAAACTAAATCTCTCTATTACTTTATATTTGATTCTTATTATTCCATAGGAGATGAGGGAAGAAGTAATTGATTTAAAAAAATTTATTAAAATAAAAAAAATAAAAAATACTAACAAACTTGGATCAATGTTAATCAAAGATAAAGTTTTTACGAACCAGAGTGTTATAAAATTTGCTTCACTTAAGCTTTGATCTAAAAAAAAATCAGCAATTGGTATGATTGAAATTATTGATAAAGATATAACTAAAGCCTCAATTAATACAAATAGCAAAAGCAGAAAGAAGTCTTTATAATATAATTTTACGAATTCATTATAAAAATATTTGTAATTAGACCAAATGCTCATTTTAAAAACCATTTCGAATTTTTACTTAAATAACTATCAGATATATATGATTTATTAATAAAATTTTTATTTTTGAAAACGATCTTTCCATATGTCAAATTAAAGTAATTATTAATAAAAATATTCCAAAATTTTTTTTGATTTTTAGTAATTTTTTTTGTTTTAATACTGTGACTATCCTTTTCTACCTCTAAAAGAAAATTCTTTATTTCATTTGGTGTATTATGTGTAGGTTGAACTTTATTTTTTTTGAAATTTAGACTATCTAAATTTGTTGCAACATTGAACTCAAATAACTCTTTTAAGGATAATTTTCTATTATTTTTTTTAAAAATAAAATTAGAAGGCAAATAAATATTATCTCTAAGAAAATTAATGTATCCAACACACAAATTTAAATATCCAATTTTTTTTTTAAATAGATACGCGATAAAATCTAATCCAGTATTAGTGCTTATCATAAAATTACAATTTTTAATCAAATATATGTCCATAAAATCCGATCTATATTTTGAATTAACATAATCTATTATTTTTTTACTTTTAATATTTAATTTTTTATTTGAAAATTTTCCCATTCTAAAAATATGATATCCTTTTCTTTCTATTGACCTAAATGATGGAATGAATTTTTTTAGATCGTAATTTCTATAATGATCATTTATGTCTTTATCTGTTAAATCTAATTTATTTTCTAATTTTTTTAAGTAATATTCATCTCTAATAATTACACAAATAAATTTGTCTTTTTTATTTAAACCAAATTTTTCTTTCATAATCTTTTCTCCAAATTTATCTTCAGATAACGAAAAATTTATGAACGGTTTTTTATTTAATTTGTTTAGAAATTCCATTTTATGTTTTCTATTAAGAACATAATTATAATTTATTTTTAATTTCAGTGGTAAAAAATGATTTAAGAAATCTGAAAAAATTATAATCGGTAATACAAATTGTCTATTTAAAAAAAAAAGCTTTTTTTTTATTTTTTTATATAAAAATTCATTACAAACAATTTTATCTGAACAAAAAATATTAATAGAATTCTTTTCAACTGTATTTACAAATATAGAACCTTGTACGACGAAATGACCAATTCTTTTAGTATCTAGATAATAAAAATTGACTTTCTTAAATAAAGATAAAATTACCTGAAATAAAACTAAAATTGATCCATAAAAAAAATAAATTGGAATTAAAAAAAAATTAACACTATATCTTTCTGAATAGCCACTTATTTTAATAATTATACTTTTAATAACAATTTTTATTAATAGTCTCATTGATTACTTTAATAGCTCTATTCACTAATTTAGGATTTACAGGTGGATCAATTGGAAGTTCCAATAATTCATTATCTATTAAATTTTCGATAACAGGTAATTTTATTTTTTTGTATGACTTAATTTTCCTCATAAATCCTTTATATTCTTTATCAAGCCAAGGCAATCCCCGAGCAGGGGTAACTTTTGGATTAAAAATTGAGTGTCTGTGTAACAAATCCCAATTCCTGTTTTCATTTATTATTTTTAAAGGAATACCTTTTTTTTGAACTTGCTCAGAAAATTGTTTTAGAGAACACTTTAATAATTTTGTATTAAGTCTAAGTAGATATTTATGATAAACTGAAATAGAAAAAGAAATTGGTCTAATAAGCTTTATAAATGAATGCTCTTTCAAATTTTCATCTAATATTTTGGCATTTTTCTGTCTAATTTTATTTTCTTTATTTAAATTTTTTATTCTATTTAATCCTAAGGCTCCAGCAAATTCTGTCATTCTATAATTATAACTAAGTTCTTCATGACCAAATGACCTCAGCTTGCGTAATTTCTGAGCTATTAATTTATTGTTTGTTAAGATCATTCCTCCATCTCCTACACTTAGTGATTTTCTTTGATGTAAACTCAATACTCCAATATCCCCAAAAGTACCCGCATGTTTCTTTTTATAAAACATACCATGAGCATGAGAGGCATCTTCAACAAAATACAAATTATATTTTTTTGATAAATTTTTTATCCTATCGGCTCTTATAGCATAACCAAATGGATAGACTAAAATTATAGCCTTAGTTCTTTTTGTGATTTTATCCTCAATTGCATCAATGTTTGGACTCAATGTGTCGGTTGCGCAATCTACAAATATGGGAACCGCATTTTGCATTAAAATGCATGAAGCAGAGGATATAAATGAAAAGGGAGTTGTTATAATCTCATCACCTTTTCCTATATTTAAAGCAGCAAGGGCTAAATGCAAACCCTGCGTAGCATTTCCAACAGCAATAGCATATTTCGACTTAGTAAAATTTCTGAATTTGTTTTCAAAATTTAAAACTTTTTTTCCAGCAAAAAGTCTATTGCTAGAAACAACTTTTTGAACACTTTTTTGATCTGATAAGCTATATTTGGGCCATATTGGCCAATTAATCTTTTTCATATTCTTTTATTAATTTTAAATATTTAAGATACTTTTTTTTTATATAATTTAATTGTTTTAAATTTACTTGACTATGAATAAATGTATTCCTATTTTTAAAGCCGACAAAAACTTTACTATTAAAAAAGTCTGCTCCATAAATTGGATTTTTAGCTGCTTTTAAGTAATCAAATCTTGAGTAAAAAGATCCAACAATTTTTTTTTCAAAGTCTTCTAATTTTGCATAATCAATTTTTGAAATATTTACATGATTTGAATTACGAGGTGAAATGAAAGATTTGTTAATGAATTCGGTAATTTTTTTTAAAGTATTAATATTATTTAAAGATTCTGTTTTTATTACAATTAATTTTTTTTTTTTTATTTTAGATATTTTTATTAAATCAAAATTTTTTTTATAATACCATCTTAATTTTTTATTTAAGCTGAGCTTATTCCATTCCTGTATCGAGATTTCATTAAAATGCCAAGCAGCCATTCTAAATATTTCAGCATCAATTTTTTTCGAATAGTTTCCGTGCTTTTGCGGGTAAAATTTTACGTTTCTTTTAAATGAAACTAGCCAATCTTTAAATTGTCTTTTAACATATAAGATTTTTAATCTTGAACCAAACTTTTTTTTTAATTCTTTTAGTATAAGTGTATATCCGTTTCCAACATAAATATTACCTGGAACAAATTTATTTAATATTTTTGATGTTCGTAATTTTAACTCTTTTTTATCATCATAAAAATAATTAAAATTATTATATATTTCTTTTACACAATATTCGTGGCTCACCTTGAATTTTGCTTCGTTTAATAATTTTATATCCTCTGCAATTGATGCTAGTGAATTAGTTCCATCTCTACCGTTTCCAATAAAAAAATATATATATTTCATAACAGTATAAACTTTTACAATCTGATCAAATATCTGCCATTAATTTTAGAATTTTTGATTTCTTTTATTGCTTTGTTAATCAATTTTAATTTGCCTACCTTAGCTATTAATGGTTTTAGTTCACGAAAATTATTTTTTTTGAATTTTTTTAAGTAATAATTAATATCTTTTTTAGGATTGGTAGTTCCACCATGAGAACCAATAATTCGCTTGCCGAAATGAATTTGCAGAGTGTGAATTTTTATTTTTTTATTATACGGAGGAACTCCAACTAAACATAATGTTCCTTTTGAGGAAATACTTTCATATGCACATTCTATATTGGATGTTGAACCTGTATTTTCTATGATTTTATTAATTCCGAGTTGTTGAATCTTTTTTTTTAGTAATTTTTTTTCTTCTTTTTTTAAATTAAAACTAAAATTTGATCCTAGTGTTTTTGCTTTTTTTAACTTTTGTTCATCAATATCTATAGATAAAATTACTCTAACACCTATTTTTTTTAAATAAATTATATTAGCTAGTCCAAGGCCGCCAACTCCAAAGATAGCAACTTTATCTGTCTTTTTGACTTTTAAATCGTTTTTAACAACTCCGAATCCAGTTAATAAACAGCATCCAAGCAAAGCAGAAATTTTATTTAAAGCAATTTTTTTTGATATTTTTGTCAATCTATTTTCAGAAACTACTGAGTATTCGGAAAATGAAGTTACATTACCAGAATTGATTGAATTTTTTCCATCGCTATAAATGTAAGGTTTTGCATTTTTTATATCATTTGGTTTCCAATGTAGGGTTACATAATCGCCTTTTCTTAAACTTTTTACTTTGGGTCCAATTTTTATTACTTCAGCTGAACCTTCATGACCCAAAAGATGTGGGAGATAGTTATCTTTACCTTTAACTCCATCAATTTCGCCAATCTGGGAGCCGCAAATTCCGGTATAAATAATTTTAACTAAAACTTGATGTTGGTCTAAATATGTAGGCATTTTTATATCCATAATTTTTAAAGATTGTTTTTGCTCAATTAAAACTGCTGCTTTAAAATTCCTACTAGAAGTATATGAACTCATAGTCTCCTGTATAACCAAATTGGTCAAAAATCCATTTCCATTCATCTTCTGAGAAAAAAGATTCACATGTTAATGCCCAGCACTGCAAATTAAATAATTCATCTTCATTTCTATAACCCTCAACAACTAAATATTTTTTTTTCCCGACTCTTTCACATTCTGATAGTGACGTTTTTAGATCATGAATTTTAAAATTGTGAAGTGTGTTTATGCTTATTACCAAATCAAATTCTTTATCTTTAAAAGGAAGCTTTTTTCTTGCATCGAATACTCTCAAATTTTCTGTAATATTTTCTGGGGCTTCTTTAATTGCATGTTCAGAAATATCTAATCCTAAAATACGAATATCTGGTAAAATATTTTTTATTTCATAAAGAAGAAAAGCTTTTCCACAACCTACATCCAGTATTTTTGAATTATTATCCAAATTATATTGATTTATTAATTTTTCTGCTAAAGGCTTCCATCTACCAGGTAGAAGCTTATATCCTCCATAGCCAAATCTTCTATCACCATCCCAATATTCTTCACCAAATTTTTTTGCTACCTTCATACACTCTATTTTATTATCATTCATTCTAGATAAAAAATCTCTCTTTGTTGACTGATGTAGTTCAGTAATAAAATTTTTTAGTTTTGTCATTTTTTTTAAATTTTTTTTAATTGATTTATTATTTTAATTTCATCCAATCCATGCTTTTTTAACAAATCATTTTGATTACTATAAGAATGTAAAAACTCATCTTTTAAGCTATATGAATGGATTTTTCCAGAATAATTATTTTCATATGCTAATTGTTTAACAATGCTAGAAAGGCCTCCGATATGAGAATGATCTTCCAAGATGACAATATTTTTAAAATTATTAAATATTTTTTTTAGTCTAATATTATCAAATGGTTTAAGTGTATGACAGCTATATATTTCTGAGCTTCTATTTACCGCCTCTAGTTTTCTCGAAATACTTAATACCATTTTCATTATCGGGCCAAAAGATAAAAAACATAAATCTTTACCTTTTTTAATCTTTCTTAATTTTCCAAATTTCCATAATTCAGTCTCCCTAAAATTATAATTTGGCTCACCTGTTTTTCCAATTCTAAGATACATTGGTCCTTTGGAAGATTTACAAAAATATCTAACTGCCTGATCTAACTCATAAGGATCAGAAGGGCAAACAACATTTAAGTTTGGAATTGAACGCGCTACAGAAATATCCTCCTGGGTTAAATGGGTTGCACCTAGATTTGCGTATATGGTTCCGGCTCCCATGCCTACAACACAAACAGGTAAATTTTGATAGCATAAATCTACTCTTATCATTTCAAAAGGTCTATAAAGAGAGAATGTTGATATAGTGTAAGCGAATACCTTTTTTTTATTCATTGCAAGACCTGCCGCCATTCCAATCATTGATTGCTCAGCTACACCTGTGTTAATAAACCGTTTAGGAAATTTTTTTTGGAAATCTTTCATCTTACCAGCTGGAGAAATGTCAGCGACAACAACATGTACTCTTTTATCTTTTTTTGAAATCTCAAATATCGATTTTGCAAATTGGTTTCTCATTCACCCCAGTTCTTTTAAAGCTTTCAAATACTCTTTTTTTGTAGGAGACCTATAATGCCAGATTGGGTGGTTCTTCATAAATGAAATGGGGTATCCTTTATAGGTGTTTGCTATTAGAGCAAAAGGTTTTTTTTTACTTCTTTGTTTTATTTTATTTATAATTTCTAAACTTTTATGACCATTGCATGTTTTCGATTCCCAACCAAAAGATGAAAACTTTTTTTGAATGGGATTTAATGTGGGGTGTGTATCTTTAGCCCATGTTGAACTTTGTAATCCATTATTATCAATTACAATTACGATGTTGTTTATTTTTAATGATGAAATAAGAAGTGAAGCTTCCCAAACAGAACCTTCTTGCAGCTCTCCATCACTTAATAATACATATATATCTTTTTTTTTATCACTATAGGCTAATCCTGCAGCAATGGCTAAGCCATGACCCAAGGAACCAGTAGATGCCTCAATACCAGGATTACCATAATCTGGGTGAACACCTAAAATTCCATCTTTAGTGCAGTAATTAAACAATGATTTATCGGATATTAATCCATGATCATTTAGTACCACATACTGAAGGATGCCAGCATGTCCCTTTGATAAGATAAATTTATCATTTTTTTTTTTTAGATTATTAAATATTGCATCTATGATTTCCACACTTGAAAAAGAACCACCAATATGTAGTGCTGAAACCTTTTGAGATAGATGCAAGATTTTTTTTCTATAATTTTTACATCTTTCTAATGAGTTTAAATTTTTTTTCATTTTTTTTTAAATACAATATATTGAGTGGCGTAACCCCACCATGATTTTAATTTCTCTACTTTTCTTATGTCAATTTTTTTTCTCTTTTTGTAATCACTTAATATGATAATTACTTGATTTAAAGAATTAACAGTTAAATTATTTTTTTCATACTTTGATACAAATTTTTTGAACTTATACAATATTGACAACAAATTATTCAAATTTTCGTACTTTAGTGAATAAATACATTTACACGCTTTATTTACAAGGTTATTAAAATTCTTATTTTCTTTCTTAGAAAAATACATATTTTTTGATCTGATATCAAAAAAATTTTGCTGTATTTTAAAAAATTCATTAAGTGTATGATCATTTAAACTAAATTTAGTATTTTTATACCAAGAATAACTTGTAAAACAAAAGGGAGAGGAAGAATAAAAATTAAATTTATCTTTAACTGTATTAATGGCTGAATATAGAGAAAAATAACTTTTTTTTCTCCACCAGTATTCATACAAAAGTACGTCTTGAACCCAATCATCTATAGCTCTTGTATTTCTACCTAAAGATTTTAAGTGAGATGCAAAAATTTTTGATAAAAATTTTGTTTTTATTTTAAAGCTTGAATTATTCAATTTATTTACATCTATCAATAGATAAGCTATCACTCCTCTTATTTTTTCGGAAAACAAAGAAATATTATCACTACAATTAATTAGTAAATATCCATTGTCAGAAACTAACGAAGAAAGTTTTCTAAAAAATTTTTCAGGGTTTTTTACACCAGAAATTACATTTTCACATATAACAAAATCAAATTTTTTTTTTAATCTTAAATCAAGAAAATCATTTTGCAAAATCTTATACTGTGTTGATTTTTTTTTTTTTAAGGTTTTCTTAATAGATTCAATTGATGATTTATTACCGTCTACTAATGTTATTTTTTTTACACCACAATTTATCAAATAATTAGCATTATATCCAGTACCTGGACCTACCTCTAAAACTTCTGAATTATAAAATAGTCGTTTATCAATTTTTAATTGATCAAAAAGATTGCTTCTCTGCTTATCTAATATCTCTGTATTTTTATTATTAACTTTGATAACTGGTATTATTTTATTTTTTTTGTAATAGGTTAAATAAGGTTTCATCTCAAAGCACTTTTAATTTTTTAAGCCACTTAACGGTATAAAAAGATGGATTGTCCTTTACTTTTCCATTATTAAAACTAGATATAATTTCGTCTATAGCGTCATCTACGCCATACTTTCTTACAAATCCAACTCCAAGTAATTTATCGGAGCATTGTCTGTAAGATCTTTGATCGAAAACTTTCTTAATATTTATTTTTGATGGTATTTTTTTTTGAATTTTTTTTGCAATTTGCTTTATAGTTAAGTTTTCAAATCCAGCGTTATAAAATCCTGGATCAATATTTTTTTTCAAAATAAATTCGTATACTCTAGACATGTCATTTATATTTATATTTGGTCTAATTTGATCCCCACCAAATAAAGTCATCTCGCCATATTTTAAAGCTTTAAAAGTTAATAAATTTACAGTCACATCAAGTCTCATTCTTGGTGAAATTCCGCAAACAGTTGCGGGTCTTATTGAATAAATCTTTATCTTATCAGAAAAGCTTGAAAATACTCTTTCAGCTATCATTTTTGTTCTATTATAAATAGAAATTGGCTTTAAATCTAAATCCTCTGTTACAAATTTTTCTTTTTTTATCCCATAAACACTTCCTGAGCTGGCATATATAAATTTTTTTACATTTTCTTTAATTGCTTTTTTTATAATTTCGTATGAAGCAAAAACATTAACATCCCACGATAAAGTCGGATTTAGCTCTACACTTGGATCATTAGCAATATTTGCAAGATGTATAATCGAATAATAATTCTTAAAAGATATTTTTTTTAGATCTCTTATATCTGCTTTAATAATCTTTAAGTTTTTTTTTTTTAATAATCTATTTCCAAACCAGAAAGTATCTAAAACTGTTACAACATATCCTTTTGAGACTAAATAATTTGACAGATGAGATCCAACATATCCACCTCCTCCGAGTATCAATATTTTTTTATTATTTTTTATGTTCATAAATTAGCTTTTCCTTTTTAAGATATTTGTAGTTTGAATTAATCCAATCCAAAGTATCCGCTAAACCTTCTTCAATTTTTATTTTACTTGACCATTTAGTCTCGTTTTTTAATTTATTTGATGAGAGATGGTATCTATGATCTTTTCCTATTCTATCATCAGAAAAAGAATACATGTTTTTCACATTCATTAATTTATTAATTTTTTTAACCAAATCTTTAATTGTAATATAGGAATTTGTAGAAATATGGTAACTATGACCAATCCTACCTTTTGTCAGTACTTTGTTAGTTGCATTGCAGACATCATCAATATGTATAAATGATCTAGAAGATAATCCTTTTCCATGTACCACAATTTTTTTATTTTTTTTTATCATCATCATAGTTTTTGGTATGATTCTGTACAATTTTTGGTAAGGACCATAAACATTTGCAGTTCTTGTTATCACAACGGGAAATTTAAAGTATTTTGATATTTTTAATAAATGATAGTCACAAGCTGATCTAGATATTGCATAAGGTGTTGTAGGATTAAATGGCTCATTTTCAAATATTACATTTTCTGTATTTCCGTAAACCTCGGGTGTAGAAAACTGCAAAAATTTTTTTATAAATTTAAATTTCTTAATTTCCTCAATTAGTTTAATATTTGAAATTGTATTAGTTTGATACCAGTCTAATGGTGTAAACCAACTTTCATTAACCATTCCTTGAGCTGCATAATTCAAAATATAAATTGGTTTATTTTTTTTTATAACATTAACTACTTCTTTATTATGTTTATTTAGATCGAGCCTATAAAATTTAAAATTTTTATCTTTTAAATTAAAAGGTAAGTATAATTTATCTAAAGATGATCTGCTTATACCAAGGACATAATATCCTCTTTTAAGAAAATAATTAACCATATGTGAACCTGAAAACGAATTGCTACCTATAATTAAAATTTTTTTCATTATTTTAGAATATAATTTATGCTTTTTAAGATTTCTTTTTTATCCACATTTTTACTATTTCCTATATTCTCTACAACTTGTGAGGCGGCTAAAGAACTTATTAAAAGTAAAAGATTTTTATCTAAATTTTTTTTTAAGCAGAGCGATGAGATTGCTAGCAT
Organism: uncultured Pelagibacteraceae bacterium; assembly: GCA_902598015.1. Taxonomy (GTDB): domain Bacteria; phylum Pseudomonadota; class Alphaproteobacteria; order Pelagibacterales; family Pelagibacteraceae; genus Pelagibacter. The sequence goes on from CACJZT010000014.1 coordinate 18,450, forward strand.
AGCATCACCAGCACCAACTTTATCGATAACTTTAGATGCAAACGCTGGAGCAATATAAAATTTATTTTGTTTTTTATTATAATATGTTGCACCTAAAGAACCTTGTGTAACAATTACATTTTTAATCTTAAGTTGGTTAGATATTAATCTTATTAATTTTTTTATATCTTCAGAATTATTTCTCAATTCATGTCTAAGTTCACCCTCATTTATGATTAATAATTCATAATTCTTATATTTTTTAAGAGTATGGGAATTAATATTCGCAGAATTTATTTGGCAATTGACAGATAAAAAACGGGATAATTTTGATATGCTATTAGCAGTATCTTTAGATAGAAATCCATGGCTATAATCAGAAACTATAACTAAGTCAAAATTTTTTATATTTTTTTTAATAAATTTTAATACATTTTTTTTTTGAATTTCATTTAGTGGATCATCATTAAAAGTATAAGTGCTAAATACTTTTCTATTATCCATTTTTTGAACATATTTTTCTTTGAGAATCGTTGGTGAATTATTTTTTTTAATAAAATTATATTTTATATTTTTATTTAACTTTTTTTTAATAAAACTTAGATGATCTAATTTTTCGCCTATTGTTGAAAAAATTGTTACTTTTTTAGAAAAATTCGCTAAATGATTTGCTATTGCCCCTGCTCCACCTAAATATTTTTCTGTTTCTAATTTTTGAAAAGTAAGAACAGGTTCTTTTCCAGATTTTCCAACGACTTTGCAAAAATTGTATTGGTCTACAATAATTTCTCCTATAACCAATATTCTTAAATTCTTAAGACTTTCAATTACATTTCTAATTTTGTTAAAATGAAAATTAGATTTAATTTTATCTAAAAATTTTACTTGTTCTTCGTCAAAAATTGATCCACTACTATTAATTATTTTGCTTGAACTAAATAATTTGTCATTAGTATATTGAATTTTTCCCCCAAATTTCTTTATAGTTTTAATTTCATTTAAAATTTGTCCAGTAAAATCATTTTTTGTATTTTTATAATCTTTACCTTTGCAGTAAATATCTGGTTTAATTTTTTCTAGAACTTCTTTAGAAGTCTCAAATTCACTAGCAGAAATATAATCAATAAATTCAATAGCTTCTAACGCTTTTAACCTTTCTTTTATATTGAAGAAAGGTCGGTTGGGTCCTTTTTTTACAAACTTATCACTAGTTACTGTAACAACCAAAATATCACCTAAGGATTTAGACGATTTAAAATGTTCAATGTGGCCTAAATGTAAAATATCAAAAACTCCATGACATAGTACGATTTTTTTATTTTTTCTTTTTTTTTTTAATATTGTAGATAATTGATTAAGCTCAAATATTTTCTTCATAAATTTAGTTATTTAAACCAGCCCTCGTTATACATTTTTTTTCCAAAGTATTTAGCTCCTTCTATAGTAAAATGGCCATAATCATAATATATTTTTTCCCCATTATCTGTTAAGAAATCACACCTTTTATTATTTAAATCACACATAAAATCAAAAGGGTCAAATATCTTTATGTTTGTCTTATTCGCAAATGCAATTACCTCTTTTTTAATATCAAATACAGATGGATAAATATTCTCATAAGCCATTATTTCAAGTTTTTCTCTTATATTTTCAATTGATTTAATTCTAAAAAAGTTTCTTTGAACATATGAGTCTATAACATTGCCCTTTCTGCTTTCGTAAACATAAAATTCAGGAAAATTATTAACTATAAAAATTTTTTTATTTTTGTCTTTTAAGTAATTAGCTAGATGTTCTATGGCATACCAGTCGTACATATCGTGCCATCTAGTTGCCAATATTATTGTGTCTGCTTTATTAAAATTATCGATATTAATATTATTATCCTGTCTTTTATGAGGTTTAAGACACTCAGGATTATCCAAGGCTTCATTTTTTAAATTTCTTAACAAACACCTTATTTGTGTACCATAAATTACGAATTCTTTGTTTTTGTAGAGATCCTTGTTAAAGAGAAACATATGAAAGAAGTCAATTCCATGAGAATTTCCAATTACCATTACCTTCTCTTTGTCTGATAACGTAAATGTTCTATCTAAATTTAGTTCTCTTTGTTCATTAATTTGATTTTTAATATAAGTATTATCCAGGATATAATTGTCAATTTTAAATTTTTTACCAAATTTGAAACCATTAATGGAGATAACGTATGATGAGAAAATGAATATAAGTGTTAAAGATAAAAGTAAAATTTGAAAAAATTTTTTTGAGCTTATTTTACTAAAATTCCTAAAATATTTTTCTACATATAAATAACTAAAAAATGAGATAATCAACGTTGTAACGATTAGTATTATTTTTAAAAATAAATCGCCATCCTCAGTAGTATGAATTACGAGTCCATCCTGAATTAAATTTTTCAAACCTATATAATCATTGGCTCGAGCTATTGCAAAAATAGGAAAATGCCACAAGTAAACAGAGTAGGATATTAGCCCAATTTTTACTATATAACTATTATCTAAAATTCTTCTTACAAAAATTTTACTATCCTCCATGTATATCAAATAAGATGTAGAGATTACAGATATTAAAATAAATATAGATTTATTTAGGAAATTATCGTCATAGTATAAAATTGAATAAAATATCAAAGCCATAAAAATCAAATAAATAAAGTTTTTAAAAAAATTACTATTGATTTTTATTTTTTGATAATCATCAGTTTTTATTTGTGCAATCAAAGCACCAGCCAATAATTCCCATGCTCTTGTTGGTATTAAAAAAAAAGAAATATGTGGATGGAAAATATTTCCATATAGAGATAAAGATAAAGATATTAAAAAAACTATAAACAAAAAGTTTATTAATTTTAATTTTAAGAATCTATAAATTGCCCATACTGTTAAAGGGAAAAAAATATAAAATTGCTCCTCAATAGAAAGAGACCATGTATGTAACAATGGTTTAAGCATTGATAGATCATGGTTATAACTCAGCTCTGCAAAATAAAAATAAAAGTTCGATACAAATAAAAGAGCTGATAATACAGACTTGTTTAGTTCTACATACTCAGCACTAGAAAGGAAGAAAAAACCAAAGATTAATGTGGTTAATATAACTACAATTAAACAAGGCAAAATACGTCTGGAGCGTCTCTCATAAAAATTTAGAAAATTAAAATTTGATCGGATTTTAATCTCCTTAAGTATTAATGAAGTGATTAAATAACCTGATATTACGAAAAAAATATCAACACCTAAAAATCCTCCTGGGAAAATGACTTTTTCATTATATGAAAATTCAGCATGAAAAAAAATTACAGATAAAACTGCAAGAGCTCGCAAGCCATCTATATCTGGTCTGTAATTTATTTTCATTAAAAATATATTTAGGTATATATAATATGAAACATTTAAAATTTAATTTAATTTTATTTTTTTATTGAAACAAAATGTAAATTCTAAGCTTACTCTACATTTATTGGTTTTGATTAACTCTCCAGAATGTAAAAGTTCATCATTGAAAATAATTAAGGATCCTTTTTTTCCTTTAACAGACTGGATATCTTTTTTTTTAACTTTTCTATCGTCAAAAATAGGTTTAATAATGTGATGTCTAAACTCGGATGAATATCTAAAATTTTTTTTTACTGAGCCTTTTACAAATCTGAATCCCAATTTTTTACTATCAGTTAATAATGAAATCCAGATTTTTACTCTTTGATAGTTTTTTTCAATCTTTCCACATCCTAAATCCCAAAACCATTTATCTTTATGGAATGGCCCAATATCGTTAAAAGGGTGTGGCCTAACACATCTCCAATATATATTAGAGTGACCAATATTTTCTTCATCTGTTATAAAAATTTTTCCAAAAATATTCTTTAAATCTTTAAACAATTTGGTTTGTTTGATTATTTTGTTACAGTCTCTCTTACCTAGAAGTCTATTTACTTTAGTAAAAATTCTACCGTGATCAACTTTTTTATAAAATTTATGATAATTCTTTAAGTTAATGTTATTTTTAGTTTTTAAATCGGTTTTGCCTATTAACTTTTTAAAATGATTATCTATTAGATTGAAAATTAAACTATAATCCTCGTTAGATAATTCACTATAACAAAATCCTTTTTTTTTATTAAACACATCAGATATATTAGACGAATTAATCATGCAGATTTAAAAATATATATACTCTATATTTAATATTTACAAG
>CACJZT010000015.1 GCA_902598015.1 uncultured Pelagibacteraceae bacterium
TAAATCATTTAAAAAGACCTATAAGTGCCGTTGCTGATAATATCGAAGTAAGAAACGCAAAATCAATAATAATTAAAACTAATAAAAAAATTAAATTTAATTTAATATTTGATAAGAATAGAAGTCTTCAGAAAAAAATTAAAATCGAGCAACTAAGAAATGAAACAAATTAATGGTGCCCCCGCACGGACTCGAACCGCGGACCTATTGATTACAAATCAATTGCTCTACCAGCTGAGCTACAAGGGCTTGATAAGTTTTGTATTATGATTTTTAAGATTATCAAGTTTTATTTTTATATTGATTTATATGATGAAAAACAATTGCTGCGCTATTAGATATATTTAAACTCTCAATATTTTTATTTATGTCTATTTTTACTGAAAAATCTGTATATTTTTTTGTATGCTCTTTCATACCAAATCCTTCTGAACCAAATAGTAAAATATTATTTCCTTCCCATTTGATGTCATTAAACTTTTTATCACTTTTTGCTTCAAAACCATAGATCCAAAAATTTTTTTCTCTCAAGAATTTAAGAGTTGTATTTATATTAGATACTTCAAATATGTTAATATACTCCATACTTCCACTCGCAGATTTATACATGAGTTTACTTTCTGAAGGAAAATGTCTCTCTTTAATAATTACTCCATCTATTTCAAAAGATACAGCGCTTCTAATTATAGAACCAATATTTCTAGGATCAGAAACTCCATCTAAACATGCGATTGTTAAATTTTTTTTTGATTTAATAAATTCTTTAAAGTTAGTTTTTTCAAAATGTTCTATTTCTGCAACATAGCCTTGGTGAGTAATTCCATCTTTTGAACAATATTTATCTAACTCTTTTCTTGTTTTATAATAAATTTTTAAATCTTTGATAAGATCCTTTCTTGGACTAACTCTATGTATATTTTTTTTACTTTCTTCTGTTAGAAAAACTTTTAAGACCTTCCTTTTTGGATTTTTTAAAGCTTCTATAACTGCATGTTTTCCAACTATAAAAAAGGATGATTTGTTCATTATAATTGTTGAATTTACTCTATTTTTTTAGTTATTTTCCTATATTTCTCGTATTGCATTTGTACAATAAAAATATATAAAGCGCATGTTGTTTAAAGCTTTATTGAACATGGGGTGCTTCCCCCTAGAATTATATTAAGGAGGGGTACCAAAGCGGTCAAATGGGGCGGGCTGTAAACCCGTTGACTTCGGTCTTCGAAGGTTCGAATCCTTCCCCCTCCACCATTCAATAATACTTTAATATAGCAAGGAGTATACTTGGGTGTTGCGGGTGTAGTTCAATGGTAGAACGCTAGCCTTCCAAGCTGGATGTAAGGGTTCGATTCCCTTTACCCGCTCCATAAGTTAAATTAAGGATATAAAATAAAAGAGGTAAACAAGTAATGTCAAAAGAAAAGTTTGTAAGAAATAAACCGCACTGTAATATTGGTACTATAGGTCATGTAGACCATGGTAAAACAACATTAACTGCTGCGATCACAAAAGTATTAGCAGAGTCAGGCGGTGCACAATTTACTGCTTATGATCAAATTGATAAAGCTCCAGAAGAAAAAGAAAGAGGTATCACGATTTCAACTGCTCATGTAGAGTATGAAACAGAAAAAAGACACTATGCACACGTAGATTGCCCAGGTCATGCTGACTATGTTAAAAATATGATTACAGGGGCTGCGCAAATGGATGGTGCAATTTTAGTTGTTAATGCAGCTGATGGTCCAATGCCTCAAACAAGAGAACATATTCTTTTAGCGAGACAAGTTGGTGTTCCAGCTATAGTTGTTTACTTAAATAAGGTCGATCAAGTTGATGACAAGGAAATGATCGAACTTGTTGAAGAAGAAATAAAAGATTTATTGACCTCTTATAAATTTCCAGGAGATAAAACTCCTATAATCAAAGGTTCAGCTCTTGCCGCAGTAGAAGGTAGAGATGATGAAATTGGAAAAAACTCAATAATGGAACTTATGAAATCTGTAGATGAATTTATTCCTCAACCAGATAGACCAAAGGATAAAGATTTCTTAATGCCTGTTGAAGATGTATTTTCAATTTCGGGTAGAGGAACAGTTGTAACCGGAAGAGTAGAGTCAGGAGTAATTAAAACTGGAGATGAAATAGAAATTGTTGGAATAAGAGAAACGAAAAAAACAGTTTGTACTGGTGTTGAAATGTTTAGAAAATTATTAGACTCAGGTGAAGCAGGAGACAATATTGGAGCTCTGTTAAGAGGTGTTGAAAGAACAGATGTTGAAAGAGGTCAGGTATTATGTAAACCCGGCTCAATAACTCCACATACTAAATTTGAGGCTCAAGCTTATGTCTTAAAGAAAGAAGAAGGTGGAAGACACACTCCTTTCTTTACTAAATACAGACCTCAATTTTATTTCCGAACAACTGATGTTACTGGTGAAGTAGAGTTACCAGCTGGCACAGAAATGGTTATGCCAGGTGATGATGCGAAATTTACGGTTAAATTAATTACACCAATTGCAATGGCAGAAAAGCTAAACTTTGCCATACGAGAAGGTGGTAGAACAGTAGGAGCTGGAGTAGTAACTAAAATTATAGAGTAAACTCCATAGGAGTGTAGCTCAATTGGTAGAGCGCCGGTCTCCAAAACCGGAGGTTGGGGGTTCGATTCCCTCCGCTCCTGCCAAAATAAAATTATGAAAAATCCACTTAAATTCATTCAGGATGTAAAGCAAGAAGCTTTTAAAGTTACATGGCCAACAAGCAAAGAAGTTATCCAGGGATCTTTAATGGTTGTTGCTATGGCTATTGTTGCTGCTTTATTTTTTCTTTTGTTAGATCAGGTGCTTCAATTTTTTTTAGAACTAATTTTAAAGGTTAATTTTTAATGAAAAATTGGTACATTGTTCAATCTCACTCTAGTTTTGAAAATAAAGTTGCTTTAGAAATTAAGGAGGAAGCTGCTAAAGCAAATCTTTCTGATAAAATTGAGGAAATTATTGTACCTACACATGATATTACCGAAGTTAAAAGAGGCAAAAGAGTTCAAAGGAAGAAAAAATATTTTCCAGGATATGTATTACTAAAAAGTGAAATGGACAACACCATTTACCATTTAATTAAAAATATTAAAAAAGTAAGTGGATTTTTAGGAACTAAAGGCACCCCAATACCTGTGTCTGAAAAAGAGATTGAAAAAATATTAGGACAAATTAAAGATGGCGTTGTACAACCAAAGTCTGGAGTAGAGTACAATGTAGGTGAAAAGGTCCAAGTAATAGATGGACCATTTGCTTCATTCAGCGGTTTAGTTGAAGATATTGATGAAGATAAATTGAGATTAAAAGTATCAGTATCAATATTCGGAAGACCAACACCTGTTGATTTAGAATATAGTCAAGTAGAGAAGGCGAGTTAATGGCAAAAAAAGAGATAAGTGGATATATAAAATTACAAATAAATGGTGGTCAGGCAAATCCAGCACCGCCAGTAGGTCCAGCTTTAGGCCAAAGAGGAATAAATATTATGGACTTTTGTAAAGCTTTTAATGAAAAAACAAAATCTTTTGCAGGTAAGCCTGTACCAGTTATTATTACAGTATATAAAGACAAAAAGTTTGACTTTATAATTAAATCACCACCTGCATCTCATTTTATTAAAGAGGCTGTAAAATTAAAAAGTGGTTCAAAAGAACCAGGTAGAAATATAGTTGCAAAAATATCAAAAAAACAATTAAAAGAAATCGCTGAAAAAAAAATGGCGGATTTAAATGCACATGATGTTGATGAAGCTGCAAAAATTATTGCTGGATCCGCAAGATCTATGGGTATCGAGGTAGTAGAATAATGTCTTCAAAAAGATATAAAAATTTACCAGAAAAGACTAGAGATTTGCAATCTGAGTCTGTAGATAAATTAATTCCTATTTTAAAAAAAAATTGTACTACAAAATTTGATGAATCCTTAGACCTAAATTTTCAAATTAACAAGCAAAAGAAAAGTGAGATCAATATTAGAACAGTCATTAATTTACCAGGTGGTAGTTCAAAAAAAGTAAAAATAGGTGTTGTTTGTGAAGATAATAAATCTCAAGAAGCAAAAGATGCTGGAGCAGAAGTTGTAGGTGGCGATGAACTTATAGAAGAAATAAAAGCAGGAAATATAAACTTTGAAAAATTAATTTGTACTCCAGGAATGATGATAAAACTTTCAAAATTAGGAAAAGTTCTCGGCCCAAAAGGTTTAATGCCAAATCCAAAATTAGGATCCGTAACCAATGATGTAAAAAAAGCTATAACAGATGCAAAATCTGGACAAGTTGAAATAAGAAATGATAAAGATGGTAACATAGGCTTGAGTATAGGAAATAAATCTTTTTCGGATGATAAATTAATATTGAATTTTAATGCAGTATTAGATGCATTAGAAAAGGAAAAATCAAATAATACAATTAAAGGCGATTTAATTAAGCAAGCTTTTATAACGTCAACAATGGGCGTTTCATACAAAATTAAATTAGGTAAGAGTATTTAGTTATGATGAATAAAGAACAAAAGAAACAGTATATATCTGATATGACAAATCAGTTCGAAAAATCCGAAGCTGTAATAGTTACTCATTATCAAGGCTTAACCATGAATCAACTTGATGACTTAAGAACTAAAATGAGAGAACATGGTATAAAATTTAAAATTACAAACAATAGAATAACAAAATTAGCTTTGGAAAAAACAAGATGCAAAGATCTTTCAAACTTGTTTTCAGGCCCCACTGCCGTAGCTTTATCTGAAGATGCAATAACATCAGCAAAAATATTAACAAATTTCTCAAAAGAAAATGAAAATTTAAAGATTCTAGGTGGAATCATGGGTTCCGACATTTTAGACGTTGCAGGCGTCAAAAATGTAGCTACCTTACCTTCATTGGACGAAGCTAGAGCCAAAATAGTGGGAATATTAAGGTCTCCAGCACAAAAAATAGCAAGTATTTTACTTGCGCCGGCGTCAAAAATCGCTATTTTAGCGCTCGAAAAATCAAAAAAATAACCAGGGACAAGATTTATTATGGCTGACTTAAATAAAATTATAGATGACTTATCAAGTTTAACTGTTGTAGAGGCAGCTGAACTTTCAAAACAACTTGAAGAGAAATGGGGAGTGACTGCAGCAGCAGCTGTAGCAGCAGCACCAGCAGCAGCAGGTGGAGCAGCACCAGCAGAAGAAAAAGATGAATTTACAATTATGCTAACTGCAGCTGGAGATAAAAAAATTAATGTTATAAAAGAAGTTAGAGCTATTACTGCTTTAGGACTTAAAGAAGCAAAAGATTTAGTTGAAGGTGCACCGAAAGAAGTCAAAACAGGTGTAAATAAAAAAGAAGCAGAAGAGATAAAGCAAAAACTCGAAGCAGCTGGCGCAAAAGTAGAACTAAAATAATTAGATAGGATTATTTACTGGTTATATTTTAATCAGTAGTTGAGATGCAATTATCTTTTACAGAAAAGAAGAATATAAGAAAAAGCTTCGGAAAACTTAAGGAAAGTTTATCTATTCCAAATCTTATAGAGGTACAAAAAAATTCTTATAAAGAACTAACAGAATTTAAACATGATGTAGAACAGCATCTTGTTAAAGGTTTTGATAGAGTTTTTAAAAGTATCTTTCCGATTGAAGATTTAAATGACAAAGCAACCTTGGAATACGTATCATATAAATTAGAAAAACCAAAATTTGATGTAGAAGAGTGTATAGCTAGGGGTTTAACTTATTCTGCTGCTTTAAAATGTACACTTAGACTAGTGGTATATGAAATTGACCAAGAAAATAATACAAAAGATATATTATCAGCAAAAGAACAAGAAGTTTATATGGGTGAAGTTCCTATGATGACAAATAGTGGAACTTTTATAACAAATGGGGTTCAAAGAGTTGTTGTTAACCAAATGCACAGAAGTCCAGGCGTATTCTTTGATCATGATAAGGGTAAATCACATGCTAGTGGAAAATTACTATTTAACTGTAGAGTTATTCCAAATAGAGGATCATGGTTAGACTTTGAGTTTGATGTTAAAGATTTATTATATTTTAGAATAGATAGAAAAAAGAAAATACTGGTGTCTACTTTGTTGCAATCTCTAGGTTACACCAAAAATGATATTGTTGATGAGTTCTATAAAAAAGAAACTTTAACCTATGATAAAAACTTAAATAAATGGAAAACTAAATTCGATCCAGAAAACTATAAAGCTAAAAATTTTTCTGAAGAAGTAGTAGATGCCAAAAATAATAAGATTGTTGTTAAACTAGGTGAAAAAATTAACTTTCTTACTGCCAAAAAATTATCAAATGATGGATTAAAAGAAATTTTTGTTTCAAGCGAGTCTCTTTATGGAAAATTTCTACACAGAGATATAACTGTCGGTGAAGATACGTTTAAAATAGGAACAGAATTAAATGAGACTATTATAAATAAAGTAATTGAGTCAGGAATTAAGAATTTAGATATTTCTAGAACAAATTCAATTAATAAAGGACCATATCTGTTACTAAGTATTTTTAATGATAAAAATGAAAATAAGAATGATGCAATAACTGAAATATATAAGGTGCTAAGGCCTGGTGAACCACCAACAATAGAAATAGCGACTCAAATATTTAATAATTTATTTTTTAGTTCAGATAGATACGACTTATCAGATGTTGGAAGAGTAAAAATGAATTCTAGATTAGAATTAAATTGTTCTGACAAAATAACAATCTTAAGAAATGACGACATAATAGCAATCATTCAAAAAATGCTTGATCTTAGAGATGGTAAAGATGAAGTAGATGATATTGATCACTTGGGAAATAGAAGAGTAAGATCTGTAGGCGAGCTTGTTGAAAATCAAGCTCGTATTGGTGTTTATAGAATGGAAAGAGCAATTAAAGAAAAAATGACAACGCTTGATGTTGAATCTGCGATGCCGCAAGATTTAATTAATGCTAAACCATTAACAATCTCTTTAAAAGATTTCTTTGCGACCTCACAGTTATCTCAATTTATGGATCAAACCAATCCACTTTCAGAGATTACACATAAGAGAAGGGTTTCAGCATTAGGACCAGGGGGCTTAACAAGAGAAAGAGCAGGATTTGAAGTAAGAGATGTACACCCAACACATTACGGTAGAATCTGTCCCATAGAAACTCCAGAAGGACCAAATATAGGTTTGATAAATAGTTTATCAACTTATTCTAAAATAAATAAATATGGATTTATAGAAAGTCCTTACAAAAAAGTAAAAGAGGGAGTTGTTCAGACAAATATCGAGTATCTTTCCGCAATGGAGGAGACTAAATTTACAATTGCACAAGCGAATTCGTTAATTGATAAAAATGGAAAATTTACAGAGGAACTTGTTTCTTGCAGGCAGAACTTAAATTTTATTTTAGCTAAACCAGAAAATATTGATTATATAGACGTATCACCTAAACAACTTGTATCAGTTGCAGCTTCATTAATTCCATTTTTAGAAAATGATGATGCAAACAGAGCATTAATGGGATCAAATATGATGAGACAAGCAGTTCCGTTATTGAAGCCAGAAGCTCCATTAGTTGGAACAGGTATAGAGAGTGATGTTGCGCTAGATTCAGGTGTAACAATTGTTGCTAGAAGAGATGGAGTTGTTGACAAAATTGATGGAAAAAGAATAGTTATTAAAGCTTCAAGTGAAAAAGATTATTCAAAATCTGGTGTTGATATTTATAATTTACAAAAATTTAAAAGGTCTAACCAAAATACTTGTATAAATCAAAAACCATTAGTTAGAGTTGGTGATAAAGTTAAATCTGGAGATATTATTGCTGACGGACCATCTACTAAAGTTGGAGAGTTAGCCTTAGGAAAAAATGTTACCGTCGCCTTTATGCCTTGGCAAGGATATAATTTTGAAGACTCTATACTAATATCAGAAAGATGTGTGACAGATGATGTTTTTACCTCAATTCATATTGAAGAATATGAGGTTATGGCAAGAGACACCAAGTTAGGTGAAGAAGATATTACAAGAGATATACCAAACGTAAATGAAGAGTCACTAAAAAATCTTGATGAGTCTGGTATTGTATATATAGGAGCCGAAGTAAAGCCTGGTGATATTCTAGTAGGAAAAGTTACACCTAAAGGTGACAGCGCATCTGGTCCAGAAGAAAAACTTCTTAGATCAATTTTTGGGGAAAAAGCAATAGATGTGACTGATACATCTTTAAAAATGCCAAGCGGTAGCGGTGGTATCGTAGTAGATGTTAGGGTGTTTAATAGACATGGAATTGATAAAGATGAAAGATCTATCACAATAGAAAGAGCTGAAATAGAGAGTGTTCAAGAAGATAAGAAAGTTGAGGAAGAGATTCTAGAAAGAAGCATCAAACAGAGAGTAACGTCAATCTTAAGTGGAACAAAAATAAATAAAAAGATTAAAGATTTGGATACAAATACAGTCCTATCTGATGAAATTATTAATAATCTTCTGGTATCAGATATCTTTAAAATATCAATTGAGGATCAAACCAAACAATCCTCTTTGTCTCAGATAAAGGATCAGTACAATAGTGCTAAACAAGATATCCAAGATAGATTTGAGGATAAAGTTTTAAAAATAAGACAAGGAGATGATTTATTACCAAGTGTAATGAAAATGGTCAAAGTGTTTGTTGCTATAAAAAGAAGATTAAGACCAGGAGATAAAATGTCAGGAAGACATGGTAATAAAGGAGTGGTAAGTAAAATAGTTCCTGTTGAAGACATGCCTTATAGAGAAAATGGTAAACCAGTAGATATAGTTCTTAACCCATTAGGAGTTCCGAGCAGGATGAATGTGGGTCAAATATTAGAAACACATTTAGGATGGTCCTGTACAGAGTTAGGTGAAAAGTTAAACCAGTTAGTAAATGAAAATCAAAAAAAAATTGAAAAAACAGAAAAAATTAAATCATTTTTGAAAAATGTGTATGGTAATGAAATTTATGATGAAGAAATTGAAAAACTAAATCAATCAGAATTTGAGGATTTGTGTTCAAATATAAGACATGGTGTTCCAATATCTACCCCAGTCTTTGATGGTGCTAAAGAAAATGATGTTACAAAAATGTTAGAATTAGCTGAATTACCAAACTCAGGACAAACTACATTATGGGATGGTAGAACAGGTGAAAAGTTTGACAGACCAGTAACTGTAGGTACAATTTATATGTTAAAACTTCATCATTTAGTTGAAGATAAAATCCACGCTAGATCCACTGGTCCATACAGCCTTGTTACACAGCAACCTCTTGGAGGAAAGGCGCAACTTGGCGGACAAAGATTTGGTGAAATGGAGGTTTGGGCATTAGAAGCTTATGGAGCATCATATACTCTTCAAGAAATTTTAACTGTTAAATCAGACGATGTAGCAGGTAGGGTTAAAGTTTATGAAACTATTGTAAAAGGTGAAGAAAACTTTGAATCTGGAATACCTGAATCATTTAACGTTTTAGTTAAAGAAATTAAATCTTTAGCACTAAATGTGGAATTAAATTGATATGAGTAAAGAACTTACAGATCTGTTTAAGTCATCTGAAATTTCAGAAGCACAAAATTTTAATAGTATAAAAATAACACTTGCCAGTCCTGAGAAAATTAAATCATGGACATATGGTGAAATTAAGAAACCTGAAACTATAAATTATAGAACCTTTAGACCCGAAAAAGACGGTCTTTTTTGTGCAAGAATATTTGGACCTATAAAAGATTACGAATGCCTTTGCGGTAAGTACAAGAGAATGAAATTTAGAGGTATTATATGTGAAAAATGTGGTGTTGAGGTAACAAAATCAAATGTAAGGCGTGAAAGAATGGGCCACATAAATCTAGCAACTCCGGTTGCACATATTTGGTTTTTAAAATCTTTGCCAAGTAGAATTTCGCTAGCTATCGATATGAAACTTAAAGAAGTTGAAAGAGTTCTTTATTTTGAAAATTTTATAGTTATTGAGCCAGGCTTAACAAGTCTTAAGAAGAACCAGCTTTTGGGAGAGGAAGAACTTATAAAATATCAAGATGAGTACGGAGAAGAATCTTTCACTGCAGGTATTGGAGCTGAGGCCATATTAGAAATACTTAAATCAATTGATTTAGAACAGGAGAAAGAAGTTTTAATTAAGTCAATTAAAGAAACCAAGTCCAAAGTTTCAGAAGAGAGATCAATTAAAAGATTAAAATTAATTGAATCATTTATAGAAACAGGAAATAAACCTGAATGGATGATTTTAACAACAATTCCTGTTATACCACCAGAGTTAAGACCTTTAGTTCCACTAGATGGGGGTAGGTTCGCTACTTCTGATTTAAATGATTTATATAGAAGAGTTATTAATAGAAACAACCGTTTAAAAAGGTTAATGGATCTTAAAGCTCCAGATATAATTGTTAGAAATGAAAAGCGAATGCTTCAAGAGTCTGTAGATGCATTATTTGATAATGGTAGAAGAGGAAGAGTAATCACAGGCACAGGTAAAAGACCTCTTAAATCTTTAGCAGAAATGCTTAAAGGTAAACAAGGTAGATTTAGACAGAATTTATTAGGTAAAAGAGTAGATTATTCTGGTAGATCAGTAATTGTAGTTGGACCAGACTTAAAATTGCATGAATGTGGCTTACCAAAGAAAATGGCTTTAGAACTGTTCAAGCCATTTTTATATGCAAGATTAAATAAACTTGGATTAGCCTCAACAATAAAACAAGCAAAAAAACTTGTCGAAAGAGAGAGAAATGAAGTTTGGGATGCTTTAGAATTAATTGTAAGAGAACATCCAGTTATATTGAATAGAGCACCAACATTACATAGATTAGGTGTTCAAGCATTTGAACCAAAATTAATTGAAGGAAATGCAATCGAGTTACATCCGCTTACTTGCGCAGCATTCAATGCAGATTTTGACGGTGATCAAATGGCAGTTCACGTTCCATTAAGTTTAGAGGCTCAATTAGAAGCAAGAGTTTTGATGATGTCTACAAACAACATTTTAAGCCCATCAAATGGAAAACCTATAATTGTTCCAAGTCAGGATATGATCTTAGGAATTTACTATCTCTCCCAACCTCCATATCAAACAGATAGAGTAGAAGGATATTTTGTTAATACATCAGAAATTGAACATGCTTTAGAAATTGGTCAAATCAAAGTTCATTCAAGAATAGTTTCAAGATTTGCAACTGTTGATGAAAATGGAAATACTAAATATGAAAAACATATTAGTACAGCTGGAAGATTTTTATTAGCGAACTTAATTCCAAAAAATATAAATAATAAGTTTGCTTTAGTTGACAGATTACTTCCTAAAAAAGTAGTTTCTGAAGTCATTGATCACGTTTTCAGATTTTCTGGACAAAAAAGTACTGTAATTTTTTGTGATAAGTTAAAAGATCTTGGATTTAAACATGCCTTTAAAGCCGGAATATCATTTGGTAAAGACGATTTAGTAATTCCAGATAACAAACAACAATTAATTGATGAAACTAAAAAACTAATTTCAGATTATGAAAACCAGTATGCAGAAGGACTAATAACAAGAGGTGAAAAATACAATAAAGTTATAGATGCATGGTCAAAATGTACAGATAAGGTAGCGTCTGAAATGATGAAAAGAATTTCTGCAACGGAAATGACCGAAGATGGTTTAAAAATTAATTCAGTATTTATGATGGCAGACAGTGGTGCAAGAGGCTCTGCAGCTCAAATGAAACAATTAGCTGGTATGAGAGGCTTAATAGCTAAACCGTCTGGAGAAATCATAGAATCTCCAATTACTTCAAACTTTAAAGAAGGGTTAACAGCATTAGAATATTTTAATTCAACACACGGTGCCAGAAAAGGACTAGCTGATACAGCATTAAAGACTGCTAGTTCTGGATACTTAACAAGAAGACTTTGTGATGTTGCACAAGATTTAACTGTCACTAAAGTCAAATGTGATAACCCAAGTTTTATAAAGCTTACAGAGGTCTTAGAAGGTGGAAATATAATGGTTAGCTTGTCAGAAAGAGCTCTTGGGAGAGTAACAGCAAAGGATGTAAAAAATCCATTAACAGGTGAAGTTTTAATAAAGAAGAATAGTATGATAGATGAGGCTGCATGTGAAAAAATTGACTCTGCAGGTGTAAAAAACTTGAATGTTTACTCAGTAATGACATGTAGCTTGAAAGAAGGTGTATGTGCAACTTGTTACGGTAGAGATTTATCAAGAGGTAAAATGGTACACGTTGGTGAAGCTATAGGAATGATATCAGCTCAATCTATTGGTGAACCAGGAACGCAGCTTACAATGAGAACTTTCCACGTAGGAGGAACTGCATCAGTCAAACAAGACTCACAAATAGTGTCTAATAATAACGGAATATTAAAAATTGTTAACACAAATCTATTAGAAGACTCAAAAAAGAATTTAATTGTAATGGGAAGAAATACTGAATTATCAATTGAAGATGATAATGGATTACAAGTAGCTGCATATAAAGTTCCATATGGATCGAAACTTTTCTTTGAAAATGGAGATAAAGTTAAAAAAGGATCAAAAATATGTGAATGGGATCCATATACAACACCTGTTATTGCTGAAAAAGATGGAATAGCAAATTATGTAGATTTAATAGATGGTGTATCAATTGCGGAAACAACTGATGATGCAACTGGAATTTCTACTAAAGCAGTAGTTGATTGGAAAACTCAATCCAAAAATACAGATTTAAAACCAAGAATTACTCTAAGAGATGCAAAAGGAAATGTAGTAAAAAAAGCTGACGATAATGAAGCAAGATACTACTTAGTTCCAGACTCAATATTATCTGTTAAAGACGGACAAAAAATTTCAGCTGGTGATGTAATAGCTAGGCTTCCAAAAGAAACTACAAAGACCAAAGATATTACAGGAGGTTTGCCAAGAGTTGCTGAATTATTTGAAGCAAGAAAAGCAAAAGATAGTGCAATTATTGCTGAGAATGATGGTAAGGTAATATTTGGTAAAGAGGTAAGAGGTAAACAAAGAGTAACAATTGAGTCAGAAAATGGTGATACTTCAAGTTATTTAATACCAAAAGGAAAACATATTAATTTTAATCAAGGTGAAAAAATTAAAAAAGGCGAATATTTACTAGACGGTCAACCATTGCCACATGATATACTTCGAATTTTAGGTATTGAAGAATTAACTGAATATTTCGTAAACCAGGTACAAGATGTTTATAGACTACAAGGTGTAATTATAAACGATAAACATATTGAAGTTATCTTACGACAGATGCTGAAAAAAGTTGAAGTTAAAACCCAAGGCGACAGCTCTTTACTTCCTGGAGAAATTATTGATAGAATAAGGTTCGAAAATATGAATGAGCAGCTAATTAAAGATGGTAAAAACCCTGCTGTCGGAGAAAGAGTTCTAATGGGAATAACTAAAGCCTCACTTCAAACAGAGTCATTCATTTCAGCTGCCTCTTTCCAAGAAACGACAAGAGTTTTAACAGATGCAGCTATCAAAGGTAAGGTTGATAAGTTATCTGGATTAAAAGAAAATGTTATTGTTGGTAGATTAGTTCCTGCTGGAACAGGATCAGTTAAAAATTTGTGGAACAAGAAAGCTCATTTAGACGATGAAAAATTCATTGCTGAAAACGAGAAGATTGAGCAAGCAGAAAGTCCAGTAAATCAATAAAAAATCGTCATTTTTCCATGTCTTTTAATTTGACAAATGGAATTTCTATAGTATTTTGTGCGTGTTTTTGGTTGGAATGTAGTGTCTTGTGCACTAAACGCTGCCACAAATAACCTGACAGTTATTTCCTCTAAAATCAAACTTATATTAAAATTTTTATGCCAACAATTAACCAGTTATTAAGAAAAGGAAGAGATAAACAAATTGCTAGGAATAAAGTTCCGGCGTTACAAAAACAGCCTTTAAAAAGAGGTGTTTGTGTAAAAGTTTATACAACTACACCAAAGAAACCAAACTCGGCACTAAGAAAAGTCGCAAGAGTTAGATTATCAAATGGTTTTGAGGTTACAGCATATATTCCTGGAGAAGGACATAATTTACAAGAACACTCAGTAGTTTTAATAAGGGGAGGACGTGTTAAAGACTTACCTGGTGTGAGATATCATATACTACGTGGTAATTTAGATACTCAAGGAGTTGCAAACAGAAAACAGAGTCGTTCTTTATATGGAACGAAAAAAGGTAAATAAATATGTCTAGAAAAAGAAAAGCTCCTAAAAAAATTCCAATTGTAGACCCTAAATTTAAATCAGTAATAATTCCAAAATTAATCAACTCTATAATGTTAGATGGTAAAAAAACTATCGCAGAAAAAATTGTTTATGATGCAATTGATAAAATCAAATCAAAATCTAAAGATGAACCTTTAACAGTATTTAATGATGCAATAAATAACGTGAGACCAACAGTTGAAGTTAGATCAAGAAGAGTCGGAGGTGCTACATATCAAGTTCCAGTCGAAGTTAAGGCTAAAAGATCACAAGCATTAGCATTAAGATGGATTATCGATGCTTCAAGAAAAAGAAAAGATAAAAAAATGTCTGATAAATTATTCAATGAAATTTTTGATGCATATCAAAATAGAGGGTCAGCAATTAAAAAGAAAGAGGACACACATAAAATGGCAGAGTCCAATAAAGCCTTTGCACATTTTAGATGGTAAATAATATGGCAAAAACTCACCCACTAAACAAATATAGGAACATAGGTATCATGGCGCATATTGATGCTGGCAAAACTACAACTACAGAAAGAATTTTATACTATACAGGTAAAAGTCATAAAATAGGTGAAGTACACGATGGCGCCGCAACAATGGACTGGATGGAACAGGAACAGGAACGTGGTATTACAATAACATCAGCTGCAACCACTTGTTTCTGGAGAGAACATAGAATTAATATTATTGATACTCCAGGTCATGTCGATTTTACAATTGAAGTTGAAAGATCTTTAAAAGTTTTAGATGGTGCTGTTGCAGTATTCGATGGTGTTGCTGGTGTTGAGCCTCAATCAGAGACAGTTTGGAGACAAGCTGATAAATATAAAGTTCCAAGGATTTGTTTTGTAAATAAACTTGATAGAACTGGAGCAGATTTCTTTAGATGTGTAGATATGATTAAAGATAGATTAGGAGCTAAGCCTTTAGTTATGCAAGTTCCAATAGGAATAGAGGCTTCATTACAAGGTGTAGTTGATTTAGTTAAAATGAAAGCAATTGTATGGAAAAACGAGGACCTAGGTGCTGAATGGGAAGAAAAAGAAATTCCAGATGATCTTAAAGAAATTTGTGAAAAATATAGACAAGAATTAGTTGAGACAGCCGTCGAGCAAGACGAAAAGTTAATGGAGGCTTACTTAAGTGGTGAAGAAATAAAGCAAGAAGACTTGATTAAATGCGTGAGAAAAGGATGCTTAAATTTTGAGTTTGTTCCAGTTTTAACTGGTTCAGCCTTTAAAAATAAAGGTGTTCAACCATTATTAGATGCAGTCGTAGATTACTTACCTAGTCCAGAGGATCTAGGATCTATTTTGGGCACAAAACCTGGATCAGATGAAGAAATTGAAATGAAGTTTGAGGATAATGCTCCTTTTTCAGCATTAGCTTTTAAAGTAGCAACAGATCCATTTGTAGGGAGTCTTACATTTATAAGAATTTATTCTGGTACAGTAAAATCTGGCACTGGAGTTTACAATACTTCTTCAGACAAAGAAGAGAGAGTTGGAAGAATGCTATTAATGCATGCCAACTCAAGAGAGGATATTAAAGAAGCAAGTGCTGGGGATATAGTGGCTCTTGCTGGACTCAAAAATACTATAACAGGTCATACATTAGCAAATAAAGATGCACCTGTTCTACTTGAACCAATGGAATTCCCAGATCCAGTTATCGAAATAGCTGTTGAACCAAAATCGAAAGCTGATCAAGAAAAAATGGGTGAAGCTTTAGCAAGACTAGCTAAAGAAGACCCGTCTTTTAGAGTCTCATCAGACGAAGAATCAGGTCAAACAATAATTAAAGGTATGGGTGAATTGCATCTAGATATTATTGTTGATAGAATGAAAAGAGAATTCAAAGTTGAGGCAAATGTAGGTGCGCCTCAAGTTGCTTATAGAGAAACAATATTAAGTGCAGCTGAATTTGATTATACTCATAAAAAGCAGAGTGGTGGAGCTGGACAGTTTGCTAGAGTTAAATTGTCTGTTGAACCATTAGAACCTGGCAAAGGTAGAGAAATTGAGAGTAAAATTAAAGGCGGAGCAATACCTAAAGAATTCATACCGGGCGTAGAAAAAGGTGTTGAGACAATAGCAGATGGAGGAATTCTAGCTGGATTTCCTTTAATAGATTACAAAGTTACGATATTAGATGGATTACACCATGATGTTGACTCTAGTGTATTAGCTTTCGAGCTTGCTTCAAGACAATGTTTTAAAGAAGCATGTGCCCGTGGAACTTTAAAACTTTTAGAACCGGTAATGAGAGTGGAGGTTGTTACTCCAGAAGATTATATGGGAGACGTAATTGGTGATCTAAATAGTAGAAGAGGACAAATTAGCACTCAAGAACAAAGAGGAAATGCAACGGTAATAACAGCAATGGTACCTCTAGCTAATATGTTCGGCTATATAAACAGCTTAAGGTCTATGTCACAAGGTAGAGCTCAGTACTCAATGTTTTTTGATCATTACGATAAGGTTCCACAAAACGTGCAAGATGAGGTAACCAAGAAAACAGGTTAATTATGGATAAACAAAATATTAGAATAAAATTAAGGGCTTACGATAATAAGGTTTTGGACCAATCCACACAGGAGATCGTAAATACTGTTAAAAGAACTGGGGCTAACATCAAAGGTCCAATTCCTCTACCTACAAAAATTGAAAGATACACAGTTTTAAGATCTCCACATATTGATAAAAAAAGCAGAGAACAATTTGAAACTAGAACTCATAAAAGATTAATTGATATTATAGAACCGACGCCTGCGACGGTTGAAGCTTTAATGAAACTTGATTTAGCATCAGGAGTAGATGTGGAGATTAAAATATAATGGATAATTTAGCTTTAATAGGAAAAAAAATAGGAATGTCTAGAGAGTTTTTTAAAACTGGCCAATCAGTTCCAGTTACTGTTTTAAAAATGGAGACTGGAAGAGTAATAAACGTTATTAACAAAGAAAATAGAGGATATAGCGCAGTCCAAATAGGATTTGGAAAAATAAAAAACTCAAAATTAACCAAAGCTATGAAAGGGTATTTTGCCAAAAAAAATACTGAGCCAAAAAAAACACTTAAAGAGTTTAGGTTAGAAAGCACTGAAAATATTAAAGAAGGAAATGAAATTGGGTTAGAAATATTAGAGAATGTTAAATTTGTTGATGTTAAATCTAAGACAATTGGTAAAGGATTTGCAGGTGCAATGAAAAGGCATAATTTTGGAGGATTAAGAGCTACCCACGGTGTTTCAATTTCTCATAGATCACATGGTTCAACAGGACAAAGGCAAGACCCAGGAAAAGTTTTTAAAGGAAAAAAAATGGCTGGTCATATGGGAGATAAAATTAGAACTATACAAAATATTGAAGTTATAAAAACTGACAAAGAAAATAATTTATTATACTTAAAAGGTTCTATTCCTGGATCAAAAAATACAGAGGTTTTAATTAGAAAATCAGTGAAAGATATTAACCGAATGTCAATTGAAGAAAAAATTGAACAAATTGAAAAA
>CACJZT010000016.1 GCA_902598015.1 uncultured Pelagibacteraceae bacterium
TAGCAAAGAAAGCAAATGAAAAAAATATCAAAAAAATTTATTTTGATAGAGGCATATATAAATATCATGGAAGAATTAAAATTTTTGCAGAAACATTAAGAAAAAATGGGATGGAATTTTAAGATATGGAAAAAAATACAGAATTTGTTGAAAAATTAGTTCACATTAACAGAATAACTAAAGTTGTTAAAGGCGGAAGAAGATTTGGTTTTTCTGCTTTAGTGGTAGTTGGTAATCAAAACGGTAAAATTGGTATTGCTCATGCAAAAGCAAAACAAGTTCCTGATGCAATTAAAAAAGCAAATGAACTAGCTAGAAGAAAATTGATACAAATACCATTAAGAGATGGAAGAACAATACATCATGACATATACGGCAAGGATGGTGCTGGGAAAATTAAATTAAGATCTGCTCCTAAAGGAACTGGTATAATAGCAGGTGGTCCAGTTAGAGCTGTTTGTGAGGTACTTGGTATCAAAGATATTGTAGCTAAATCTTTAGGTACAGCTAATCCGCATAATGTAATAAGAGCGTGCATAAAGGCTTTATCTAAACAAAATTCCCCAAAAAATATATCAAACTTAAGAAATAAAAAAATATCAGAAATAATTGAGAAAAGAGGATAATGACATCTTTGAATACATTAAATAATTTTAAAAGTAAAAAAATTCGTGTGGGAAGAGGTATTGGATCTGGTAAAGGTAAAACTTCTGGAAGAGGCGTAAAAGGACAAAAATCAAGATCAGGTGTAGCTATTAAAAGCTTTGAAGGTGGTCAAATGCCATTATACAGAAGATTACCCAAGAGAGGTTTTAATCCAATAAAAAAAAGTAATATTGCAATAATCAATCTAGGTGATTTACAAAAACTAATCGACAATAAAAAAATTAATTCTAATGAAAAAATAAATATTGATAATCTTAAAAAGTCAAAAATATTAAGAAAATCGATAAGTCAAATAAAAATTCTATCAAATGGAGAATTTAAATCTAAAATAGATATTGAGGCAGATTATTCTTCAAAAATAGCTAAAGAAAAAATCGAAAAAGTAGGTGGACAAATTACTCTTAAAAATCAATCCAAATAATGAGTGCATCAACACAATCAAACGACTTAAGAAATAGGATCTTATTCACTTTATTCATACTCGCTGTCTATAGATTGGGAACTTTTGTACCTCTTCCAGGAATAGATCCAGATCAACTTCAGACAATGATGGAGGGAAATCAAAAAGGATTGCTTGGAATGTTTAATGTTTTTGCAGGTGGTGCTGTAAGTAGGATGGCTATTTTCGCTCTTGGTATTATGCCATATATCTCTTCATCAATCATAGTACAATTATTAACTGGTGTTTCTGATTATTTTAAAAATCTAAAGGCTCAAGGTGAAATAGGAAGACAAAAAATTACGCAAATCACTAGATACGGAACAGTTTTATTGGCTACTGTACAAGGTTACGGATTAGCTGTTGGATTAGAGTCATCTGCAGATCTAGTTATTAATCCAGGAATTTTTTTTAAAATTTCAACTGTCACAACAATTGTAGCTGGTACTATATTTTTAATGTGGCTTGGTGAACAAATTACACAAAGAGGCATAGGTAACGGAATATCGTTAATTATTTTTTCAGGCATTGTTGCAGAAATTCCTAGAGCTCTAGTAACTACTTTTGAATTAGGAAGGACCGGCGCCATTTCAACATTAATGATAATTTTTATTTTTTTATTACTTGTAGCAACAATAATGTTTATTGTTTTTATGGAAAGAGCTCTTAGAAAAATTCTTATTAATTACCCTAAAAGACAAATGGGTAACAAGATGTATGGAGGAGAATCTTCTCATTTACCTTTAAAAATTAATTCTGCAGGTGTTATACCTGCAATATTTGCTTCAGCTCTATTATTATTACCAGTTACATTTTCAAATTTTAATGTTTCACAAAATGAAACTTTTTTAGATATTTCTTCATACTTTTCTCAAGGACAACCTTTGTATATGATACTATACGCATCAGGAATTATATTCTTTACATTTTTTTATACATCAATAACTTTTAATCCAACCGAAACAGCAGAAAATCTTAGAAAGTATGGTGGATTTATTCCAGGCATTAGACCTGGTGAAAGTACAGCTATTTATATTGATACAATATTAACAAGACTTACAACAATAGGTGCACTTTATCTAGCTCTTGTCTGTTTAATGCCAGAATTTTTAATTGCAAATTATCCTATTCCTTTTTATTTGGGTGGTGCTTCAGTTTTAATTGTTGTAGTGGTTGCAATTGATACTGTGACACAAATTCAAACTAGAATGATGAGTTCTCAATACGAGCAATTAATTAAAAAAACTAAATTTGGAAGATAAGTGAATATTATTTTGTTTGGACCTCCAGGTGCTGGAAAAGGTACTCAAGCTAAATATCTTGTTAATAAGTTAAACGGATACCAAATCTCTACTGGAGATATTCTTAGAGAAGAAATTCAAAATGAAACAATTATTGGAAAAAAAATAATAAATAATATGAATGAAGGAAAATTCGTTAGTGACGATATAGTAAATAGTCTTTTAAAAAAACATGTCTTTGATCCTAAAAAAAAAGAAAAATTAATTTTTGATGGTTATCCTAGATCTTTAAATCAAGCCAAAAATCTAGATATTTTATTAAATGAATCAAATCAAAAAATAGACATTATTTTTTTTCTTAATGTAAAAAAAGAAGTTATCTTAGAAAGAATCCAAAAAAGAAAAACTTTAGAAAATAGATCAGATGATAATTTGGATACAATATTAAAGAGATATGAAACTTATATTGAAACCACAAAACCAGTTTTAGATCACTACTCGAAAAATTCAAATTTTCATGAGATTGATGGATCAATGGAAATTAATGAAATAACCAATAAAATAGAGACTTTTTTGAATGTTTAAGGCGTTGACTTTGATTAATCTTCTTATATAAAAGGCACAATTTATCACAAAAATTATGGCTCGTATTGCAGGTGTAAACATACCACAGAATAAATTAGTTCATATTGGACTTACATATATTTATGGAATTGGAAACAAATTTTCTCAACAAATTTGTAATGAATTAGAAATACCAAAATCAAAAAGAGTTAATGAATTAACAGATGATCAAATTTTGAAAATAAGGGAATATATTGATCAAAAATTTACTGTTGAAGGAGATCTAAGGAGAGAAACATCATTGAGTATAAAAAGATTAATAGATCTTGCAACATATAGAGGATCTAGGCATAGAAAAAAACTTCCAGTAAGAGGTCAAAGAACAAGATGTAACTCTAGAACAAGAAAAGGAAAAGCAATTGCAATTGCTGGAAAAAAATTAACACCACTTAAAAAATAATGAAAAAAGAAGTAACTGAAAATAAAGAACAGAAATCAGAAGTCAAATCTAAAAAAAGTTCTTACTCAAAGAAAAAAAAAGGAAAAAAAAATATTCTCAATGGAATTGCATATGTTCAATCAACCTTTAATAATACTATAGTTTCAATAGCTGATACTAATGGTAATGTTGTTTCTTGGGCATCCGCAGGGCAGAAAGGATTTAAAGGCTCAAGAAAATCAACTCCTTATGCCGCTCAAGTCGCTGCCGATGCTGCAGCAGCAAAAGCGTTAGAAGTTGGAATGAAAATTCTATCTGTTGAAGTTAAAGGACCTGGCTCTGGAAGAGAAACAGCTCTAAGAGCATTGCAAGCAAGAGGATTTAAAATAATATCAATTAAAGACACAACGCCAATGCCACATAATGGAACAAGACCACCAAAAAAAAGGAGAGTTTAATGGAACAAACTGAAGTAAATACAAAAAACTGGAAATCATTAATTAAACCAGCAAAATTAGATGTTCAATTAAGTGATGATAATTCTTTTGCAAAAATTACTGCCGAACCATTAGAAAAAGGTTATGGATTAACGCTAGGAAATTCATTAAGAAGAATTCTTTTATCTTCAATTAGAGGTACAGCAGTTACGTCAATTCAAATAGATGGTGTATTACATGAATTTACATCAATTAAAGGTGTTAGAGAAGATGTAACTGATATCGTATTAAATGTAAAATCTTTAGCTCTTAAAAGTTCATCTGATGAACCAAAAAAACTAATACTTGATGCTAAAGGTCCAGGAGAGATTAAGGCATCTGATATAACCTCAGTTGCCGATATTGAAATTTTAAATCCAGATTTAGTTATTTGTAATTTAGATGAAAATACTAAGTTTCATATGGAAATGACAGTAGGAACTGGAAAAGGATATGTTTCAGCTGATATGAATAAACCTGAAGAACCACCACTAGGTTTAATCCCAATAGACTCGTTATTTAGTCCAGTTAAAAAAGTTTCCTACTCAGTCAGTACAGCAAGAGAGGGAAAAGCATTGGATTATGATAAATTAACAATGGAAGTTGAGACAAATGGATCAATTTCAGCTGAAGATGCAGTTGCGTACTCAGCTAGAATATTCCAAGACCAATTAGGAATGTTTGTTAACTTTGATGAGCCACAAGAAGTTATTGTTAAAGAGCAACCTTCAGAGCCAGAATTTAATAAGAATTTGTTAAGAAAAGTCGATGAATTAGAACTTTCTGTAAGATCAATGAACTGTCTAAAAAATGATAATATTATCTATATCGGTGATTTAGTTCAAAAATCAGAAGGCGAAATGTTAAGAACACCTAATTTTGGAAGGAAATCATTAAATGAGATTAAAGAAGTATTAACCGGCATGTCATTATATTTAGGAATGGAAATTCCAAACTGGCCACCAGATAATATTGCTGAATTATCTAAAAAACTAGAGGAAGCCATCTAATGAGACATAAGATGGGCTATAAAAAGCTCAATAGAACTTCAGAACATAGAAAAGCTCTTATTAAAAATATGCTCAACTCATTAATAAAGTACGAGCAAATTACAACAACATTACCCAAAGCTAAAGTTTTAAAGCCTCAAGCAGACAAAATCATTACACTAGGTAAGAAAGATACATTATCTAATACAAAGACTTTAATCTCAAAACTTCAAGACGTTAAATCTACAAATAAAGTTAAAAAAACTCTTTCTAAGAGATATGAAAATAGAAAAGGTGGATATACAAGAATTATTAAGGCTGGATTTAGATATGGTGATAATGCGCCAATGGCAGTAATTGAATTTGTAGACAGAGATGTTGAAGCAAAAAGAGTTGATAAAAAGAAAAAGAACCCAACTAAAGATACACCAAAAGTAGAAGATAAAAAACAAGCTACAGCTTAATCTTTAATTCATATTTTATTTAATTGATGTTGTAAAACAATTATCTAATATTTTATATTACTGAAATGAGTAAAATAATTTTTCAAATAATTATAATATTTTTTTTTACAACTGATGTTCTAAAAGCAAGCCCACCAAAAATTGAAGGTATAAAATATTATACGTTAGATGACGATAATATGCCTTGGTTTAATTTAGATAATGAAAAAGATTTAATAGACTTATCTAATATTGACTGTCAATGGAGTCACGGAAAAAAAACCAAATGTAGAATGCACTTATCACCTTTATATAACTTTCCTAAAGACGGATTATTAATTCAAAATAAAATTGTTAGATCTGGAAAATTTGCTTGGAAATTTAAAAATGGCGATGGTGACTGCGGTCAACAAAAAAAATCAGATGAGTGCAATACTTTTAGAGAAAGATCTGAAGTTAGCATGTTAGGATTAAAGTCTAAAAATACATGGTTTAAATTTAGCATTTATATCCCTGACAATAGTGAATTTACTATTCCAATAAGTAATACTATATGGCAAATACATTCTAAAGCAGGTCCAGTAAATTTTATGTTTAGAATTGCTCCAAATGGAGATTTACAATGGACAGATTTTGTAAATCATAGTTTTGGAGGTTTTGACACTTATAAAATTTTAGAAGCAAATAATGTAAAAGGTAAATGGAATGATTTTGTTATTAATATGGAATTTGTTGATTGGCCAAATAAGAGTTTTATTAAGATTTGGGCTAATAATGAACTTGTAGTTAATTACTATGGATTAACTAATAATAATATAAGCAAACAGCCGTATATGAAGTTTGGAATATATAAAAGTAATATAAATAGGTTTAATATAATGCATAAAGGCAATCCTCCAAAAAGAGCTGATACAGTTGTATATTATGATTCTATAGCTATAGGTAAAAAGTGCAAAGACCTTAAGCTAGGCAAGGAAAACAATAGTTGCAATAAATTAAAATAAAATGAAAAAATCAATTAACGTAGATAAATCTTTTAATGACATGCGTATTGACAGATTCATTCGAAATCATTTAGGAAAAATTCCACAAGGACTTATTGAAAAAAATCTAAGAAATGGAAAATTAAAATTAAATCAAAAAAAAGTAAAAAGCTCACAAAAAGTTAAAACTGGTGACAAACTTAATATTTATAATTTAAATTTTGAGGAAAAAATTGAGCAACACAAAAAAAAATATAATCCTAGTAATGAAATTATAAAAGAAAATGAGGATTTAATTATAGAAAATAATGACAATTTTGTTGTTTTAAATAAACAATCAGGAATTTCAGTACAGGGTGGTACAAAATCTAAAAAGAATATTATTGATATATTTGCGAAAAGTAATTTATTTAGAGATGAGAAGCCTTATTCTGTGCACAGATTAGATAAAGATACTTCTGGCGTTTTTATAATTGCAAAGAATAGGGAAACAGCCCAACTGCTCACCTCACTTTTTAGATTAAGAAAGGTTTATAAAACTTATTTAGCAATATGTAATGGTGAATTAATTTTAATCGATAAAGGTGTGATAAAAGATGATTTAATAAGATTTGAAAATAAAAAAAAAATTGTTGAAAAAGCTGAAACAAAATATGAAATTTTAGATAAAAATAATAATGCGACTTTTATTCAGTTAAATCCAATTACAGGAAGAAAACACCAACTAAGAAAACAATTATTTAATTTAGGAAACTCCATTATTGGTGATAAAAAATATAATTCAACAAATAACTCAAAAATAAATAATAAAAATTTAATGTTACATTCTTATGAAATAAAATTTAAAATAAATGAGAAAAAATACACTTTTAGAGCCACTCCTCCAGATTATTTTAGAAACATGTTAAAAACAAAAAGACTTAATTTTTAATATTTGATAAAAAATTTTTTATCAAATCATTCTCAATATTTTTATAATTTTGTTTTTTAATATTATTTAAATTTGAAACTCCTCTGTCTCTGATTCCACAAGGAACTATCTTTTTATATACATTAAGATCATTAGAAATATTTAATGCAAAACCGTGATAAGCAATCCACTTCTTTACTTTTATGCCTATCGCTGCAATTTTATCTATTTTACCAGATTTATGCTCAAACCAAATTCCAATATTTTTTCTATCAGCAAAACATTTTATGTCGTAATTTTTTAGAGTATTTATAATTGTCTTTTCAATTGCAGTTATAATTTTTTTTATATTCTTACCTCTTTTGTTTAAGTCTATCACAAAATAAAAAACTAATTGTCCAGGACCATGATATGTTATCTTCCCTCCTCTATTCGTTTTAATAAAGTTTATAGATTTATCTAAAATCTCATTTTCACTAAAACTTGTTCCACCAGTATAAATCTCTTCATGTTCAAGTATCCAAATAAGTTCTTTATTTTTATTTACTTTGATTTGCTCCAATCTATCTTCAAGTATATCTATCGCAAATTTATATTTTATTGGTTTTACTGACTTTTTGATCTCTATTGTCATTATAAATTTGTATTATTTTTATTTTGTATTAATAGTGCCAACTAAATTATAGGTAAATTTTATGACTATAGTGAAAAAATTAAAAGATAAAAAAGTAAACTTTGAATTTAACAAAGAATTCATCAAAGTTGTCACAGATAAAATTGCCTCAAATGACGCTGAATTTATTACAAATTCGTTCAATGCTATGCATCCAGCTGATGCTGCTGACATAATTGAACATTTAAGTCAAAATGATAGAGAAAATTTAATAAAACTAAATAGTTTCAAAGTTGATCCTGAAGTCTTTGTTGAATTAAATGAATCAATTCAGTCTGAGATGATTGCTTATCTATCATCAGATTCAATAGTTAACATACTAAAAAATTTAGAGTCAGATGATGCAATTAAGATTTTAGAAAATGTAGACGAAAAAGATAAAAATACAATCCTTAGCTCATTACCTCCAAAAGACCGGTTTGCATTACTTGAAAGCTTAAGCTATCCAGAAGACTCTGCTGCTAGATTAATGCAGCGTGAATTTACAGCTATACCAAGTAATTGGTCTGTAGGACAAACGATAGACTATTTAAGAGAAAATAAAGAACTTCCTGAAGAATTTCTAGAAATATTTATAGTTAATCAAGAATTCAAACCCATTGGTACAGTTCCTTCATCAAGAGTATTAAGAACACCAAGAGACACAAAAATGATGTCTATTATGGCTGAATCTCAAACACTAATACCGGTTGATATGGATAGAGAGGAAGTCGGTAATTTATTTGAAAATTATAATTTGAGTTCGGCTGCTGTAGTGGATAAGTCTGACAAATTAGTTGGGATGATAGCTTATGATGACGTCCTAACAGTATTAAAAGAGGAAGCTGAAGAGGACGCACTTAGATTAGCTGGAGTAGGTGATGAAGAAATAACTGATGGAGTAATAACAAAAACTAAGAGAAGATTTAATTGGTTGTTATTAAACTTGTTTACTGCTTTTCTAGCAACTTATTGCATTAGTCTATTTGGTGCTACTATAGAGCAAATGGTAGTTTTGGCTTTTTTAATGCCAATTGTAGCATCAATGGGTGGTAACGCTGGCATGCAAACATTGGCTGTCACAGTAAGATCTTTAGCTACACAGGATTTAACGAAAAATAATTTTACGAATAATATTATTAAAGAATTTAATATTGGAGTTTTAAATGGAGTTATTTTTGCAATTATAAGTTCTTTGATAGTTCAACTATGGTTTAATGATATTCAGCTCTCTCTAATAATTTCAATTTCAATGGTTTTAACTATGATAGTTGCTGGTCTTTTTGGTATACTAGTACCTGTAACATTAAATAAAATGAAAATTGATCCTGCAATTTCTTCTAGTGTATTTGTTACAACAATAACAGATGTAATTGGATTTGTATCTTTCTTAGGTGTAGGAGCTTATTTCTTATAATCAAAAATTATCAATTAATCTTACTCCATTAATATGATAGGCAATAAATAGTCTGTATTTAGATTTAAAATTATCTAATTTCATATTTTTCTCATCTCTAAATTCAAGATAATCAATTTTAATTTTAAATTTATTTTCAAGCTCAACTTTATATTTTGACAAATCCACAAATTTATTCATTTTTGATAATTTTTTTAATTTATCTAATTTGATGGCTATTTTTGATGCTTTTTTTATGTATGATTTATTTAACAATTTGTTTCTTGTGGATAAAGCAATTTTATTATTTTCTCGAATGGTAGGACAACCAACAATATTTATTTTATATTTTTTACCTAATATTCTTTTAATTAACATGTATTGTTGAAAATCTTTTTCACCCATATAAACAAACTTAGATTTAACAATAGATAACAATCTATTCATAACGTTTAATACACCTTCAAAATGACCTTTTCTATATTTAGCACATAAAATTTTATCAGATTTATTAAGTTTAAAATTCTTCATTCTATTTTTATAAATTTCATTGACCTCGGGTAAAAACAAATAATTAACTTTTAGTTTTTTTAATATTGAAATATCTTTTCTTATATTTCTAGGATAATTCTTAAAATCTTTTTTTTGATTAAATTGTGTTGGATTGACGAAAATACTTACTATCGTTTCTTTGTTATTTTTTTGTGAAATTTTTATTAAAGATATGTGGCCTTTATGAATTCCCCCCATTGTAGGTACAAATCCAACATTTTTGTAATTTTTTACTGCCTTATTTAGTTCAAAAATATTTTTTAAAATTTTCATTTTTAATAAATATGATTATAAGTAAAACATCTTAATGATTAAACAAGCTATTATTCCTCTTGCTGGTTTGGGTACACGTTTGCTACCTTTGACAAGTGTTTTTCCTAAAGAACTACTCCCAATAAATGGAAAACCAGGTATCGAGTATATTTTAGATGAATGTATTGAAGCTGGTGTAAGTGAAATAATTTTTATTATTTCAAAAAAAAAAGAGATGATAAAGAGATATTTCAATAATGATAATTTTTACAAATCAATTATTAAAAAAAAGAAAGATCCCAGAATAATCAAAGAGTATAAAAAAATTCTTTTTTTTAGAAAAAAAATCAAATTTGTTTATCAAAATAAACCCTTGGGAACTGGTGATGCTGTACTCAAAACAAAAAAGTTTATAAAAAATAATTATTTTTTAATGTTGTTACCCGATGATTTAATTATCAAAAAGAATTGTTCAAAAGATATGATAAAAATTCATAAAAAATTAAAAGGATCTGTAATGGCTAGCATGAAAGTTAAAAAAAATAATGTAGATCGTTGGGGAATTTATTCTATTAAAAAAAATATTGACAAATTAAATTTTAAAATTGCAGATGTAATTGAAAAACCTAATATTAAAGATGCACCTTCAAATAACGCAGTAATAGGTAGATATATATTATCAAAGAAAATTTTTCATTATTTAAAAAATCAAAAAAAAGGTAAAGGTGGTGAAATACATATTACAGATGCAATAAGACGAATGATATTAGATCAAGATTTATTCATTGGACATAAATTTAGAGGTAATTATTTAGATTGTGGGACTCTAAAAGGTTATATTAAATCTGGAATTGAAATTTCTAAGTTATGAAAATCTGTATTATAGGATCCGGTTATGTTGGTTTAGTTAGCGGGGCTTGTTTTTCTGATTTAGGAAATACAGTTACATGTGTTGATATTAATAAAGAAATTGTAGGAAAATTAAAGAAAGGAATAATACCAATTTATGAGCCTGGTCTCCAAGAATTGGTTGAAAGAAATTTAAAAAAAAAAAGACTTTTATTTTCAGCAGATATTTCTAGCTCAATAAAAAAGTCAGATATCATATTTATTTGTGTTGGAACTCCTACCAAAAATAATAAAGCTGACTTGAAATATGTATTTAATGTTACCAAAAGTATAAAATCTAATTTAAACAGGTATAAATTAATAGTTACTAAATCTACAGTCCCAGTTACCACAGGTGATAAAATTACAAAAATTTTAAAATCAAATAAAAATAAAAATAAGTTTGATGTTGTATCTAATCCTGAATTTTTAAGAGAAGGTGAAGCTATTAGAGATTTTCAATTCCCAGATAGAGTTGTTGTTGGTACTAGCAGCAATAAAGCAAATAAAATAATGAAAAAATTATATCTACCTTTAATTAAGAAGGGTGGTAGATATTTTCATACTTCTAGACGATCAGCAGAACTGATTAAATATGCATCAAACGCTTTTTTAGCCACTAAAATTACATTCATTAATGAAATAGCCAATTTATGTGAAAAATTAAATATAGACGTTAAAGAAGTTGCAATTGGCATGGGTTTAGATGAAAGGATTGGAAGTAGATTTCTACGAGCTGGCCCAGCCTATGGTGGATCATGTTTTCCAAAGGATACAAGAGCACTTGTTTCAACTGGTCGAATGTTTAAAACAAATCTTTCAGTTGTAAAGTCAGTAATTAATTCAAATGATAAAAGAACCAATTTATTATTAAATAAAATTAGCAAAATAATGAATAACAAAATTAAAAATAAAAATATTACATTTTTGGGTGTTACCTTTAAACCAGGAACTGATGACATGAGAGAGTCCTCTTCATTAAAAATGATACCATCTTTGATAAGGAAGGGTGCACATGTAAATTATTATGAACCAACTGGTAAGAAAAAGGAATTAAAATCTAAAAAAATAAACTTTTTTGAAAATATAAAAGATGCTTGTAAAAGCGCAGATTTAATAATTATCCATACAGAATGGAATGAATTTAAGCAACTCAACTTTAAAAAAATTACAAAAAAAAGAAATTTTAAAGTTTTTGACATGAGAAATCTATACTCAACTTCTGAAATGAAAAAAAATAAAATAAATTATTTTAGTATTGGTAGATAATTAATTAAGATCAAATATTGCATCAACTTCAACTGCAACACCCAATGGAAGGCTATTAGTGCTGACAGCAGCTCTTGCATGTGAGCCAGCTTCATCAAATACACTTTTTATTAGATCTGAGGCTCCATTTATGACTTTTGGCTGCTCAGTAAAATCATCAGTAGAATTAACATATCCAGTAAGTTTCAAACATGATTTAATTTTGGATAAATCATCACCACATGATTTTTTTGCTTGAGATATTATGCTTAATGCACATCTTTTAGCTGCCTCATAACCTTGTTCAGTATTATAATCTTTTCCGAGTTTTCCCTTAATTAAATTTCCATTCTCATCAATTGATATTTGACCAGATATGTATAGTAAATTTCCAGATATTCTAGTAGCAGCATATGATCCAACAGGATCATTAGCTTTTGGTAATTTGATATTTAAATTCTTTAAATTTTCATTTGCTGACATTATTTGCCTTTCTTTTTCTTTTTATTTCTATCGTATTCTTTTCTTTTCTCAATTAAAATTAATGCTTCTTCCATAGTTAATTCAACAGGATCTTTCTCTTCTGGTATAGTCGCATTTAATGATTTGTATTTAATGTAAGGTCCATACTGACCTTTCATAACTCTAACTGGCTTTTTATCTTCAGGGTGTTCTCCTAAATCTTTTATCATAGATGATGAAATTCTTCCTGGTTTAGCTTCAGCAATTAATGTAACAGCTCTATTTAATCCAATTGTGAATAATTCATCAACATTTTCTAGTCTAGCAGATTTATTTTCACATTTAAGGTAAGGACCAAATCTTCCAACATTCACAGTAATATCCTTATCATTTTCTGGATTTTTACCTAAACTTATTGGTAATGAGCATAGGTATTTTGCCTTTTCTAAATCAATATTTTCAATTTCAATTCCTTTAGGGATAGAAACATTTTTTAAATTATTTTCTTCTTTCTTTAATTTTCTTTTTTTCTTTTTAGTTTTTTCATCTTCCTCTATGATTTCTTTTTCAAATTGCAAATATGGGCCAAATCTTCCATTTTTAAGATAAATATCTTTACCTTTATCATTTTTTCCAATGAATTTAGGTTCAGCTAGTGTCAATTGTTGTGCTGCTTTAGATTTTGATAGTGGTCTTGTAAATTTGCAGTCTGGATAATTTGAACACCCAATAAAAGCACCACCCCTAAAACTATTTTTTAAACTTAATTGACCAGACTCACAAAGCTTGCATTTTCTATCAATATTTCCATCCTTATCGACCTCAAATATTAGTGATCCAAGACTCTCATTTAATAGATCTAATACTTCTCTGGTTCTTTTTTCTTTCACACCTGAAACATTAGAATTAAAGTCTTTCCAAAAGTTTTCTAGAACATTTATCCAATTTTCTTTACCCGATGTTATATCATCTAATTGATCTTCTAATTTTGCAGTAAAATCATAATCAACATATTTGGTAAATAATTTTTCTAAAAAAGCAGAAAGTAATTTACCTCTATCAGTTGGGAAAAATCTTTTATTATTTATATCAGCATAACCTCTATTAGCTATTACTGAAATAATACTTGCATAAGTAGACGGTCTTCCAATCCCTAGTTCCTCTAATTTTTTAACTAGACTTGCCTCTGAATATCTAGGCGGTGGTTGCGTATAGTGCTGTTCATCAATATGATCTTCAAACATTACATCACCTTTTTCAACATCAGGCAAAGTATTTTCATTGTCATCATCATTTTCATCGATCTTATAAAGTTTTAGGAAACCATCAAATTTTAATGTTGAACCACTAGCTTTGAATATATTTTTATCATCATCTGAGTTGATGGTAATAGTTTTTCTATCAAATTTTGCTGACTGCATTTGTGATGATAAAGATCTAGACCATATTAAATTATAAAGTTTATATTGATCAGTACTTAAGTATTTTTTCATATCTTCTGGTTTTCGAATTATTTCTGTTGGACGTATAGCTTCGTGAGCTTCTTGAGCATTCTTTGCTTTTTTGCCACTATAATTGAGAGGTTGTTCTGGTAAATATTTATCACCATAATTCTGCATTATAAAATCTCTGAAAGATGTTATCGCATCTTTTGAAATATTAGTTCCATCTGTTCTCATATAAGTAATTAATCCTACCGCTTCACCTTCAATATCAATTCCTTGATATAGTCTTTGAGCAATTTGCATTGTCCTTGATGCTCCGAAACCAAGTTTACTGGATGCTGTTTGTTGTAATGTTGATGTAGTAAAAGGTCCTGATGGATTTCTGTTATAAGTTTTCGAGCTTATATCTGTTATCTTATATTTTTTATTTTTTATTTTTGATAAAGCGTCATTAATATCTTGTTTGTTTTTAAATGAAAATTTCTCAACCTTATTTCCATCTAATTTTGAAATAGTTGTATTTATTTTTTCATTTTTGTTATTTTTAAAAATTATATTTAAAGTCCAAAATTCTTTTGGTTGAAAAACTTCTATTTCCTGTTCTCTTTCGGTTAAAAGTCTTAGAGCTACAGACTGAACTCGACCAGCAGATTTAGAACCTGGTAATTTTGTCCATAGAATGGGGGAGATATTAAAACCTACTAGATAATCTAGAGCTCTTCTTGCCATATAAGCATCAACTAAATGTGGCTCGATTTTTCTTGGATTATCTATTCCATTTGTTACTGCTTTTTTTGTTATTTCGTTGAAAACAACTCTTTCAACTTCTTTATCTTTTAATAATTTTTTTTCTTCAAGAAACTCTTTCACATGCCAAGCTATTGCTTCACCTTCTCTGTCAGGGTCAGTTGCTAGAATAATTTTTTTTGAATCTTTAGCACTATCTGTAATTTCTTTTAAATATTTTTTTGAAAAGCTATCTACTTCCCAAATCATTTTAAAATCATTTTCAGGATCAACAGAACCATTTTTCGAAGGCAGATCTCTTATATGTCCATAGCTTGCAAGAACTGTATAATCTGATCCTAAATATTTATTAATTGTTTTTGCTTTTGCTGGACTTTCAACAATTACTAGATTCATATTTAGAGAACGTACTTAAAACAGTTAAACTGTCAAATTATTAAATTTTTGTCTTAGTTTCTTCTTTATTTATCAAGCGTTTAACGTTTTCTCTATGAGTATAAAAAATTAAAATAAACATTATGAAGTAAAACATAATGTTATCATTGCTATAAAAAAATATAAAAATCGGAACACTTAATGATCCAAGAATTGATCCTAATGATGAGTATTTAGACATTAAATATGTAATTAACCAAACAATACCAAAAACAATACCCAATAAATAATTTAAAATAATCAACATTCCAACATATGTTGCAACACCCTTACCACCTTTAAATTTTAACCATATTGGAAAAACATGTCCTAAAAAACAGATAATGAACAAATGTAAATAAATTCTGGATAATTTAATTTAACATAAATTATTGGTAAAACTGCTTTTAAAATGTCTAGTAATAAAGTTGAGTAACCTAAAAATTTATTACCAGTTCTTAAAACATTGGTGGCGCCTATATTACCCGAACCTGTTTCTCTTATGTCTTTTTTTAAAAAAATTTTTGTTAATAAAAAACCAAAAGGAATAGAACCTAATAAATATGATAAAAGTGATAAACTAAAAATTTCCATTTAAATATTGTAAAGCTCTTGTCCTTTTACGTATGTATTGGTCACTTTTCCTTGTAATCTTTTATTTTCAATTGACGTATTTTTTGATTTAGAAACCAAATTTTCTTGCTTTACAATCCAAGGTTTATTTATATCCACAATACAGAAATCTGCATCATTACCTACGGATAAATTACCTTTATTGATTTTCAAAATTTTTGCTGGATTGGAGGTTAATGCTGCAATAATTTTTTCAAGTTTTACAGATCCATTGTGATATAATTCTAATGACAAGGATAATAATGTTTCAATACCAGTTGCTCCTGTTGCAGCTTGAGCAAATGTTAATCTTTTTTGCTCTTCATCTTCAGGTTTGTGATCTGAAACTATTACATCGATAGTACCATCATTTAATCCTTGCACTAAACTTAATCTATCATCTTCAGTTCTAAGTGGTGGTGACAATTTTAAAAAAGTTCTAAAGTCACCAATATCGTTTTCATTTAAAGATAAATTATTTATTGATACCCCACAGGAAAATCTTACTTTATCTTTTCTATCTTTAATAATTTCAACTGCTTTTCCTGATGAAATCTGAGAAATATGATAACGACAATTATATTCTTCTAATAATGTTAAATCTCTCTCTATAATTATTAGTTCTGCTATTTCTGGGATACCTTGTAAACCAAGTTTTGTAGAAATTATTCCATCATTTATCATGCCATTTTCGGCTAATTCTTGATCTTCAGCATGTTGCATTATTAAAGATCCCAAATCTTTTGCTGAATTCATTATTCTGGACATAACTCTTGTATTCTGAATTGTTCTAATTCCATCTGTAAATGCTATTATCCCTTTACTTTGCAGAAGACCAAACTCTGTCATATTTGTACCTTCAGTACCCTTTGTTAGAGATGCTGTGGGAAATATATTTATTTTTGATTTATCTCTGCCTCGTCTTTTTAAAAAATCTACTATTGAAACGTTGTCGATTATTGGATCTGTATTAGGCATTGTTACAACTGAGGTTACACCCCCAGACAATGCAGCATTGCTCAAAGTTCTAAAATTTTCTTTATATTCATAACCTGGCTCACCGACAAATACTCTCATATCAACTATACCTGGGAAAATATAATTCTCTTTTAAATCAATAACTTTTTCTCTACTAGGAATGTTGT
>CACJZT010000017.1 GCA_902598015.1 uncultured Pelagibacteraceae bacterium
CAATATCAGAATACTTTGACCGCAATAATATACCTGACCCAACTATAAATTTTGATTGGGAATATATACTTATTGATAAAAAAAAAGTTAAAAATGCTTGGTGTATGCCTGGAGGTAAAATAGCTGTTTATACAGGTCTATTAGATATAACTAAAAATGAAGATGGATTGGCAGCTGTAATGGGCCATGAAATAGCGCATGCAGTTGCAAAACATTCAGTAGAAAGAGCAAGTAGAGGTGTTTTATTAAATACAGGGACAGCAATTTTAGATATAGCCACTAAAGGTAAAGTATCTCAAATAAATAGAACCACAGGGATGAATGCTGTTGGTTTATTATCACAAATAGGAATTATGAATCCCTTCAACAGAAAACAAGAAAGTGAAGCTGATTATCTTGGTCTGATATTTGCATCACTGTCTGGTTATGACATTAGGGAAACAATAAAAGTTTGGGAAAGAATGAAGGAAGCTAAAAAAGGGAAAGAACCGCCAGAATTTATGTCTACTCACCCATCATCAACAAATAGAATTAATAATATTACAAATTGGATAAACGAAATTATTATTAAATATCCGCCAATTGCATAAGTGGTGAGCCCTGATGGACTCGAACCATCGACCCATTCCTTAAAAGGGAATTGCTCTACCAACTGAGCTAAGGGCCCCCAAGAAGCGTTTTTATATTGATTTTTTTTTATTAATCAATGTTAAAAATTTACAATTTATTGATGTACTTATCGTGAAATTCATCAAAAGTACCTTGTTTTATATTATCTCTAATATTTTTCATTAAATCTTGATAAAAGTTGATGTTATTTAGGGTTAGAATCATTGAAGCCAACATTTCATTAGTGTTAAATAAATGATTTAAATAATTCTTAGAATATTTATTTAAATTGAACTTTGTGACATTTTTGTCCAAAGGAGTATTATCATTTTTATATTTTGAATTTCTAATTTGGATTTGTCCATCCCATGTAAAAGCTAAACCAGTTCTCCCTGATCTCGTTGGCATTACACAGTCAAACATATCAACACCCCTCTTAACTGCTCCAAGTATATCAGATGGAGTACCAACGCCCATTAAATATCTTGGTTTATCTTTAGGCATATGATCTTTTATTCCATCAAGAACATCAAACATTTCATCTTGTGTTTCCCCTACTGCCAATCCTCCTAGAGCATATCCATTAAATTCAATATCGATAAGATTGTTTAAAGATTTGACTCTTAGATCATTAAATAATCCACCTTGTACAATTCCAAATAAACCTTTGTGATCATTTATTCCAAATGCATCTTTTGATCTTTTTGCCCACTCAGATGATAATTCCATTGATTTTTTAATTTTATCATAGTCTTTAGTATTTTTAGGGCATTCATCCATAACCATCACTATGTCTGAGTTCAAACCTTTTTGAATTCTTATACTTTCTTCAGGACTTAAAATAAAAGTTTTACCATCTATATGTGATTGAAAAATTGCACCCTTGTCTTTATCAATTTTATTTAATTTCGACAGAGACATTACTTGAAAACCACCTGAATCAGTTAAAATTGGTAGATCACAATTCATGAATTCATGAAGTCCTCCAATACTTTCAATTCTTTCTACACCAGGTCTTATCATTAGATGGTACGTATTTGATAAGATGATCTCACTACCTGTTTTTTTTATATCATCTAAAAAAACACCTTTAACAGTTGCTTGTGTACCAACTGGCATAAATGCAGGAGTGTTTATATTGCCTCTATGGGTCTCTATAACTCCTACTCTTGCATAATTTTGAGTATGATGAACATTAAAATTGAAAGCTTTTAATGACATTCATTATTTAATTATTGAGATTTAAAACTAATAATTTTATCTGGATTTGAAACTGCTCCGTTATCACCATCACCTTTTGTAATCATATCAACAAATTCCATTCCTTCTATTACTTTTCCAAAAACAGTATATTGTCTATCTAAAAAAGGTGCTGGTTTAAAACAAATGAAAAATTGACTATTAGCACTATTAGGATCTGACGATCTTGCCATAGAAACAGTCCCTCTATCATGAGGAAGGTCATTAAATTCTTGATTTAAATCTGGTAAATCAGATCCACCAATACCTGCTCGTCTTAAATCGAAATCTTTAGAAGATGAATTTCCAAATTTTACATCACCTGTTTGCGCCATAAAACCATCAATTACTCTGTGAAAAACAACATTATCGTATTGCCCTGAATTTGCTAACTCTTGAATTCTTTTAACATGATTTGGGGCAACATCTGGATACATTTCAATTTTTACATCACCATCTTTTAATTTTAAAATCATTATATTCTCCTTTGCTATTAAATTTGTTGATAAAAAAATAAAAAAAATAATTAAAATATTTAAAAATTTATTCATAAACCTCTTTCAATGATTTAATTGTACTTTTGGTCGTAAATTTTTTCAAATCACCATTATGTTGAGCGATTTCTTTAACAAACCTAGATGATATTATTTGATTTTCAACATCTGACATTAAAAAAATTGTCTCAACCTGATTATTAAGTTTTCTATTCATTCCAGCAAGTTGGAATTCGTACTCAAAATCAGAAACTGCTCTTAAGCCTCTTAAGATTATATTTGATTTATATTTTTTACAAAGGTCTGTTGTCAAAGTATTAAATTTTATAACATCAACCTTATTTTTTTTAAATTTCAGATCTTTATAAAGAGCTCTTTTTACAATTTCTATTCTTTCGTCTAATGAAAATAGGAAGTTTTTCTGATTTCCATCTGAAATACCTACAATTACTTTATCTACTATCTTAAGTGATTTTTTAATGACATCTATATGACCAAAAGTAATTGGATCAAAAGTTCCTGGATAGATAGCTATATTTTTCATTAGATGAGATTATCATCTAATTTAATAGCAGAAACTACTTTTTCATCACCAGTCAGTTTAATTATTCTAACACCTTGTGTATTACGACCAGCGATTCTTATTTCTTTAACAGCTGTTCTAATTACCCTACCTTTGTTTGTAGAAATTAATATTTGATCTCCTTCAAAAACAGGAAAGGATGAAGAAACATTCCCGTTTCTTTGTGAATTTACAATACCAATAATTCCCTTTCCTCCTCTATTTGTAACTCTATAATCATAATGAGATGTTCTCTTACCGTAACCATTTTCTGTGATTGATAATATGAATTTTTCTTTAGCTTTAATTTCTGATTTTTGGTCTTTAGTTTTTGCTTTCTTATTTGTGTCGTGATCAATAATAGACAGAGATACAATAGTATCATTTTCTGCTAAATTGATACCTCTTATACCTTTTGATGATCTGCCTTTGAAAACTCTAAGTTTTTTAGACTCAAACCTTATACATTTTCCTAATTTAGTACTTAAAATTATATCCTGATCGTCTCTACAAATTTTAACACCAATAATTTTATCATTACCGTCAAGTTTCATTGCAATTTTACCTGAAGCATTAATTGAGGTAAAATCTTCTAAATTATTCTTTCTAATTTTTCCTTCACTTGTTGCAAAAATGATATGCATGTCTTTTGTATCAACATCACTATCTGGAAATGGCATAATTGAACTGATTGATTGATGATTTTTTAGAGGAAGAATATTAAATAAAGACTTACCTTTTGATGCAGCTGATCCTTCCGGAATTTTCCAAGCTTTAACTTTGTATGCTAATCCTTCAGTAGAGAAGAATAAAACAGATGTGTGAGTATTTACTGATAATGTTTGTACTACAGAATCTTCGTCTCTTGTCTTAATACCTGTTTTACCCTTTCCACCTCTTTTCTGTTGTTTAACATTACTTAAGGCACCTCTTTTAATGTATCCTTGTAAAGTAATTGTAATTATTACAGACTCTTTTTGAATAGTTTCTTCAATATTATAGTTTAAAACTGCATCTATAATCTGTGTTCTTCTCGGAGATGAAAATTTCTCTTTAATTTGAGATAACTCATTACTAATTACTTTTAATAGTTCACTTTTAGAATTTATTATTTTTTTATACTTTGTAATTAATTCAGATAATTTTTTAATTTCTTCTTCAATTTCATTAATTCCAAGGGCGGTTAATTTTTGTAATCTAAGTTCTAGTATTGATGTGACTTGAGTTTCAGATAAGTTATATGATCCTTTATAATTTTTACTATCAACTAATTTAATTAATTTTGCAGATTTTGTTATTTTCCATTTAGTTTTTATTAGAGTATTTTTTGCTTCTTCTGGATTCTTTGAAGATCTAATAATTTTTATGACTTTATCAATATTTTCTACACTAACAGATAAGCCAAGTAATACATGGACACGGTCTTCTGCTTTTTTTAAATCATATTTTGTTTTTTTAATGACTACATCTTCTCTAAATTTTAAAAAGTTCTCTAAAAAATCTTTTAATGAACATGTTTTAGGTTTGTTATCAACAATTGCTAATGAATTAAAACCAAATGAGGTTTCAATAGATGTATATTTGTAAAGTTGTCTTTTTATTGTCTCGGGCTCAACGCTTCTTCTTAGATCGATAGCAACTCTTATACCTTCTCTGTTAGATTCATCTCTTATGTCACTTATACCCTCAATCTTTTTATCTCTAACTAATTCTGCAATTTTTTCATTTAAGTTGGATTTGTTTACTTGATAGGGTATTGAAGTAATTACTAATCTATCTTTACCATTTTTAAGATTTTCTACATTTATTTCACCCCTAATTTTAAAAGAGCCTCTGCC
Source organism: uncultured Pelagibacteraceae bacterium (assembly GCA_902598015.1). Lineage (GTDB taxonomy): Bacteria > Pseudomonadota > Alphaproteobacteria > Pelagibacterales > Pelagibacteraceae > Pelagibacter. Next base: position 4,743 of record CACJZT010000017.1, read on the forward strand.
TGTTTTGTATCCTTCTCGAATAATATCTTTACCGATAATAACTCCACCAGTTGGAAAATCAGGGCCGGGTATATGCTTCATTAACTCTTTAACTTTAATATCTTTATTTTTAATAAGAGCTAAAGTTCCATCAATTATTTCACCAAGATTATGTGGTGGTATACTAGTTGCCATACCAACAGCGATACCTCCAGCTCCATTTACCAAAAGATTAGGATATTGAGCTGGCAGCACTGTAGGTTCTTGCTCGGTTTCGTCGTAGTTACTTTTAAATGAGACAGTATTTTTTTCTATATCATCAATCAAAAATTGAGATATTTTTGCAAGTTTTGTTTCTGTATACCTCATTGCTGCAGGTGGATCTCCATCGATTGAACCAAAATTACCCTGACCATCAATTAACGGAACGCTCATTGAAAAATCTTGAACCATTCTTACTAAAGCATCATATACAGCTTGATCACCATGCGGATGATATTTACCAATTACGTCTCCAACAATTCTTGCAGATTTTCTAAATTGTTTTGACCAATCAAAACCACCTTTGTGCATTGCATATAAAATTCTTCTGTGAACGGGTTTGAGTCCATCTCTTATGTCGGGTAGTGCCCTACTAATTATTACGCTCATTGCGTAAGATAAATATGATGAGCTCATTTCATCATACATTGAGATTGGTTTGATATTTAAATCTTTAGTTACTTCGTTTTTTTGCATTTATTTAGAAAGGAATATCGTCGTCTAACTCGTTTTGAGCCATAGAACTATCATCAAAACTTTGTTTGTTATCTTGTGATGGAATTGAATTTTGATTTCCTCCACCTAACATTGTTAATGATGAATTGTATCCTTGAATTAAAATTTCAGTAGAATATTTATCCTGACCTGATTGTTCATCTTTCCATTTTCTAGTAGTCAGTTGTCCTTCAACGTATACTTGTGCTCCTTTTTTTAAATATTGTTGAACTACATTTACTAGTCCTTCATTGAAAACAACTACTCTATGCCATTCAGTTTTTTCCTTTTTTTCACCGGTATTTTTATCTTTCCAGGATTGACTAGTAGCTAGGCTCAATCTTGCTACACTTTTACCGTTAACCATTTGTTTAACTTCTGGATCTGCGCCTAATCGACCGATTAAAAGTACTTTATTTAAGCTTCCTGCCATAATATTTATATATTTGAAATGTTATTTATAACATTAATAGGCTTGAATATTAATTTTATTAATCTAAAGCAACTAAAATTATGCTTAAAAAGATACTTATTAAGGGCGCAAAAGAGCACAATTTAAAGAATATTTCACTAGAGATTCCTAAAGACAAATTTGTTGTAATAACAGGTCTATCTGGATCGGGAAAATCATCATTAGCATTTGATACTGTCTATGCAGAAGGACAAAGACGATATGTTGAAAGTTTATCTGCATATGCAAGACAGTTTTTAGACAAAATGAAAAAACCAAATGTGGATTTAATCGAAGGTTTGAGTCCAGCAATTTCAATAGAACAAAAAAATACTTCTAAAAATCCAAGATCAACAGTTGCAACCGTTACTGAGATATATGACTACATGAGGGTACTTTATGCAAGAGCAGGAATACCCTATTCTCCATTTACAGGTAAACCAATTACTTCTCAAACTATTAGTCAAATTGTTGATAAGATTAAAGAATTACCAAAAAAGTCAACCATATATTTATACGCTCCAGTCGTAAGAGGACGTAAGGGTGAATATAAAAAAGATATATTAGGATATAAAAAAAGAGGATTTAGAAAAATTAAAGTTGATGACCAATTGTATGATATTGAAAGTGTTCCAGAGTTAAATAAAAAACTTAAACACGATATTTCAATTTTAGTTGATAGAATTGTAATAAATTCCTCATTAGGAAACAGATTAGCTGAAAGTGTTGAAACAGCTGTTAATTTAGCAAATGGATTACTTTTCGTTGAATATGAAAATGAAACACTTCCAAAAAAATACAGAAAAATTGAAAAATTAATTTTCTCAACCAAATTTGCTTGTCCTGAAAGTGGTTTTACTATTGAAGAAATTGAACCAAGACTCTTTTCATTTAACAGTCCTTATGGAGCCTGTGAAGAATGTGAGGGTATTGGAATGAAATTAAATGTTGATCCAAATTTAGTTGTTCCAAATGAAAAAAAATCTATAGCAGATGGTGCTATTGAACCTTGGGCAAAATCTACATCAACGTATTACGCCCAAACATTAGCATCTTTATCTAAACATTATGGTTTTTCATTAGATGATAAATGGTCAAAACTACCAAAAAAAATTAAGGATGTAATTTTGTATGGATCTGATGATGAAGAAATTAAATTTACTTATGACGATGGTTATGAAAAATATTCGCACAAAAAAACCTTTGAAGGTGTAGTCAATAATCTAGAGAGAAGATATTTAGAAACAGATAGCGATTGGAAAAGAGAAGAAATTGCTCAATATCAATCTGATACAAAATGTGAAAGATGCAATGGTTATCGATTAAAAGATGAAGCTCTGTGTGTTAAAATAAATGAATTAAACATTAGCCAAGTTACAGAAAAATCAATTTTTGATGCTAAGGAATGGTTTAGATCTTTAGAAGTTAAATTAGATAAAAGACAAATTAAAATTGCACAACATATATTAAAAGAAATTAATGAACGTTTAGATTTTCTTTTAAATGTTGGTCTTGATTATTTAACTTTATCTAGAGAGTCTGGAACATTATCTGGTGGTGAAGCACAAAGGATTAGACTAGCTTCACAAATAGGATCAGGTTTAACTGGAGTTCTATACGTTTTAGATGAACCATCAATTGGTTTACATCAAAAAGATAATGTTAAGCTTATAGATGCATTAAAAAGATTAAGAGACTTAGGTAATACTGTTATTGTTGTTGAACACGATACAGAAACAATGGAGAATGCAGATCATATAATAGATTTAGGACCTGAAGCTGGAAATAAAGGTGGAGAAATTGTTGCCGAAGGTACCTATGAGCAAATTTTAAAAAATGATAAAAGTATTACTGGAAGATATTTATCAAATAAGAGTTTCATACCTATACCAAAAAATAGAAGACTTGCAAAAAATGGTAGATTTTTAGAAATCAATGGTGCATCGGGAAATAATTTAAATAACGTAAATTTAAAAATACCTTTAGGTAGTTTCACTTGTGTTACTGGTGTATCTGGAAGTGGTAAATCTACCTTGATACTTCAAACTTTATACAATGCATTAAATCTTACTTTGAATAATAATAAGTCTAGAAAAATTCCTCAGCCATTTAGAGGATTTAAAGGAATAGAATTAATTGATAAAGTTATAGATATTGATCAATCACCTATTGGTAGAACTCCTAGATCAAATCCTGCTACATATACTGGAGCTTTTGGTCCTATAAGAGACTGGTTTACCAATTTACCTGAAGCAAAAAGTAGAGGCTATAAACCTGGAAGATTTTCTTTCAATGTAAAGGGTGGAAGATGTGAAGCATGTGAAGGAGATGGTGTAATTACTTACGAAATGCACTTTCTTCCTGATGTTTACATAACATGCGATGAATGCAAAGGTACTAGATACAACAGAGAAACATTAGAGATTAAATTCAAAGATAAGAGTATTGCAGATGTTTTAAATATGACTGTTGATGAAGGGTGTGAGTATTTTGAAAATATTTCAAACATCAAAACTAAACTTCTAACGTTAAAGAAAGTTGGTCTTGGCTACATAAAAATTGGTCAGCAAGCTACAACTCTTTCTGGTGGAGAGGCTCAGCGTATTAAGCTTGCTAAAGAATTATCTAAAAGGTCTACAGGAAGAACAATGTATATATTAGATGAACCAACTACTGGATTACATCAACATGATATAAAAAAACTTTTGGAAATATTGCACACCTTTGTTGCAACGGGTAATTCAGTTGTAGTTATTGAGCATAATTTAGATGTTATTAAAACTGCCGATTATATTGTAGATATGGGACCCGAGGGTGGTGTTAAAGGTGGAAATATTATTGCCGAAGGCAAACCCGAGGAAGTTGCAAAAGTGAAAGATAGCTATACAGGTAAATTTTTAAAGCCTTTATTAGATACAAAATTTAAAAAAACTGCTTAATCTTTATAGAAAAATAATATAAAATCGTTTCATAGATGACTTCAATATTACAATCATTATCAAAGACTGTTCATTTATCATTAGCTATTGCAATATTACTATTCATTGGTCTTTACATCGGTAATGGTGGATTTGATTTTGATGTTTTATTTTGGAGCTGGTTATTAAGATATGTACATGTAACTGTAAGTATTATGTGGATTGGTTTACTTTGGTATTTCAATTTTGTTCAAATTCCTAACATGGCTAAAATTCCAGACGAACAAAAACCAGCAATAGGCAAAGTTATAGCTCCAGCAGCATTATTTTGGTTTAGATGGGCAGCGCTATTTACAATCATATCAGGATTATTATTAGCCTATTTTAATGGTTACGTTCATCAAGCGATGACATTAGGAATTGGATCGGGTGGCGGAAAAAATACTGCAATAGGAATTGGAATGTGGTTAGGATTAATAATGGCATTCAATGTTTGGTTTGTTATATGGCCAAATCAAAAAAGAGCTTTAGGTATGGTTGAGTGTGAACCAGAAGTTAAAGCTAAATCAGCAAAGACTGCAATGCTATTTTCTAGAACAAATACACTTTTATCCTTACCAATGTTGTTAACAATGGTAGCAGCACAAAACCTTTATTAATTATTCTTTTTCTTCCTTAACAATCGTTCTTTGGCTAACTTTTAAAGAAACCAACACTGGGTTTGCAATATAAATAGATGAATAAGTTCCAAAAATTACTCCTAATATCATTGCCAACGAAAATCCTTTTAATATTTCTCCACCAAAAATAAATATAGATAAAAGTGCCAACAATGTAGTAACTGAAGTTATTATTGTTCGTGATAAAGTTTCATTTATTGAGATATTTGTTAGTTCGAATATTTTAATATCTGCATATTTACGCAAATTTTCTCTAACTCTATCAAATATTACAACTGTATCATTCATTGAATATCCAACTATTGTTAAAACAGCTGCAACGATTGAAAGATTGATTTCTAATGAAAATACAGAAAATACTCCTAATGTAATTATAACGTCATGAAATAAAGCTAAAATAGCTCCAAGACTAAATTGCCACTCAAATCTGATCCAAATATATAAAAGCATAGCCGCCAAAGATAAAGCTATCGCTATTACACCTGACCTTAAAAGTTCTGCACTAACCTTTGGCCCAACATTTTCTACTCTTCTAAAATCAACCGTGCCTATAGAATTTGATAGCTTAGTTTTTATCTCCTCTATAAATTGAGGGTCATTTGAATTTTGTTTTTCAAATTTAACTACAAAATCTGTTTCATTACCAAAATTTTTCACTGAAACATCACCAAGATTCATTTGATTAAAACTATCTCTTATTTTTGTTATATTAGCAGAAGATTTGTCAGTCCTTAGCTCTATTAAAGTACCCCCTTTAAAATCAACACCAAAATTCAATCCTTTAAAAACTAAGAAAACTAAGGAAGCTATGATTAATATACCTGAAAGTATATTAAAACTTTTATAAAACTTATTAAAATAGATTGTTTTCATTATATAAGTTTTTCCTTATGTTTATTTTTGATGACATAGTATGCAGTAATCAAACGGGCAATGAAATATACTGAAAATAGTGTTGTAAGTATTCCAACTCCAAGTGTTATAGAAAATCCTTTAATTGGACCTGAGCCCATGAAAAATAGGATTACTGCAGCGATTAAAGTTGTAATATTAGCATCTAAAATTGTTGTTCGTGATTTTGTATAACCAGAATCAAAAGCTACAATTGAATTATTTTCATTTTTTAATTCTTCTTTAATTCTCTCAAAAATTAAAACATTTGCATCAACGGCCATACCTACTGTTAAAATAATACCTGCAATTCCAGGGAGTGTAAGAGTTGCTTCAAATAATGTTAAAATTCCGACTAATAAAAATAAATTAGAAATTAAGGCTAAGTTAGCAATTAAGCCGAAAAATCTATATTTATAAAACATAAAGGCAACGACTAAGATAAATCCTATTATCAATGACATAATTCCTGCATTAATTGAATCTTTTCCAAGGTCGGGACCTACAGTTCTTTCTTCAATAATATTAAGTGGAGCCGGCAAAGCACCAGATCTTAATAGTAAAGCTAAATCTGTAGCTGATTGAAAGGTGAAATTACCAGATATTTGTCCATTTCCTCCAATAATTGGTTCTCTGACTTCAGGAGCGCTAATAATTTTTCCATCCAAAACAATTGCCAACCTTTTTCCAACACCATTTGAAGTCGCCTTACCAAATTTTTTTGCTCCTACCCTATCCAAACTAAATGAAACAACTGTCTCATTAGTTTGATTATTCATAGTGGGCTTAGCATCCATAAGATTATCACCACTTAAAACAATTCGTTTACTAACAATCGCTTCACTAGTGCCATCCTCAAAAGAAAGTTTTTCTGTTCCAAATGATTCTTCAGAGCTGCTGGATATAAATTGAAATGTTAAGTTTGCAGTTTTACCTAATAAAGATTTAATTCTACCAGGATCATCTAGTCCTGGTAACTCAACAAGAATTCTATCATTACCTCTTTTTAAAATATTTGGCTCATTAGTTCCTACTTCATCAACTCTTCTTCTTACAATTTCAATTGCTTGATCTAATGAAGAATTTTTTAACAATACCAATCCATAGTCAGAAAATTCTAACTTGAATGATGTATCCATGTTTTCAATGTTAAATTGATGCGATTTGTATTGTTGAAAATATGGATTTATCTCACTTTTATCATCATCTAATAGAGATTTAACTTCCTCAATTTTAGAATTTTCAACATCAAATATAATTGACTTATCCTCTATTACAAAATTTCTAACCTTAATATTTTTATCTTTGAAAAATTTTTTAAACTCTAAGACTTTACTTTGCAATCTTTGAGTAATGACTGGTTCGTTATCTATTTCTAACAATAAATAAGAACCACCTTGTAGATCTAATCCTAATTTTATATTTTTTGAGAAAAATTCATCATCAACTTTTGTAAAGTTGGAAATAGTAAAATATGAAATAATAAGTGTAAAAATTAAAACACTAAAAACTCTTAATTTAGAAAAATATAACACTTTTGGAAGTTATTATTTTTTTGGTTCAGCTTTAGTAACTAGTCCTTGTATTCCTGTAGCTCGAACAATTTCAACTTTAACATTATCAGCTATCATAACTTCTACTTTTTCAGTATCGATAACTCGTTCAACAGTGCCAACGATACCACCAGAAGTAATAACTTTATCTCCACGCTTTAAAGCTTCAACCATAGCCTTATGTTCTTTAACTTTCTTTTGCTGGGGTCTAATTAAGAAAAAGTAAAATATTACGAATATTAAAATTAGGGGTATAAATTGTCCAATTCCTGCGTCCATGTTAAGTCCTTAAAAAGTTAACGATTATTTATACTATATACTTTTAGAAGACAACTCTTAATTGATACCTATTTTCTCCATATTGTTCATATATGGTCTTAGTTTTTCAGGAATAGTTATTGAACCATCCTCAGTTTGATAATTTTCTAATATCGCAATTAAAGTTCTACCGACGGCAAGTCCGCTCCCATTTAAAGTACCAACAAATTCATTTTCGTTATTATTATTTTTATATCTAGCTTTCATTCTTTTAGCCTGAAATGTTCCACATGAAGAACAGCTTGATATTTCTCTATATTTATTTTCAGATGGAAGCCAAACCTCTATGTCATAGGTTTTTTCTGCACTAAAACCCATATCACCAGTGCTTAAAATAATTTTTCTGTAAGGTAATTGTAAATCATCTAAAATTTTAGTTGCACAATTAGTCATTCTCTCTAGTTCTTCAATGCATTTATTATTTTCTACAATACTGACTAATTCAACTTTATAAAATTGATGTTGTCTAATCATGCCCTTGGTGTCTTTACCATAACTTCCTGCTTCTTTTCTAAAACAAGGTGTTGATGCAACTAATCTCATTGGCAATGATTTAAAATTTAATATCTGATTTTTAACCATATTAGTTAATATTACTTCAGCAGTAGGGATTAAAAACTTTCTATCATTTTTATCATCAAACTTAATTTCGAATTGATCATTTTCAAATTTGGGCAATTGGCCAGTTCCAAACATAGTGTTGTCTGTAGCCATTAAAGGTGGAGAGATTTCAGTATAGCCATTATTATTGACATGTGTATCAATCATAAAATTAGAAATTGCTCTTTCTAATGATGCTAATTTGTCTTTAACAAAAACAAATCTTGATCCAGTTGTTTTTGTTGCTAAATCAAAATCTAACATGTTCAGTTTTTCACCAATTTCATAATGAGATTTTGGTTTAAAACTCATTTCTTTAATTTCACCAGATTTT
>CACJZT010000018.1 GCA_902598015.1 uncultured Pelagibacteraceae bacterium
TTCTTTTTTTATCAATTATTTTTTTATTTAATTCTATAGCTATTTTATTTAGTGGAATTTTTAAATTTGTTATCAAACTCATCATAGAAAAATTAGGAATAACTTGAATTTGTTTACCATTTACTGTTATTTTTATTTTATTTTTAACTTTCATAGATTATAAGAACTTCGTGAGCAAAATTTTAATTATCAATGGTCCTAATCTTAATCTAATAGGTGAAAGAGAACAATCACAATATGGTAGCAAGGATTACAAATACTTAGAGGATATTTGTAAGATAAAATCAAAAGAATTAAGTTTGACTCTTGAAATGAAACAATCAAATGTTGAAGGAGAGATTGTAGATTTTATACAAACTGCTAGAAAAGAATACAGTGGGATTATTATTAACGCAGGAGGATATAGTCACACCTCAATTGCTATAAGAGATGCTCTTGATGTATTCAAAGGTAAAATAATTGAGCTTCATATTTCAAATATTTATAAAAGAGAGGAATTTCGTCATAAATCCTTATTAAGTGGCGTAGTCACAGGAATTATTTGTGGATTGGGGATAAATGGATATATTTTAGCCATAAATTCTATGCATGAAATGTTAAATGAAAATAAATAAAAATATAATTAAAGAACTTACTGAATACTTAAATGAGTTTAATCTTACTGAAATAGAATATACTGAAAAAGATATTAAAGTTAAAGTATCAAAATTATCAGGAGCAAATATAGCTGCAGTTAAAGAAATAAAATCAGAAAAAAAATTAGAAAACATAAAACAAGATAATATTAGCGGAACTGAAGTTCAATCACCTATAATAGGAACAGCTTATTTAGCTCCAGAACCAGGTGGAAAAAAGTTTGTAGAAATTGGTAAAAAAATTAATAAAGGTGATACAATAATGATTGTTGAAGCTATGAAAACCATGAATCATGTACCATCACCAATAGCTGGTACTGTTAAAAAAATTTGTGTTGAAGATGGTCAGCCTGTTGAATATGGACATACCATAGCAATAGTTGAGTAAGAATGTTTAAAAAAATTCTTGTTGCAAATAGAGGTGAGATAGCTGTTAGAGTTATTAGAGCCTGCAAAGAATGGGGTATTCAAACAGTCGCTATTCACTCTGATGTTGATCGAAATAGCATGCACGTTCGATTAGCTGATGAAAGCATATGTGTAGGCCCTCATCAAGCGGCAAGTAGTTATTTAAATATTCCAGCTATTATGTCAGCTATTGAATTGACAAATTCTGAAGCTGTACATCCCGGATATGGTTTTCTATCTGAAAATTTTGAGTTCGCTAAAATCCTTGAACAAAACAAAATTAAATTTATTGGTCCATCATCTTCGTTAATTAAAATGATGGGGGATAAAATTGAAGCAAAAAAAATTGCAAAAAAATATGGTCTTCCTGTAATTGAGGGTTCTGATGGAGGTGTATCTGATTTTAATGAAGCAAAAAAAATATGTAAACAAATTGGATATCCAGTTTTGATAAAGGCAGCTGGTGGTGGTGGTGGCAAGGGTATGAAAGTTGTGACAAAAGAAGAGGAATTTGAAAGCTTATTTTTGACTGCAAGAACTGAGGCAAAAAAATTCTTTGGTAATGACGAAGTGTATATAGAAAAATTTTTTCAAAATCCGAGACATATAGAAGTTCAAGTATTATCTGGTAAAAATAGAACTGTCCATCTTCATGAAAGAGATTGCTCCATACAAAGAAGACATCAAAAATTAATTGAGGAGACGCCTAGCCCTTTGCTAAATAATCAAATAAGGAAAGATCTTTTTGATAAAACAGTAAAAATGGTAAGCCAAATTGGATATGAAGGAGCTGGCACAGTGGAATTTATTTTTGAAGATGGAAAATTTTATTTTTTGGAAATGAATACAAGAATACAAGTTGAACATCCTGTTACAGAAGTAGTAACAGGAATAGATTTAATAAAAGAACAGATCTGGATTGCATATGACGGTAATACTGCTTTAAAGCAGGAAGACATTAAGCCAAGGGGTCATGCTATTGAATGTAGAATAAATGCTGAAGATGTGAGTAAAAATTTTCAACCTTCGCCAGGAGAAATTACCATGTGTCATCAACCATCAGGTTTTAGAACTAGAGTAGATGGAGCAATCTTTCAAGGATATAAGGTAACTCCTTACTATGATAGTATGATTTGTAAAGTAATATGTCATGGAAGAAATAGAACTGAAGCTATTCAAAGAATGCGAAGATCTCTAGATGAATTTGTTATTGAAGGTATTAAGACAACAATAGACTTACATAAAATACTTTTAAACCACAAAAAATTTTTAAACTCAGATTTTAATGTAAGTTGGCTTGATAAAGAAAAATTACTTTAAGAGTAACATTTTTTTAACCAAATGTCGTAAACAGGATGATCAAAAGGTCGAATAGACGGAGATGAGGCAAATGTCCAATCATTAAAGATATACACCTTATTCTCGTCTTTATAAACTGTATCTCTTACCTGCATATATGCTGTAACTTCTGGATCATCATCGAATTTGGAATTATTGCATTTAAGAATATTAATAGACAGATTTTTAAATTTATATTCTTTGCCAACTTCAATCTCAACAATATCACTTTGAGAATTTACTTTGTCCAATATTGTTAAAACAGCAAAATTTTCAGATTGTAGATGATTTTCACTTAGAGATTTAATCGTTAAAAAATGATAAATAAATAAAATCAGTATATAAATTTTAGCTTTTCCAAGAAGTGTATTTTTTGTTTGAAGCATTTTTACTTTTATTTTTATGTGGATGATAAGAATTTTCAGTTCCTGTTTGATTTGGCATATGCTCTTTTTGCCATTTATATTTGTCTAATTCGTGACTGTTTTCTATTTTATTTCCTGTACGATGTATCCAAGAATACCATTCACTAGGTATTTTTGATGCTTCGACCTCTCCATTATAAATAACCCATCTTTTTCCCGATTTGCTTTCATAATATTTATTGCCTGAAGTATCTTCTCCAACTAATTTTCCAAAAAAAATTGTATTAAGTCTTGTGCCAAATGTTTGTTTGTTCCACCATGTGAAAATTTCTTTAATCATTTTTTAAATTAATTTCAATTTCTAATTGTAAATTTACAATTAGACTATATTTAAAAAATGTATATATATAATTCTTGTCGAGATTCAATTTACAAATAGGATTATAATGGCAAAATATTTAGTAGAAACATATTACACATGCAACTTTAAAGTTTCCCATTATTTAGATGACATAAATGAGGAAAATCTTAAAAATTTAGAGGATAAAGATGATGGAAAATTTGAGATTATTGATGTTAAGTTAGATAATAGAAAAACAAAAAACCTTCAAGATACTAAAAATAACAAAGTTGAAATAGTTTCGCAGCCAATTAGTGATCAAGATGTTAAAAATAGGCTTAAATCCAAACCAATTGATGAAAAATTTAAGAAAAATATCACCGACAATATAGGTAAAAGATTTAGTATGCCTGATAGAAGAAAAGGTTATATCCAAAAAGCTTCGATAGGTGATCACAAAGTATATTTGCATACTGGTGAATACGAAGATGGTAAAATTGGAGAAATTTTTATCGATACTAGTAAAGAAGGTGAGCTAGTGAAGGCTCTAATGAATAATTTTGCAATAGCAATATCATTAGGTCTTCAATATGGAGTTCCACTTGATGAATTTGTAAATGCATATTTAGATACAAAATTCGAACCTTCTGGAAAAGTCTACGGAAATGATAGAATAATGAGTGCAAGTTCAATATTAGATTATATTTTTAGAGAGCTGGCAATTTCTTACTTAAATAGAGAGGATTTGGCGCACACTCCGTCTATAACTGGAAATTCTGACACAAACGAAAGTCAAGATAGCGATGATCAAAATCAACTAATTAAACTTGTAAAAAATATTACAAGCAAAGGTTTTGTTAGAAATGACTACAAAAAGAAACTGGTAGATTTGTCAGATATAAGAATAAACCTTAAAGGAAAAAAATAATTATTTTTTTCTTTTTGAAATATTGAGTTCTTTTAATTGATTTTCGTCTACTTCTGACGGTGCATTCATCATTAAATCTTGAGCATTTTGATTCATTGGAAACATCGTTACCTCTCTAATATTTTTTTCTTCTGCTAATAACATCACGATTCTATCTATTCCGGGAGCAATACCTCCATGGGGAGGTGCTCCATAACTTAAGGCATTAATCATGCCACTAAATTTCTCATTCACTTTTTCTCTCGAGTAACCAGCGATTTCAAATAATCTATACATTAAATCTGGTTTGTGGTTTCTGATTGCTCCAGAGGATAATTCAATGCCGTTACAAACAATATCATATTGAAAAGCTTTCAATTTTAGGGGTTCTGAAAGATCTAAGTTATCGGTATCACCTTGAGGCATAGAAAATGGGTTGTGGCTAAATTCAATCTTTTTTGTATTTTCATCTATTTCAAACATCGGATAATCAACTACCCAACAAAAAGAAAAGGCATTTTGGTCAATTAAATTTAATTCATTTGCTATTTTATTTCTTGCAATGCTTAATAATTTTTCAACTTCGGATTTATTGCCACAAGACATAAATATTGTATCACCTACTTCAGCATTCATTTTTGTCATTATTTCTTTTAGGGACTGCTCAGAAAAAAATTTTCCCACGGGTCCTTTAGCACTCAGTTTTTTTAAGTTTTCGATAGAAAAATATGCAAGACCTGACGATCCCTCATCTTTTGCCCATTTATCAATTCCATCAAAAAAACTTCTGGGTTTTTCAGAAGTATTTTTTGTAACTATTCCTCTGACTATTGATCCTTTCATTACTAATTTTTTAAATATTTCAAAGTTAACATCATCTCTTTTAAAAATTTCTGTAATATCTTTTATTTCCAAAGGATTTCTCAAATCTGGTTTGTCAGAACCATATTTAAGCATAGCCTCATCAAAAGGAATTCTTGGAAATTTTTCATGGAGTAACTTTTTAGAGGAAAATTTTTTGAACAAATTTACAAATAACTCTTCAACTATTTTGAATACATCCTCTTGTTCTACGAAAGACATTTCCAAGTCAAGTTGATAAAACTCACCTGGACTTCTGTCCGCTCTTGCGTCCTCGTCTCTAAAACACGGTGCAATTTGAAAATATTTATCAAAACCAGATACCATGATTAATTGTTTGAATTGTTGTGGTGCTTGAGGTAAAGCGTAAAATTTACCAGGATTTAGTCTACTTGGGACTAAAAAATCTCTAGCACCTTCTGGGCTAGATGAAGTTAATATAGGTGTTTGATATTCTAGAAAACCATATTTTTGCATTTCAGATCTAATAAATGAAATAATTTTAGATCTTAAAATAATATTATTATGAATTTTATTTCTCCTTAAATCTAAAAACCTGTACTTTAATCTAATTTCTTCAGAGTATTCTTGATCTGAAAAAACAGGTAGTGGTAATTCCTTAGTTCTTGCAAGTATTTTAAATTTTTCAATTCCTACTTCAATTTCTCCGGTATTTAAATTTTTGTTAATTGTCTCTTTTTCTCTCTCTAAAACTTTACCTTCAACTTGTAGTACAGTTTCTAATGGAAGTTTTTCTATTTCTTTAAAAATTTTATTACCCTCATCAATTACACATTGAGTTAATCCATAGTGATCTCTTAAATCTAAAAATAATAGATTTCCATGATCTCTTTTCTTATTTATCCAGCCTGATAACTTTATTGTTTGATCTTTGTTATTTAAAGTTAGTTCTCCACAAGTGTGTGTTCTATATTTACTCAATTTATTATCTCTTTTATTATTTTAAAGTTAATTGATTTCTTTTTCTTTAAACTCAATTCATCAATCTTATATATAAATTCATGCATTTTGCTATATGATCTAGCAATTCTTTTGATAATATAATCTATAATCTTTTTATCTAATTTAATTTGCCTGTCAGAGAAACTTTTTAAAATTATTGCATAAATCAACTCATCGTCTGGTTGCTCTATTTTAGCTATTATGCAATTCTTTAATCTTGATAATAAATCCGGAAGTTTAAACTTCATTGTGTCTATTGGTTTTTTTGAAGAGATCAACAAATATTTATTATCTTGTTCAACTAAATTAAATAACGAATAAAGAAGTTTTTCGTCAAAACTTTCATCTAAATCTTCAATTATTACATTGTTTGAAAGTTTAATTTTTTTTAGAGTCTTATCGTCGATATTATTGCTATGCAAATATAATGCGTTGCTTTTTTTTTTAAAAATATTTGATAAGTGTGTTTTACCAGAATATTTATCTCCCGTTAAATTGACAATTTTTTTTTCCCATTTAGGCCAAGTCTCTATAATATTTTTTGCAAAATAATTGCTTTTAGATACATAATAATCATTTTTATCAAAACTTTCAGTAATTTCAAATTCTAAGAGTTTTTGATCTAATTCCCTCATTCTACATTCCAAATATCATTGGATGAATTTATATTTATATTATTTAATTTTAAAGTATTTAGAAATTTTTCGGGATTATCATTGTAAATAATTTTATATATAATTTCTTTACTATTCATTTTTTCTATTTCATATTCATATACAAAATCTGACTGATTTAATATATTTTCTAATTTTTCAGAAGTTATGAAATTGCTGTTTTTTATTGAAATTTTTATGGGTATTGTAATTGAGGTATTAATTTTATTTATCAACTTCCACTTATCTTCGTATAAATTTTTTAAATTTAAAATAATTTGATCTAATATTTTATTGTCCTCGTAATTTATATTTTTTTCATTTAAATTAAATTTGAATTTTGAATTTGAAAAACTAATTTTTGAAAATATTTGTAAATTTTTTTTATTTTTGTAAAATATTGTAACAAAAATATTTTCGAAGTTATACTTGTTTGTAATCTCAGATAAATCATTGTCTTCAATATTATTTTTTATTCTTTGAAAAAGACGAAAATTTTCAATATTTTCATCTGGTAAATTATAATTTAATAAAAAATAATTTTTGTTAACATTATTCCAATTGTTATAAAAATAATTTTGATCAAAAAACTTAATTTCATTACTTTGTGTATCAATTAAAATTGGTATAAAAAGAACATCCGTATTTTTTGGAACAGAAGAAATGACTTTTTTTTCTCTAATGAATGATAATAATTTTTTTTTGTCAAACTTAACCTCAAAATCAACCTCATAATTATTGTTTACGAATTTTTCATTTGTTATGGAAAAGTTATCGATCAAAGAACTAATTGTATTATTTGGTACATCTTTAAATAAATTTTTATCCTTACTTTCTACAATTCTAAAAATTAATGTTTCAAATCCTTTTTCAAAACCCTTATTTATTACTTTATCTTTATTAAAATTTATGTCGTATTGTTCTTTAATTTTAATATTTTTAACTGTGTAATTGTCTGCACGGACTATAGTTGTGGAAAACTTGATAAAAACTAAAATGAAAAGTAAAAAAAATAAGTATAAGTAAACATTAATTTTATTTTTATTTAAAAACATAATTTAAACATGAGATCAAAAAGTTTCACATATGAGAAAAGTGGCGTAAGCATAAAAAAAGCAGATAAATTTATTAAATTTATATCCTCAAGTACAAAAAAATCAAAAAAAAGTGGTCATTTTGAGAACATTGGTGGATTTGGAGCACTTACAAAACTGCCAAGTGATTTAAAGAAACCTTATCTTGTTACTAGTACAGATGGAGTTGGCACAAAAATTGAAGTTGCAAATCTACTGGGTAAATTTGATACAATTGGAGTGGATCTTGTAGCTATGTGTGTAAATGATATTATAGTTCAAGGAGCAAAACCTTTACTTTTTTTAGATTACATATCAGTTGAAAAAATCGATACTAAAAAACTAAAAAGTATAATTAGAGGAATTATTAAAGGCTGTAAATTAGCTGACTGTGAATTAGTTGGTGGAGAAACTGCAGAAATGCCTGGAACATATTCTAAAGGGAAATTTGATATTGCAGGATTTTCTTTAGGTCTAGTAGATAAAGATAAAATACTATTAAATAAAATAAAAGAAAAAGATTTAGTGCTAGCAATACCTTCAAGTGGTCTACATTCAAATGGATATTCCTTAGTACGACATATTATAAAAAATAAGAAAATTAATTTAAAAAAAAATTCATTTTTAAAAAAAGAATTAATGATACCAACAAAAATATATGTAATGCATATATTAGATTTAATTAAAAAAAAGTATTTGAATGCTTGTGCAAATATTACAGGCGGTGGTTTAAAAGATAATATTAAAAGAATTATACCAGATAATTATTGTGCTGAAATAAAATTAGAAAAAATAAAAACATTAAAAATATTTAGATGGCTAAAAAGTCAAGGTGTTAGCGATCAAGAAATGTTAAAAACATTTAATTGTGGTGTAGGTTTTTGTTTAATAGCAAAACCTTCAAACTACAAAAAAATAATTAGATTTTTTCCAAAAAAATATAAACCATATGTTATAGGAAAAATTACAAAAAATTCTGAAAAAGTAAAGTTGAGTGGCAAAGTCATCTGGTAGAAAAAATACTGCAGTATTAATAAGTGGCAGAGGTAGCAATCTAAGATCATTAATAAAATATTCAAAAACGAAAAAATCTTTAATTAAAATTGTTCTAGTTGTTTCTGATAATTTTAGTGCAAAAGGATTAAATTATGCAAATAAATCCAATATCAATAATATCGTTATTAAATATTCTAATAGAAAAAGTTTTGAAGATCGTTTGTTGAAATTATTAAGGAGAAATAATGTTGATTTGATTTGTTTAGCTGGATTTATGAGAATACTTTCAGGCAAATTTATAAAAAAATTAAATCAAACTATACTTAATATTCACCCCTCTCTTTTGCCTAAGTATAAAGGGCTAAATACACATAATAGAGTAATTCAAAATAAAGACAAATACTCTGGAGCTACAGTTCATATTGTTAATGATAAATTAGATTCGGGTAAAATTATATTACAAAAAAAAATTAAAATTCTAAAATCTGATACTAGAAAAAGTTTAGAGAAAAAAGTATTAAAAATTGAGCATAAAATATACTCAAAAGCAATTATTAAATTATTATCTAGTGATTAAAAAAAAAATCTAATTCAATCTTTGCGTTTTCAGGACTATCTGAGCCATGAACAGAGTTTTTATCAATTGAAATACCGTATTTTTTCCTCAAAGTGCCCTCCTCTGCATCAACTGGATTTGTTGCGCCCATTAACTTTCTATTTTCTACTACTGCGTTTTCACGTTGTAAAGTCATGACAATAATAGGACCTGATGACAAATAACTGCATAAATCGTTATAAAATGGTTTGGTCTCATGTACTTTATAAAATCTTTCGGCTTCCTCTTTAGATATATGGATCTTTTTTTCTTTAATTATCTCAAATCCTTTATTTGTAAATTCCTGCTTAATTTGATCTTGAAGATTTCTTTCAACTGCATCGGGTTTAATTATCGATAGAGTCTGCTCAATTTTACTCATAGTTATCCTCAATTAATTTATTTAATAATCTAACTCCATAACCAGTTGCGCCACCAGAGTTAAGCGCTCCTCCATATTTTGAAAATGCCATACCAGCAATATCTAAATGAGCCCAAGGAGTTTTATTTATTATGAACCTCTGTAAAAATTGTGCTGCTGTTGTTGACCCAGCTCCACCAACATAATTAATGTTTTGCATGTCTGCATTTTTAGAATTTATTAATTTATCAAAGTTTTCGTTTAAAGGCATTCTCCATAGTTTTTCTTCAACACTTTCACCTGCATCAATTAATTGTTTAGATAATTTATCATTATTTGAAAATAGACCTGCATATTCTGAACCAAGAGAAACAATTATAGCTCCAGTTAATGTTGCTAAATCAACAATAAATTGTGGCTTAAATTTTTCTTCTGTAAATGTTAAAGCATCTGCTAGAACCAATCTTCCTTCAGCATCTGTATTTAAAACTTCTATAGTTTTTCCACTATAAGACTTAACTATATCACCGGGCCTTTGAGCATTTCCACTTACCATATTTTCAACAAGTCCAACTACTCCAACTGCATTAATTTTCGATTTTCTAAGAGCAAGAGTTTTCATTAATCCAACGACAGTCGCTGACCCCGCCATATCATATGTCATATCTTCCATAAATTTTGCTGGCTTAAGCGAGTATCCACCAGTATCAAAACAAACACCTTTACCAACAAAACCTAAAGGTTTAGATTTATTTTTTGCACCATTCCATTCTATGGTTACCAAATATGATCCTCTAATACTTCCTTGACCTACGCCAAGTAAAGCATTCATACCTAATTTCTTTAATTTTTTTTGATCATAAACCGTAACTTTTAATCCAAATTTTCTTAATTTAGTTATACGTTTTGCATATTCATCTGGATGCAAAATATTACCTGGTTCAGATACTAGATCTCTAGTCAAAAAGACACCTTCTTTTAAGGAATTCAATTTATTTCTTAATGAATTGGAATTTTTAAACTTTGGTCCGACTATACTTAAATTGACAATTACATTTTTTGATTTATCAGATTTGTATGTATCAAAATTATACGACTTTAGCTGAGCACCATGTATAAATTTTTCTAATTGAATATTTGTGATAAAAGAGGAGTTTGCATTTAAAAAAGAATTCTCGATATTGTTATTTTTCAAAAAAATATATAACTCTGAACCTAGTTTTTCAAAATCTAATGAAGATTTTGATTTAAGGCAATTTACAAATATATAGCTTTTATTATCTATATTATTGATAAAAAAATTTTTTTCTGTAAATAATTTGTTAGAAATAATCTTTTTAATTAATGGTTTAAGATGGTTTTTTTCTATTTTTTTATCTTTTAATAAAATTATCTCGTTATCCTTGCCCAGTTTGGGAATTTTATTTACAAATTCTAAATTTAGCTTCATTTTTTTGAAATATTTAATAGATAATGTTGTATATTTATTAAATTAATAATTTCAATGAATAAATTAATTTTTCGTAAATTATCTTTTGATATTTTAACTTTTCTAATACTTTCGTCATTTGCCATAACATCAATTGTTTGGGTTATTCAAGGTGTAAATCTTTTAGATATAATCACGGAAAAAGGTCACGCTATAAGCGTATATTTCTTTTATACTTTGCTTAATGTTCCAAAAATATTCAGTAAATTATTAATATTTACTTATTTTTTGACATTGTTTGTCATCTTAAGCAGATATGAAGAAAATAATGAAATATTAGTTTTTTGGACAAATGGTATAAAGAAGATTTCCTTTATAAACTTCATAGGTAAATTTTCCATACTTATAGTCTTAATTCAACTAATGCTTAATTTATATGTTGTGCCTTACACGCAAAATTTAGCACAAAATTATTTAAAAAATTCCTCTATGGATTTTTTGCCTAAACTGATTGAGGAAAAGAAATTTTCAAATGTTTTAGAAAATTTAACAATTTTTGTTGAGGAACATAATGAAGATGGTGAATTGAAAGGAATATATATCAAAGAAAAATTAGGTAATGAAGAATATAAAATTATAATATCAAATAAAGGAAAGCTTGTTCAAAATAGTGATGGCCTTAATTTTAAACTTTTAGACGGCAAAATAACAAATATAAATAATTCTGGAAATTACAATATTGGTTTTAAAGAAACAATTTATAAGCTATCTAAACTAAATTCTAAAACAAGACAATCAAATAAACTAAGTGAAATGAAAACATCATTTTTATTAATATGTCTTAACAATTTCCTAGAAAATAGAAAAAATATTAGTTTAAGATGTGGTGGTGAAAATGATTTTCTTATTAAAGATATATATGAGGAAATTTTCAAGAGGATAATTAATCCAATTTATATAATCATCTTATCTTTAATTAGTTCATTAATAATATTAAAATCTAGAATTTCATTATTGCAAACATACTATAAATCTTTTTTATTCAT
>CACJZT010000019.1 GCA_902598015.1 uncultured Pelagibacteraceae bacterium
TGGTGTCATCAGCTAGTTTTGTATCAATTTCAATACCACGGTTCATTGGACCAGGATGCATAATAATTGAATCTGATTTTGCATATTCTAATTTATCCTGTGTTAGTCCATAGTATTCATAATACTCTCTATTAGATGACAGGAATGAACTACTCATTCTTTCATTTTGAAGTCTAAGCATCATTACTATATCGCAATCTCTTACACCTTTCTTCATATTTGAAAAAATATTAACTCCAAATTTTTCTATATCTTTTGGTAAAAGGTTTGAAGGAGCTACAATATTAACTTCGGCACCCAACATGTTTAGCAAGTAAATATTAGATCTTGCTACTCTTGAATGTAAAATATCTCCACAAATTGCAACCTTTAATCCTTGAATTTTTTTTTTCCTATTCAATATAGTTAATGCATCAAGTAATGCTTGGGTAGGGTGCTCTCTCCTCCCATCACCAGCATTTAAAACAGCACAATTAACTTTTTGAGATAAAAGATTACAAGCTCCTGAATCTTGATGTCTAATAACTATTATATCAGGATGCATTGCATTTAATGTCATTGCAGTGTCTATTAGTGTTTCACCTTTTTTAATTGCTGAGTTTGTTATATTCATTGACATTACATCTGCACCTAACCTTTTTCCTGCTAGTTCAAATGAGCTTTGTGTTCTTGTTGATGGTTCAAAAAAGAGGTTAATTTGTGTTTTCCCCTTAAGTAAATCTAATTTTTTATTTTTACTTTTGTTTAATTCAATAAATTTTTCAGCTTCTTTTAAGATTAAATTAACATCATTTATTGATAAATCTTGAATACCTAGGAGATGTTTTTGAGAAATTTTAATAGCTTTGGTTTTAGTTGCCATTAAAACCAACTCTATAGCCACAAAGGTTGATTAATGCAAGTATTAATTATTAATAAAATCTATGGCACCCTGTAAGATAAATGCAGCAGCATTTTTATCTATATTTTTTTCTATTTTAGTTACGTTAATACCTAAATTTTTAGTTAATTTAATCGCCCCAACCGTTGATAATCTTTCATCCCAAAGACTTATTGGAAGATCGATTTCTTTTGATATTGCTTTTGACACATCATTGACTGATTGAGAGGATTTACCAAAGGTTCCGTCCATATTTATTGGATTACCAATAATTATTCCCTTAATATTATTTTCTTTAATAATATCCTCTAATTCATTGATAAGATCCTCAAATTTGGATTTGTTAATTGTTTTAAGCGGTGTGGCAATTTTTTGATTTTCATCACATATAGCTACACCAATTCTCTTTGAACCTAAATCAAGACCAATTAATCTAGATGTCTTTAGCTGTTTTTTTTTAAATTCCTCAATTGTGATCATATTGTATATTATTTACTTAAGTGATAGTTTGCGGCAATATTTTTAGCATATGAGTATAGATCTTAAAACAGTAAAGCACATTTCGAAATTAGCAAGAATTTCTATTGATGACGAAAAAGCTAACAAATTAAAGGGCGACTTAAATAATATATTTGAATTTATAGAAAAATTGAATGAATTAAATACTGATAATGTTCAAGCTTTAACATCAATTGCTGAGACCACCCTAAGATTTAGAAAAGATGAAATTAAATCAGAAAATATCAGAGAAAAAATTTTAAAAAACTCACCTGAAGAAAATAAAGATTTTTTTGTTGTACCAAAGGTTGTTGAATAATGTCAGATATAACAAGTCAAAGTTTATTCGAATTAACATCGAATATAAAAGAAAAAAAACTATCTTCAGAGGAAATTACAAAAGCATTTATAAACCGCGCTGAAAAATCAAAAAAATTAAATGTTTATGTTACAGATAATTTTGAAAAAGCAATAGATCAATCAAAGAAATTTGACTCTAATCCTAATTTAGATTTTAAACTACCAGGTATTCCTATTGCTGTTAAAGATTTATTTTGTACAAATGGAGTAAGAACAACAGCAGGTAGTAAAATATTAAATAACTTCGTTCCCACATATGAGTCTACAGTTACTCAAAATTTGTGGAATCAAGGAGCAATACTTCTTGGTAAACTTAATTGTGATGAATTTGCTATGGGCTCTTCAAATGAAACTAGTTTTTTTGGAAATGTTCAAAATCCGGTAGGAGAAAATTTAGTACCTGGTGGATCTTCAGGAGGATCTTCTGCAGCTGTTGCTGCAAATTTAACTCCAGTTACCATTGGAACAGATACAGGTGGATCTATTCGTCAACCAGCATCATTTACAGGAACTGTAGGACTTAAACCTACATATGGAAGTTGTTCTCGTTATGGAATTGTAGCTTTTGCTTCATCTTTAGACCAAGCAGGACCTATGACAAAAAATGTAAGAGACTGTTCTATGCTTTTAGAGGTGATCTCTTCATTTGATCAAAAAGATTCAACTTCAATTGATTACAAAAGAAATAATTATTCAAAAGAATTATCAAAAGATATTAAAGGAAAGAAAATTGGTATTCCTAAAGAATATAGAGTTGACAATATGCCTGATGAAATTGAACAGTTATGGAAAAATGGTATCTCATATGCAAAAGATTGCGGAGCAGAAATTATAGATATTTCACTTCCACATACTAATTACGCATTACCAACTTATTATATTGTTGCACCAGCTGAAGCATCATCAAATCTAGCTAGATATGATGGTGTTAAATATGGTTTTAGATCTCCTGGTCAAAATTTAATAGAAATGTACGAAAAAACAAGATCTGAAGGGTTTGGTGATGAAGTTAAAAGAAGAATTATGATTGGAACTTATGTTTTATCTTCTGGATACTATGATGCCTATTATCTAAAAGCGCAGAAAGTAAGGCAATTAATAAAAAAAGATTTTGATGATGCCTTTTCTAAAGTTGATGCAATTTTAACTCCATCTACTCCAAGCTCAGCATTTAAAATTGGTGAAAAAACAAATGATCCAGTATCAATGTATTTAAATGATATATTTACAGTTCCAATTAATCTAGCAGGCTTACCAGGTATTTCTATACCAGCTGGTAAAGATAAAAATAATTATCCTTTAGGCCTTCAAGTAATTGGAAAACCTTTTGATGAGCAAAATATACTTAATATTTCTTATGCATTAGAAGATAAGATTAATTTTAAAAATGATATTTTAGACTGGTGGTTAAGTGAGTAAAAATATTGAATATCTTATTGATAGAGAAAATAAACAATATGAAGTGATAATTGGTTTAGAAGTACACGCTCAAGTTACTTCAGAGTCTAAACTTTTCTCGCAATCATCAACAAAATTTGGTGCAGAACCAAACACACAAGTTAGTCTCGTAGATGCAGCATTTCCAGGGATGTTGCCGGTTATAAATGAATTTTGCATTGAACAAGCGATTAAAACTGGAATAGGACTTAAAGCCAAAATAAATAAAAAATCTGTTTTTGATAGAAAAAATTATTTTTATGCAGATTTACCTCAAGGATATCAAATCTCTCAATACAAATATCCAATTGTAGGTGAAGGAAAAGTAATTTTGGATATGCCGAATGGTCAAAAAGAAATTGGAATTGAAAGATTACACTTAGAGCAAGACGCAGGTAAAAGTATTCATGATATTGATCCAAATAATACATTAGTCGATTTAAATAGATCTGGAGTAGCTTTAATGGAAATAGTAAGTAAGCCTGATTTGAGATCTCCAGATGAAGTCAACGTTTATATAAAAAAATTAAGATCTATAATGAGATATTTAGGAACATGTGATGGCAATATGCAAGAAGGCTCTTTGAGGGCAGATGTTAATGTATCAGTAAGATTAAAAGGTGAGACAGAATTCGGAACAAGGTGTGAAATTAAAAATGTTAATTCAATAAAATTTATGCAAATGGCAATAATATCTGAAGCAAATAGACAAATAGATTTGTTAGAGGAGGGGAAAGAAATAGATCAAGAGACAAGGCTTTTTGACACAAAAAGAAATGAGACAAGATCTATGAGATCAAAAGAAGACGCGCATGATTACAGATATTTTCCTGACCCAGATCTATTACCACTTGAAATAAGCCAAGAATTAATTGAAAAAATAAAATCAGATATACCTGAATTACCTGATGAAAAGAAAAAAAGATTTATTGATAAATTTAATCTTTCACCATATGAAGCAACAATTTTGGTATCTGACATTGAAACATCAAATTTCTTTGAAGAAGTTATAAAAAATTCAGATGTTAAATTAGCAACAAACTGGATTACAGGTGAATTATTTGCAGTTTTAAATGAAAAAAATTTAGAAATATCTCAAAGCCCAGTTAGTGCTAAAAATCTGTCAAAACTTATAAACCTTATAAAAGATGGAACCATATCAGGAAAAATAGCTAAAACGGTTTTTGAACAAATGATAGATGGAGATCAAGATCCATTAATAATAGTAAAAGAAAAAGGTTTAAAACAAGAAAGCGATCCAAAAGCGATAGAGGAATTGATAAATAAAGTTATTGAAAATAATTCAGATAAGGTTGCTGAATATAAATCTGGTAAAGATAAATTATTTGGTTTTTTTGTTGGTCAAGCCATGAAAGAAAGTAAAGGAAAAGGTAATCCTCAATTAATAAACAAAATATTAAAAGAAAAGTTGAATGGATAAAAATTTCATAATTGATCAAAATATGATCAATTATATTTTTTCACATACAAATAATCTTCACAAAGTACAAAAAAAATTATTAAAATATAACGAAAAACTTGGTCATATTAAAAAATTACAAATTTCAATTCTACAAGCTAACTTCATACAATTTATCATAAAAATTAATAACTATAAATCATATTTAGAAATTGGCACTTTTACAGGTTACAGCATTTTATCTGCTGCACTTGCCTTACCTAAGAATTGCAAATTAATTGGTATAGATAAAAATTTAAAAACCAACAATGAGGCAATTAAGTTTTTTAAAGAAGCAAAGCAAGATAAAAAAATAAATCTTCTTTGTGAAAATGGAAAAATTGCTCTTGAAAATCTAATTAAGAAAAAGGAAAAATATGATGTGATATTAATTGATGCTGACAAAGAAAATTATATAAATTATTTTAATCAGTCTCTTAAATTAAAAAGCAAAAAGGGTATAATTTTAATTGATAATACACTTTGGAAAGGAGATGTTGCAAATCCAAAGATAAAAGACAAATTAACTATAAAATTAAGAGAATTTAATAAATACATAAAAAAATCACCTATTAATAAGTATATTTTACCAATTGGTGATGGTTTTACAGTTTGTTGGTAATTATGTTTGAAATCCTATCTTTTTATAAAATATCAAAACTTAATAAATTAAAAATTATAAAAAAAAATATTTTAAAAGAAACTAATAAGCTTGATATTAAAGGTCTTATAATATTATCTCCTGAAGGAATTAATGGTACAATATCAGGTAGTCATAAAAAAATTAAACTTACAATTACAAAAATAAAGAATATCTTATCAATTGATAGATTTGATATTCAAAATAAATTTAACTCAAAAATATTACCATACTCAAAAAATAAAGTTAAAATAAAAGATGAAGTAGTTCCAATTAATGAAAAAATTAATTTTAAAAATTTTTTTAATAAAAAATATTTATCACCTAAAAAATGGGACGAATTTATATCTAAAAAAAATATTAAACTGATTGATGCTAGAAAACCTTTTGAATATAAGATTGGTACATTTAAAAATGCTCTTAATCCAGAAACTAAAAATTTTAGAGATTTTAAAAATTATTTATCAAAATTTAATAAAGATGAATCAATAGGGATGTTTTGCACTGGTGGTATCAGGTGTGAAAAAGCGTCTAATTATCTTAATAATAAAGGTTTTAAAAATGTTTATATGCTTAAGGGTGGTATCTTAAATTATCTTAACAAAACTGATCCAAAAAAAAGTAAGTGGAATGGTGAATGTTTTGTTTTTGATAAAAGAGTTACTATTAAAAAAAACCTAGAAATTGGAAATTATACTGTTTGTGGTGGTTGTAGAATGCCATTGCATAAAAAACTAACCAAATCAAAAAAGTATAAAGTAGGCCTATCATGTCCAAATTGTTTTGATAAATTGACAAATGATCAAATAAAACGTTTCACAATGAGGCACAATCAAATGATAAATTCAAAAAAATAATATCATGAATATATTAAGTGATGACATCAAAGAATTAATTAAAAAATTAGCGATACCTGCATCTGTAGGTACACTCTTTCAAACGTTATATAATATTGCTGATACATATTTTGCAGGAAAAATATCACCTGAAGCTTTGTCAGCTTTAACAAAATCTTTTCCAATTTATTTTATTATTATTGCCTCATCAATTGGTATCACAGTTGCAGGGACATCACTGATAGGTAATAGCATTGGAGAAAAAAATAATAAAAATGCTTCAATTTATTTCTGCCAATTAATTTTCTTTTCTTTTTTGATAATTCTGTTGATTACTTTTATTGGTTTAAATTATGCATCAGACCTTTTTTCAATAATGGGTTCGACTAACGAGGTAATAAATCTTGGCTTACAATATACAGATATCATTTTCCTTGGTTCGTTTATTTTTATTTTAGTTGTTGCATTAAATTCATTACTTCATGCAGAAGGCGATACGAAAACTTATAGAAATGCTTTAATATTATCTTTTTTTTTAAACATATTATTAAATCCAATTTTAATATTTGGATTTTATTTCATACCAGCTTTGGGTATGAAGGGTATTGCAATAGCAACTCTAATTGCTCAAACGGTCGCTTTTTTAATAATATTTAAAAAAGTTTTAAAAAGTAATTTATTTAAAAACATACTTATTTCTTATTTTACTCCTCAATTTTTTTTTTTAAAAAATATTTTTTTTCAATCTATGCCAATAATAATTTCAATTTGCGGTTATTCTATTGCTTCTGCTATTGTATTCAAATATGCAGGTTTATCAGGAGAATATGCAGCAGCTGGTTATGGGGCTGGTACCAAAATAGAACAAGTGGTTTTATTACCAATCTTGGGAATAAATACAGCAATTATAACAATTATTGCTCAAAATTTTGGTGCACAAAATATTTTAAGAATTAAAGAAACGTACTTCCAAGCTATAAAATATGCTTTCATTATAATGATTATTTCTTCTTTTATTATTTATTTTGGTGCTGAAATGATAACAAAATTATTTTCAAAAGATTTAGAGGTCGTTGAATTTGGAAAATTATATTTAGAGATTTCAGCCTTTGTGCTGCCAGCTTATCCAATATTTTTTTTATCAAATGGTTTTTTTATGGCTTTAAAAAAAGCTGAAAACGCATTAATTGCTAATATTTGCCGAAATGGAATTTTTCCATTTGTCGTATTTTATACTGCAATTTATTTTAATTCTGACTTTTCTGAATTTTTTTGGTTATGGGTAATATTCAATTGGATTTTCTCTCTGATGTATCTTGGTTATACTTATTTTTATTTGAATTATAAATTAGACAAAATTAGAGCTATCAACTAACCATTCATAAAGGTGTTCTGAAAACGATCTTCTTACAAATAAATTAACATTATTCTTTGACTTGTGGTGAAGAATTAAATCAATATGATTTACTATTGTTTGTGTTGATGAACCAACATTATTTTTAAATTTTTCAAAATTAAAAGGTGATCCAGATGATAATAATTCAAATATATTTTCTCCTTTTATATTTATGCAAATTAATTGTGAAGAGATATCAGTAATTGATCCAAAATTTAAAGACGAAATATCTTTATAAAGTTGATCAAAAATATTTGAATTTTTATTTTCATCAAAATATATCATCCATTCATCCGGGCTTAGCCACAAAACATCATAGTTTTCATTTGATGAACTGGTATTTGACTCAGAAGGTAAAATAATAGATAGAATTTTACCCACTTTGGTAAAAAATTCTTTATTTTTTCCCCTGATATTAATTTTAATTTTTTCTTCAGATAAATTAATATCGTTATTGCTTTTATTAATACTCGAAATATTTGGATGTAAAATGTCAAGCATTTAGTCTTTTATTCTCCTTATCTAAAAAAATTGTGTCAGAAACGGTCACTTTAATATTTTTGTTTTCCATTGGAATAATTAATTTTTGACCTTTCATTGTTTTTCCACTCCTAACTACAGCCAAGGCAATTGATTTATTTAGGTTTGGACTGAAATAGCTGGAAGTTACATGTCCTAGCATATCTATAGGCTTTGATTTAACGTCTGAAACAATTTGAGCACCTTCTTCCAAAATTTCTTTTGGATCATCTGTAAGTAGTCCTACCAATTGCTTTCTATCTTCTCTAATAGTATCACTTCTATATAAAGATCTTTTACCGATGAAGTCATATTTCTTTTTACTTACAATCCAATCCATCTGTAAGTCTGAAGGAGTCATTGTGCCGTCTGTATCTTGTCCAACAATAATGAAACCTTTTTCAGCTCTGAGTAGGTGCATTGTTTCGGTACCATAAGGTGTCAAATTAAACTCTTTCCCAGCTTCTATACACATTTTCCATAATGAATGTCCATATTTTGACTCTATGTTAATTTCATAGCTCTGTTCACCTGTAAAACTTATTCTCATTATTCTACAATTTATATTTTCAAGTTTATCTTCTTTAAATGACATATGAGGGAAGTTTTCATCACTTAAATCTAAATTTGGAAAAAGTTTGTTAAGGATTTTTTTTGAATTTGGACCACAAATACTTGCTGTAGAATAATGATCTGTCACTGATGTTAAATAAACATCTAACTCTGGCCACTCCGTTTGTAAATAATCCTCAAGTTTGCTTAATACATTTGCAGCTCCCCCAGTGGTGGTTGTCATTAGGTAATGATTTTCAGATATTCTTGTAGTAACACCGTCGTCATAAACCATACCATCCTCGTTTAGCATAAGTCCGTATCTACATTTTCCGATTGCAAGTTTTGACCAAGCATTTGTGTAAACTCGATTTAAAAATTCTGATGCATCTGATCCTTGGATATCAATTTTTCCGAGAGTTGATGCATCTAAGATACCCGCACTATCACGTGCGGCTTTACTTTCTCTTTGAACAGCATCATGCATATTTTCCCCATTTTTTGGATAGTACCAAGGTCTTTTCCACTGACCAACATTTTCAAATTCTGCATTATTTTTTACGTGCCATTCATGCATAGATGTTTTTCTTACTACTTCGAAAAATTTTCCAACATTTCTCCCAACTAGTGTTCCGAAGGTTAATGGTGTGAATGGTGGTCTAAATGTAGTTGTTCCTAATGTACCCATTTTTACACCAGCTGTATCAGCTATAATCCCAAGTGCGTGCATATTAGATAACTTTCCCTGATCTGTTGCCATACCAGTCGTTGTATATCTTTTTACATGTTCAATTGATCTAAAGCCTTCTTTTAAGGCTAATTTAATATCTT
>CACJZT010000020.1 GCA_902598015.1 uncultured Pelagibacteraceae bacterium
TCATTTAAAAGTTCTACAGAACTCTACAAGTCTGGTTATTTTAATGACACCTTAAAATTAGTTCTAGATAATTATGAAAAAATTATGGAAATAATTCTTCCAACTTTAGGCAAAGAAAGACAAAAAACCTACTCCCCCTTTTTACCAATATGCCCAGAAACTGGAAAAGTTCTCGAAATACCTGTTTTAGAAATTGATTCTAAATCTTCTAAAATCATATTTGACAATAACGGATCAAAATTGGAAAAAAGTATTTTAGACGGGAACTGCAAATTGCAATGGAAAGTTGATTGGGCAATGAGATGGTACGCTTTAGATGTTGATTTTGAAATGTATGGAAAGGATTTAATTGAGAGTGCAATTCTTTCAACTAAGATTATTAAAACATTAGGTAAATCTAACCCATCTGGTTTTGCGTATGAACTTTTTTTGGACGAAAAAGGTGAAAAAATATCTAAATCAAAAGGTAATGGAGTAACTATAGATGAATGGCTGAATTATGCATCTCCTCAAAGTCTGTCTCTTTACATGTATCAAAATCCAAAAAGAGCAAAAAAATTGTACAGAGAAGTTGTTCCAAAAGCTGTTGATGAATATCTAGATTTTATAGAAAAAGGAAAAACTCAAAATGATTTACAGAAGTTAATGAATCCAGTTTGGCATGTACATAATGGATCAATGCCAGATGAAAATACAATTATGACTTTTTCAATGCTTTTAAATTTAGTTGAAACAAGTAATGCAGACAGCAAACAATTACTTTGGAAATTCGTAAAAAAATACAAGTCAGAAATTAATGAAAATGATCATCCAATTTTTGATAATTTAATTGAATATGCAATAAAATATTTCAATGATGTTATAAAAACAAAAAAAATTTACAAAACTCCAAATGAAAAAGAGAAAGTTGCACTGAAAGCATTAATTAAGTCTTTAGATAATTGTAATGATAAAATGGCTCCTGAAGATATTCAGACAAATATTTTTACCGTAGGAAAAGAAAATGGTTATAAAGAAAATTTAAGAGAATGGTTTAAGCTTATCTATGAGGTTGTTTTTGGTGACGAAAATGGACCCAGAATGGGCTTCTTCATTAGTTTTTTTGGAGTAAATGAAACCAAAGAATTGATAAGAAAAAAGGTTGAAAATGTTTAATCTTATAAGACCTTTTATATTTAAATTTAGCCCTGAAGTTGCACACTCACTAGCAATAAAGGCTTTAAAGTTAAATCAGATACCAGCTATAGATAAAACAACCAGAGTTACTATCCAAACTAAATTTTTAAACAAAACCTTAAATTCTCCTCTAGGTGTTGCTGCTGGATTTGATAAAAATGCAGAAGTTTACAATCCTCTATACAAACTAGGATTTGGTTTTGTTGAGGTAGGTACAATTACACCTAAACCACAAATAGGAAATCCGAAGCCAAGAGTGTTCAGATTGGAGGAAGATGAAGCTTTAATTAATAGACTTGGATTTAACAATATTGGATCAGAAGAAAGTAAAAAAAATATTGAAAATAATTCACCTAATGGATTACTTGGTATTAATATAGGACCTAATAAAGATACTGAAAACAGAGTTGAAGATTATTTAATTTGTTTCAGAAAATTTCATAATTTAGCAGACTATATTACAATTAATATCTCTTCTCCTAACACAGAAAATTTAAGAAACTTTCACAAAAATGAAGAGTTAGATAATCTTTTAAAATGCATAAATGAAGAAAAGAAAAATTTAAATTCAAATGTGCCAATAGCAGTCAAAGTATCTCCTGATATTGATGAAAAAAGTATTGATGAAATCTCAGAACTTTTTTTAAAATATAATGTTCAAATAGTTATAGTTTCAAATACGACAGATAGAAATAGGGAAAGTATATCTAATATAAATAAATTAGAGAAAGGTGGTTTGTCTGGAAAACCACTTGAAAATATCTCCAATGAATTAATTAATAAATTTTTCAAATTAGTTGGAAAAAAAATCTTAATAATTGGAGTTGGAGGCGTTGACTCTGCCGAAGGCGTTTTTAATAAAATTGTAAGCGGTGCAACTCTTGTGCAATTGTATACAGGCATGGTTTATAAAGGACCAACTATTGCTTCAAAGATTAATAAAGATCTCGACGAAATTGTAAAAAGAGAAGGTTTTAAAAATATATCTGAAGCTATTGGAACAAAAAATTAATCTTGACTGGTATTCTTTAAGACCATATACATCTTGAAAATTTATGTCTAAAAAATGCGAACTTACCGGTAAAATCCCTCTAAAAGGCCATAATGTTAGTCACGCTAACAATAAAACTAAGAGAAGATTTCTTCCAAATTTAAAGAAAGTAAAATTTAAAAGTGAACTTTTAAAAAAATCTCTGAGATTAACAGTTTCAAATGCAGGTGTTAGATCTGTAGATAAAAAAGGTAGCTTTGATAATTTCTTAAAATCAGCAAAATCAAGAGATTTATCGTTAAGATTAAAAAAGCTTAAAAAATCGATAATTGCAAAAACAGCATAATGAATAAAGTTTTCCTTACTCTCTCATTTTTAATGGGATTGGTTGTGCTAGCATCTAATTATTTAGTTCAATTTCCTATAAAATATTATGGTTTAGAGGAAATTTTAACTTATGGTGCTTTTAGTTATCCAATTGCATTTTTAATTACAGATTTAGCCAACAGATCCTTTGGAAAATTAGTAGCAAGAAAAATTGTCTATATAGGCTTCACAATTGGAATTTTGTTTACTTTAATATTTTCAACTAATTTTACTGATCTTATTTCTATAAGAATAGCAATTGGTTCAGGAACAGCTTTTATAATTGCTCAACTTTTAGATGTTCAGATATTTGATCAATTAAGACAAAAGAAGTGGTTTATAGCACCTTTGACGTCTTCTTTGATAGGTTCAACAGTTGATACTTTTTTATTTTTCTCAATATCATTCTATGGAACGGGAATTCCTTGGGTAACTTTATCGTTAGGAGATCTAGCGGTAAAAATATTTGTTGCTCTTGTAATGTTGATACCTTTTAGATTATTACTCGGCACACTAAAAGCAGCATAACTAAATTTTAGGTTCTTGTTGGGTCATGCAATGTATTGCACCAAATCCCCATATCAATTTGCTACAGTCAACTGTTTCGATTTTTCTATTTCTAAAGTAATTTTTGAAAATTTTAATTGCAATATTGTCTTCTTTTACTCTGAATATTGGAAGAATTATTTTTTTATTACAAATATAAAAATTCATATAACTTGCAGGAACTCTTGTATTCTCAATATAAATTGGTGAAGGCATAGGAACTTTTATAATTTTGAATTTCTTTCCTTTCTCACATTTACTTTCTTTCAATATATTTAAATTCTTATTTAGGTTTTTATAATTTATATCTTTTTTATTATTTTCAACCGCAGTCATAATCGTATTTCTTGAAACAAATCTTGTTATGTCATCAACATGTCCATGTGTATCATCGCCTGCAATTCCTTTTTTAAGCCATATAAAGTTTTTTATATTTAAGTATTTATTAAACATTTTTTCGTAGTCCTTCTTTTTAAAATTTTTATTTCTTTCTTGAATTTTGCTTAACAAACATTCTTCAGTTAATAGAATTGTACCTGAGCCATTTACATCAAACGCCCCTCCTTCCATGATTATTTCTCTAATTCTGCCTTTTTTTTTAATTATTGGATCAATCTTTTTAAAATTAGCAATTTTACTAATACTATTATTGATTTTATTGTCATTTTTATAATTATTATACTTTGACCAACCGTTAAAACCAAAATTTAGTATTACTTTTTTCTTTTCAACTTTATTTGTTATAAATATGGGTCCAGAATCTCTTAACCATATCCTATCAGTTTTAATATAGTGGAAGTTGATATTTTTAATTTTATTAAGTTTTATTAATTTTTTTATATTTTTTATATTTTTGCTAACGATTAAGTTAACTTTCTGATTTTTTGAAATTATTTTTATAATCTTTAAAATTACTTCAGGAATAAATTGATATAATCCAGGCCAATCATTTTTATTATAAGGCCAAGCAATCCAAACTGAATTTTGAGGCTCCCATTCAGCCGGCATTCTAAATCCATTAAAGTTTTCATTCATCTGCAGGATTTTTTAGTATGCCTTTATAAAAATCGATTCTTCTATCCCTTAAAAAAGGCCAATGCTCTCTGGCTGAATCAATTTTTTTATAGTTTATTTCACGAATTAAAATTTCTTCTTTTTTATTCCCAAGTTTTCCAATTATTTGCCCACTAGGATCTATAATCATTGAGTTTCCCCAGAATTCTATTTTCTTCTTACCTTTCTTTTCTGTTCCAACTCTATTTATAGCAACCACATAAGTACCATTTGCGATTGCGTGAGATTTTTGCATTGTTATCCAAGAATCTAGTTGAGATTTTCCAAATTTCTTTTTCTCTTTAGGGTGCCATCCAATAGCAGTAGGGTAAAAAATTATTTGTGCACCTTTAAGTGCAGTCAATCTTGCAGCTTCCGGGAACCATTGATCCCAACAAATTAAAGGTCCAATTTTACCAAATTTTGTTTTAACAGATTTAAAACCTAAATCTCCAGGAGTAAAATAAAATTTTTCATAATAACCAGGATCATCTGGTATATGCATTTTTCTATATTTCGATAAAATTTTACCTTTCTCGCTAATAACGATACTAGTATTATGATAGAAGCCATGTGTTTTTTTTTCAAATAATGAAATCATTAATACTATTTGTAAATCTTTGGCTAATTCACAAAATATTTTTGTAGTTCTACCAGGTATTTTTTCTGCTAGCTTAAAGTTGGAATGACTTTCTGTTTGACAAAAATAATTTGATAAAAATAGTTCTGGCACACAAATTATTTTAGCTTTTTTTGATGCTGCTTTTTTTATATTTTTAATAGCTGAATTTATATTTTTTTGAATATTATCTGAAATTTTGCTTTGAATAATTCCAATTTTTACTTTTTTGATCATCAATCAAAATATTTTGGAAAAGTTTTTTCTGTCTCTATTTTTCCACTCTCCAGTATGATAGGCGTCACTTGCTATTAATGGTAAAACACTGGTAGCTTCAGCAAATACCATTTGTTCTTTGGTAGTATCAACCTTACCCCATGAACTTGCTTCTTTTAATGTTGAACTACTGCAAGCTCCATCTCTTGAGTCAGCAACAGTAATTTGTATTGCATATTTGTGCATATCTACATTTTTTCCCAAAAGTTCAGCACAAATTACTGTGTCTTGTATAAAGTTTTTAGGAACTCCACCACCAATCATAAATAATCCCGATCCTTTAGATTTAATTTTAATCTCTGTTAATTCTCTAAATTCTCTAATTGAGTCTATTGTAATATGATTTTTTGGATTTCTCTCTTGATGCATGACTAATCCAAAACCTGCACTTGAGTCTGTAAATGCAGGACAGAATATAGGTACATCGTTATCAAAAGCTGTTTCAATTAAAGAACCTTTCTTTTTAGAATTAGTTTTTAGATATTTGCCAATCTCTTTAATAAATTCTCTCGATGTGTAAGACTTCGGCTCAAGTTTGTCTGCTATTTCTCCTATTGTTTTATCACAAACCTGGAGCTCCTCTTCATCGATGTAAGTATCGTAAATCCTATCTATATAATTGTCTCTAAGTTCATTATCATTTTGATATTGTGATCCTTGGTAATGTTTAAATCCAAGCGCTTCAAAAAAATCCATATCTATTATAGATGCTCCAGTTGCTACAATTGCATCTACCATGTTGTATTTAACCATATCTCTATAAATATGCATACATCCAGCGGCAGAAGTAGACCCTGCAAGAGTTAAGAATATTGTACAATCTTTATCTTTAAGCATTTCATTATATATCTTGGATGCATTAGCAGTTTCTCTTGAAACAAAAGACATTTTTTCCATAGAAGATATAATTTTTCTAGAGTCAAAAGATGTAATATCAATATGCTCAACCTCTTTACTTAAAAAGTCTTTTTTTCTGTTATGATTAAGATTTTTTGTATCTGACATTATGCAACAAGAAACTCTTTATTTGTTTCTTTGTCATACATCGTCATTATTGGATCATCACAAACTTCGTAAATACTATCAGAATAATATCCATTAAATTGAGTTCTAAATGTCAATCCGTATGCTCCTAATTGACCTAATTCAATGTAATCACCTTCTTTAATATTATTAGGTAGAATAAAAGGTCCCTTCATATAGTCCATGCTATCACATGTTGGTCCATAAAAATCAAATGAAGTCAATTTTTTTGATATAATTCTTCCACTTGTAATTATCCTTGATGGATAAACTATATTAGGCACACCTGCATCAAATAAAGTTCCGTATGTTCC
>CACJZT010000021.1 GCA_902598015.1 uncultured Pelagibacteraceae bacterium
TTAATCTTTTCATAAACTACTTACTTATTTGGTGTAAGTAGTATTAAGAAGTATCCAAATAAAGTGGATAATAATGACCCAGTTAAAACTCCAATTTTAACTCCATCCATATATTGCATATTTTCAACGAATGCCAAATTTCCAACAAATAAGCTCATTGTAAACCCAATACCTGTTAAAACACCAACGCCATAAAAATTAAACCAGTTAGAATTATTGGGCATCTGGGCTATTTTCATTTTTATTGAAACATAAGAAAATACAAATACTCCTAATTGTTTACCAACAAACAATCCTAATAAAATTCCTAATGGGACTTTATCAAGTAAAGACGCAAAAGATAAACCTTCTAATGAAACACCAGCATTTGCAAAAGCAAATAACGGCATAATACCAAAAGCAACGTAAGGGCTTATTGCATGTTCGATTTTTATTAGCAGTGAAAAGTCTTTATCTTTTTTTCTGTGAGGTATAGTCATTGCTAGTAAAACACCAGCTATTGTTGCATGGATGCCAGAATTGTGAGTGAAGTCCCAAAGAAATATTCCAACAATTAAATAAGGTAAAAATTTCTTTATATTAAATTTATTTATTACTAGAAGAACAATAAAAGCTAATAGCATTAAGCTTAAATATTTAATACTCAGATCACCTGAATAGAATAATGCAATAATTACTATAGCTCCTAGATCATCTATAATAGCTAAAGCTGTTAGAAAAACTTTTAAAGATAAAGGAACTCTTTTTCCTAATAATGAAAGTACACCTAAAGAAAATGCGATATCAGTTGCAGATGGAATAGCCCATCCATTCATTGTTTCACTATCTCCAAAATTAATAAAAACATAAAATAATGCAGGAACTAACATGCCTCCTACTGCAGCTATAATTGGAAGAAGTGCTTGTTTTATATTTGAAAGTTCCCCTTGTAAGAATTCTCTTTTAATTTCCAAAGTTACAAAGAAAAAGAAAATTGCCATTAAGGCATCATTTATCCAATGTAACACTGATAACTTTAAACCAAAATTATTTATTCCTAAAAATAAATATTTATTCAATGTAGAAAAATATAATTCAGATAAATTAGAATTACTTACAATCAAAGCTATTATGGCTGCAAAAAGTAAAACAAGACCACTGGCAGCTTCTAATTTGAAAAACCATCTAAATGGTTTTGTAATTATCTGAATCATTTTTACCTGACTAAATCTTTAATAAATAATTTCAAGTCATTAATTACTTGGAACAAACTATCTGAAATTTGCACTATGCCAGGAAATATAACGGATATTTGATTTTTAAATGTGTCTATGAGCAAAATAAAGGCAATTATTGAAATAATTATTAAAAATATTTTTTTAATAATATTGTTTTCTCTTGAAACTGAACTTTTATCAATAGAAACTAATTCTTTTGATGTACTCTCTTTTGTTGAAGATTTTTTTGATATTTTTTTTTTTATTTTTTTTGTTTCTTTTATAGGTACATCAACTGGTTCTATATTGCTCTCTGATTTATTTTCTTAAATTTTATTTATTTTTATGGTTTCAGTTTCTAATTTTAAATTTTCTCCCTTTTTATAAAACCATGTATGATCGCAATTGCCGCACTTTAAAAGCCTGCCTTCATCTGGAATTAATTTTTCATCAATATTGAACTTCTTAGAACAAGCTGGACATTCAATGATCATAGATACTTATATATAGCAAATTTTATAAAATTTCCTTTTAAATAGTGATTAATATACTTTGATATTTTTTTTATCTACTGTATTAGTACTCCATTCGGGGTGTAGCGCAGCCTGGTAGCGCACTTGGTTTGGGACCAAGGGGCCGTAGGTTCGAATCCTACCACCCCGACCATTTTATGAAAAAAGCAAAAATTTATAAACCATCTAAGACAGCCATGCAGTCAGGATTAAAGAAATTTGATAAATGGATTATTGAATATATCACTGATGATCCAGGCATGAATCCGTTAATGGGGTGGGAGAGTTCTACAGATACTTATGGTGAATTAAAATTAGAATTTTCCTCAAAAGAGTTGGCAATTGAATATGCAAAAAAAAATAATATTGATTTTGAAGTAATCGAACCAAATAAAAGAAAAATTACTTTAAAATCCTATGCGGATAATTTTACAAAATAATGTTTAAATTTTTTACAGATAAAAGATGGTACGGTTGGAGCATATTTGGGTCAATCTTCATATTAGTTTCAACTTGGTATCAAGTACAATTAGATGTAAAAATTAATGAATGGTTTGGTGAATTCTATGACACTTTACAAAAAGCTCTTACAGAGCCTGGTTCTGTAACTGAAACAGAATTTATTGGATATCTGTTTACTTTTGCAAAAGTTGCAGGTCTTTGGATTATAATTGCAATTGTAACAGGATTTTTTGTATCTCATTGGGTTTTTAGGTGGAGAACTTCAATGGCTGAATATTATCACTCTCAATGGCTAAAAGCTCGTTTAACAGAAGGAGCTTCACAGAGAGTTCAAGAAGACACTTTAAAATTTGCAAGAATAATGGAAGGTCTCGGTGTTGGGCTTTTAGATAGTATAATGACTTTAGTAGCCTTCCTACCTATATTATGGGGATTATCTAAACAAGTCGATGTACTTCCATGGATTGGTGAGGTTGATCATGCTTTAGTTTGGGTTGCAATAATATCTGCGCTTGGTGGAACAGTTGTATTAGCAGCTGTAGGTATAAAATTGCCTGGTATTGAATATGATATTCAAAAAGAAGAAGCTGGTTATAGAAAAGAATTAGTTCATGGAGAAGATGATCCTATAAGGGCAGCTCCACCAACTATAGGTCAATTATATGATAGAGTAAGAGGTATTCACTATAAATCGTATTTTCACTACTTATATTTTAATGCAGTCAAGTGGAGTTATTTTCAAGGTATGGTGATCGTTCCATATTTAGCACTTGCACCAACTATTGTATCAGGTGCTATTACATTAGGTTTCGTTCAACAAATAACTAGAGCATTTGGAAGAGTTGAAAATTCATTACAATACTTAGTTAGAAGCTGGTCTACTATAGTGGAATTGATTTCAGTTTGGAAAAGATTAAGTGAATTTGAGGCTAGATTGAAATATAATTCAGAAGAATCCACTGTTGAAAATATTTAATGTCTTTAAATAAAGATTTGATCAACTCACTTGTTAAAGTTACTTCAAGAGCAGCTATTAATTGTTATCAATATCTTGGCAAAGGAGATAAAAAATTAGCTGATAAAGCTGCAACGGACTCAATGAGAAATGATTTAAATAATTTAAAAATTAATGGAGAAGTAGTGATAGGTGAAGGTGAACTCGATGAAGCACCAATGTTATATATAGGAGAAAAACTTGGAAAGGGTAACGGTCCAAACTTAGATATAGCAGTAGACCCTCTTGAAGGAACAAACTTTGCAGCAAAAAATATTCCAGGAGCAATATCAGTTTTAGCAATTTCAGATAAAGGAAATTTATTTAATGCACCTGAAACTTATATGAATAAAATTGCAGTAGGTAAAGATGTTCCATTTGATGCAACAGATTTAGATTATCCTATAAAAAAAAATATTTCAAATATTGCAGAAGCCAAAAACAAAAATTTAAATGAGCTTACAGTATGTATTCTCGATAGACCAAGACATAAAGAGATTATTGAAGAATTAAAATCATTAAAAGTAAATTTAAAATTAATTTCAGATGGTGATATTTGTGGTGCTCTATTAGTTACTGATAATAGGTATAATATTGACTTGTTTTTAGGCATAGGAGGGGGACCCGAAGGAGTAATCTCTGCAGCAGCTTTGGATGCTTATGGATGTAAATTTCAAGGAAGATTTTTATTTGCAACTGATCAAGATAAATCTAGGGCTAAAAAAATGGGAATATCTGACCTAAATAAAAAATATGAATTAAATGAAATAGTAAAAGGAGATAGTATTTTTTGTGCGACAGGTATTACCAATACTGAAATGGTTGCAGCTGTAAAAAAAGAAAATACAAAATTTATTACGGAAACTCTTGTCACGCACAAAGAATCTACTATAGAAATTATAAAAAGTGAGGAACCTATAGCTTGATTATTTTTAATAATTGCAATAAAAACTCCATCTCTGGTCCCTTCGTCTATCGGTTAGGACACATGGTTTTCATCCATGAAAGAGGGGTTCGATTCCCCTAGGGACCGCCATACTAAGTAAGGTTATTCAACCATTTTCGTATTAATATTTTGTGTGGGCACAATATGGCCACACTGATATAAATCATAATTATTAATAGGAGGACTTATGGATAAATATACTAAATTTATATTAACAATGATTGCTATAGGAATATTTGGTTTAAATTATCATTTATTCAGTGGCAAGATAATAACTTCAGCAGAGGCTTCTCATAAAACTGGAAATTTAACTCGTGGTGTGGGATCTTTACACGTTACCATCGATAATTGGCCAAATGGATTAAGGTAGTCTAATATATAACTGTTATGAAAAAACTTTTAGGGATCGTGATTCTTGGTTTGTTGTTAAGTGGGAATGTTTATGCAGGACCTTCTGGTAAAAAATTAGAATCACAAGGAAAAATTTATATAGGACAAGACAAGTCTGATTTTTGCAATGCAGGCACAGTATGGTCAGGAACAGTATGTGCAGAACATGAGGGGGCCGGAGTAGAGTATAAATTTTTGCCAGGCTATTACTATACAGAAAAAGGATATGAAGTAATTGGAAACACTAAAGATAATAGATTTTATATATTAGCAAATGTGAAATATACATTAAGATCAAAAGGTGGAACAAGATGGGGAGACGGAACTTTAATTTCAATACAAAATTCTCTATCAATGTCTAAAGATTTTATCAAAAAGCACAAATCTAAAGCAAAGACAAATGCAAATTCTGCAACGAAAGATAAAATTTCACAATCAAAACAAATTTGTAAAGACTTAGGGTTTAAAGTTAATACAGAAAAATTTGCTGACTGTGCTTTAAAAATGATGTCTATGCAATTTGAGGCTACAAACAAAATTGCATCTTCGGGCGGTACGACACAAGAAATTATTGTAAAACACAAAAATGATTATGACATTTGGGATGCTTTATTAGATACTAGCGCGTTACTAAGAAGTAACAACACTAGTAACACCACTAATTCCTCAGGAACAAATTGCAAAGTATATCAAAGAGAGTGGGGAGCCGACATGGTTTGCAAATAATGAAACAAATTTTCTCAATTGCAATTATGTTTGGATTATTAGTAATTGTTAATTCTTATGCCAATCATGATATTTGTGTATGTAAAGGTTATGCGGGTGAAGGTGGACCTTGTTATGCGGGTTACGGTGGGCCAATGTATGCAGGAAAAGATGGGCCTGCTTATGCTGGTAAAGGTGGGCCATGTTATGCGGGTAAGGGTGGACCTATGTATGCTGGTGAAGGTGGTCATATGTATAGTGGAAAAGGAGGTCCTTGTTATGCAGGATATGGTGGACCAGCCTATGCAGGTCATGGAGGACCAGCTTATGCAGGTAAAGGAGGTCCATGTTATGCAGGATATGGAGGTCCTTGTTATTCAGGGTTTGGTGGTGATGGAAGAAATTGTCCGTTAATTTGTAATTGCGAAGAATGATTTCTTCTAGATTAATTGAAAGCGGGCACACTATGGGCACACTTGATTTAAATTTTTGTAATTTGATCTTTAAAAAAAGCTATAAAACACAACGTTCTTGATCACAGAAAAGGGGTTCGATTCCCCTAGGGACCGCCATAATGAAATACTTTGTTTATTTAATTATATCTAAAAATAAACAAAAATATCTTAGTTACGTTGGATATACTAACAATTTAAACAAAAGATTGGCTAATCATAATGCTTCTAAAGGAGCAAAATTTACTAGAG
This sequence comes from uncultured Pelagibacteraceae bacterium, assembly GCA_902598015.1. Lineage (GTDB taxonomy): Bacteria > Pseudomonadota > Alphaproteobacteria > Pelagibacterales > Pelagibacteraceae > Pelagibacter. The sequence goes on from CACJZT010000021.1 coordinate 5,910, forward strand.
GTAGAAAATGGATATTAGCCTATAGTATGACTTATGATTCAAAATCTAAGGCCATGAGAGAGGAACACAAACTTAAAAAAAAACTATAAACTTAGAAATAAAATAAAATCTAATTTTTTGTAAATGAAAATCTCAATTTTACTTCCTTACAAAGAAAATTTTACTCCAAATTATGCAGGTGCAGTTTCCCTTTTTCTAAAAGATACAATCAAACAAAGTAAATACAAAAGAAATATT
>CACJZT010000022.1 GCA_902598015.1 uncultured Pelagibacteraceae bacterium
TCGGATTATCTACATTCATAATAAGCATTGTTGTTTTGGGGTTTTGGTTTCCACTAAAACAAAAACCAGGAATTGGTACAATTCTAAATATTTTAATTATAGCAACAATAATCGATTTGACACTTTTTCTTTTTGATCCTCCTTTAGCTACTTTTTCAAAATATATTCTTGCTGTATTTTCTGTTTTGCTTGTCGGTCTAGGAAGTGGGATATATTTAATTGCAAATTTAGGTCCTGGTCCAAGAGATGGATTGATGACAGGTCTAACAAAAAAAACTCAACTTCCTATTGCTTTAATTCGAGCTACTTTGGAAATTTCAGCTGTTATATCTGGTTGGTATTTGGGAGGAACTGTTGGTTTGGGTACTATAATATTTGCATTTGGTATAGGTCCTGCAGTAGCTTTAGGAATTTATATTGTGGATAAAGTTACGAAGTAAATGTTTTTAGTGGACAATTAGTCGATTGTTAATATTGAATAAAAATTGTAAATATAAATTATGTCTATAAAAAATTGGATGAAAGAATCAGCGAATATACTATTTGACGATAGTAAAAATGATTTAAGAGCCCTTCCCAAAACTGTGAGACTACAAATATTATTAGTTTTGAGTTTTATATGGACAACAGTATTTAGTTTATACGTATTTTCTTATGCCACTTTTGCATTTGGTTGGGCAGGGACATATGTTGCTCATATAGGTTTAATATTTGCTGTTTATTATACGTTTAAACAATTTCATAGAGCTGAAGCAAAAGCTGTTAGTGTTTTTAAGACAAAAAATTTTGATCCATTTAAAATAATGACAATTGTTTTTGTCATAGTTTTTATTTTTGTTTTCTCAAAAGGAATTGAAGTATTGACAAGAACAAACTCTTACTCAATTCCATATGACGGACCTAGTAAATCAGCGTTTGAAAAGTGGCTGCCTTTTACCGAAAATAAATCTGAATAATAATTTTAAGAAGCTTCAGATAATTTAGAGAGCTTTTTTCTCTCGTGAGGATCAAGTACAGCTTTCCTTAATCTGCATGAATTTGGTGTAATTTCTAGTGCTTCATCAGAATTTAACATACTCAATTGTTCAGCAATAGACATCTTTCTTACGGGAGTTAAAACAACATTTTCATCTGTTCCTTGTGTCCTCATATTTGTAAGTTTTTTACCTTTCATGACATTTATAATCATATCACCAGGTTTAGGTGACAATCCCACAATCATACCTGAATAAACTGGATCGTTATGAGTAACAAACATTTCTCCTCTTGCCTGTAGATTATAAATTGCAAATGCTACTGCTTTTCCTTGCTCCATAGAAATTAATGCACCATTTCTTCTGCCTTCCATATCTCCCTCAAATTTTCCATAGGAATGGAATATTCTGTTTATTACTCCTGTTCCTTTAGTTAGAGTAAGAAATCTACTAGTGTATCCCATTAAACCTCTAGTTGGTGCATGAAAGATTAATCGTTTTTTATTTTTTCCAGTATCTTTAAGATCTATTAACTTTCCTTTTCTTTTATTCATGGAGTCTATAACTTTTGAAGAAAACTCTTCGTCAAGATCCATAGTAATTTCTTCAATAGGTTCTAATTTTTCACCATTTTCATTTTTTTGAAATAAAACTCTAGGAGGGCTTACTGTCATTTCAAATCCTTCACGTCTCATTTGTGTTAGTAATATTTCCAACATTAATTCACCTCTTCCACTTATTTCAAATGAGTCTTTGTTTTCATTTTCTGAAAAAGAAATTCCAACATTATTTTGAGCTTCCTGAACTAATCTCTCTCTGATTTGAGTACTTGTAAGTTTTTTACCTTCAGTCCCAGCTAATGGAGAACTATTTACTGTTATTTTAATAGACATCGTTGGAGGATCAATTGGGGTTGCTTGGATTGGTATATCTACCTCAGTATCACATATGGTATCAGCAACATTTGCTTTTTCTAATCCAGCGATAACTACAATATCTCCAGCTTCTCCAACTTCTATTGGTACTTTTTTTGTCCCCTCGTATCTAAATATTTTAGTCAACCTTCCCTCATCGACTTTTTCTCCATCCAGATTAATTGCCTTGATTTGTTGGTTTGCTTTTGCAGTACCTTGAGAAATTCTACCAACTAAACTTCTACCCAAAAAACTATCTGCATATAAAAGAGTCGAAAGCATTGCAAACGGCTTGGATTTGTCAAATTCTGCTGGCTTAACATGATCTATTACTAGATCTAATAATGGATTTAAATTCTCTCTTGGACCATCTATTTCATTAGATGCCCATCCAGATCTTCCACTTGCATAAATAACTGGAAAGTCCAATTGTTCTTCGTTGGCATCTAAGCTGACAAATAAGTCAAAAGTCTCATTTAAAACTTCATCGGCTCTTTGGTCAGCCTTATCTAATTTATTAATAACCACTATTGGTTTAAGCCCTTGTTTAAGCGCTTTAGCTAATACAAATTTAGTTTGAGGCATTACCCCTTCGGCTGAATCTATTAACAATAATGCACCATCAGCCATACTAAGAACTCTTTCAACTTCTGCAGCAAAATCTCTATGTCCAGGTGTATCAATAATATTAATTCTTGAATCTTTCCAATTTATCGAAGCTGGTTTGGCAAGAATTGTAATACCTCTTTCTTTTTCAAGTTCACCAGAGTCCATTAGTCTTTCGTCAACAACTTCATTTTCTCTAAAAGAACCACTCTGTTTCATTAAGTTATCAATCAAAGTAGTTTTGCCATGGTCTACGTGAGCAATTATGGTGATGTTACGTATTGATGTTGTCATTTGCGCGTTCTTATATATTCAAAATATTTTTTTTCAATTCAAAAAAAAAGGGCAGTAAAAACTGCCCTTTTTGAATTTTTTTTGAGTAAAATTGGTATTACATTCCCATTCCACCCATACCGCCCATACCACCCATTCCTCCAGGAGGCATACCAGCTGCACCAGCGTCTTTTTCATCTGGTTTATCTGCAATCATTGCTTCAGTTGTTACTAACAATCCAGATATAGAAGCAGCATCTTGAAGCGCTGTTCTTACAACTTTAACTGGATCGATAATACCTTCCTTAAACATATCAACATATTGTTCTGATTGTGCGTCGTAACCATTGCTAGGCTTGTTGGTTTCTAATAATTTACCAACAACTACTGATCCATCAACACCAGCATTTGTTGTGATTTGTCTGATAGGTGCTTGTAAAGCGCTTTTGACAATTTCTACACCAGCTTTTTGATCATCACCTTTTACTTTTAGACTATCAAGTTCTTTTGAAGCATAAAGCAATGCACATCCACCACCAACAACAATACCTTCTTCAACTGCTGCTCTTGTAGCGTTTAATGCATCCTCAACTCTATCTTTTCTTTCTTTAACTTCAACTTCTGTAGCACCACCAACTTTGATTACAGCTACACCGCCCGCTAGTTTAGCAAGTCTCTCTTGTAGTTTTTCTCTGTCATAGTCTGATGTTGTTTCTTCGACTTGAGCCTTTATTTGAGCACATCTTGCTTCAATGTCAGATTTCTTACCTGCTCCACTTACAATCGTACTATTTTCCTTATCAACTTTTACACGTTTTGCAGATCCAAGATCATTAAGTTTAACATTTTCAAGTTTAATTCCTAAATCCTCAGAGATAACTTGTCCACCTGTAAGAATTGCTATATCTTCTAACATAGCTTTTCTTCTATCTCCGAAACCTGGAGCTTTAACAGCAACAACTTTTAAACCACCTCTAAGTTTGTTAACAACAAGTGTTGCAAGTGCTTCACCCTCAACATCCTCTGAAATAATCATTAATGGTCTACCCGCTTGTACAACTGCTTCTAAAAGTGGAACCATCGGTTGAAGATTTGTTAATTTTTTTTCGTGAAGAAGAATTAGTGGATTTTCTAATTCTGTAGTCATTTTATCACCATTAGTAATAAAATATGGAGATAAATATCCTCTATCGAATTGCATACCTTCTACAACATCAAGCTCTGTTTCAATTCCCTTTGCTTCTTCAACGGTAATTACTCCTTCGTTACCAACTTTCTGCATAGCTTTTGAAATCATTGCGCCGATTTCTTTGTCGCCGTTTGCTGAAATTGTTCCAACTTGTGCAATCTCATCACTATCTTTTACTTTTTTAGCTGATGAAATTAATTTATTTTTTACATGATCTACAGCAGCATCAATTCCTCTTTTAACATCCATTGGATTCATACCTGCTGTTACATACTTACAACCTTCTTTAACAATTGCTTGAGCTAAAATTGTTGCAGTTGTTGTTCCATCACCAGCCTCATCGTTAGTTTTGCTAGCAACTTCTTTAACCATTTGTGCACCCATATTCTCAAACTTATCATCAAGATCAATTTCTTTTGCAACTGAAACACCGTCTTTAGTTGTTCTTGGTGCACCATAAGACTTGTCGATAACAACATTTCTACCTTTTGGTCCAAGAGTAACTTTTACAGTATTGGCAAGTATATCAACTCCCTTTAACATTGATGCTCTAGCATCTGAATCAAATTTTACTATTTTAGCCATTCTAAACTCTCCTTATTATTTATTTACCTGATGCAATACCCATAATGTCAGATTCTTTCATTATGCTGTACTCTTTACCATCAATTTTAACTTCTGTTCCTGACCACTTACCGAATAAAACTTTATCACCTACTTTAACGTCCATAGGTATTAGTTTTCCATCTTCGGTTTTTGCACCTCCGCCGACAGCAACAACTTTACCTTCTTGAGGTTTTTCTTGAGCTGTATCTGGAATAATTATGCCACCAGCAGTTTTTT
>CACJZT010000023.1 GCA_902598015.1 uncultured Pelagibacteraceae bacterium
GAACATATAAATCTACCCAAAACAAAATTTTCAATGAAGGCAAATTTGCCAAACAAGGAGCCGAATTATATTGAATTTTGGAAGAAAATTGACTTGTACAATTTGTTAAGACAAAAAAGTAAAGGGCAAGAAAAATTTGTACTTCATGATGGGCCTCCATATGCAAATGGCAATATTCATATGGGGACCGCTTTGAATAAAATCCTAAAAGACATAATTACAAAATTTCATCAAATGGATGGTAAAGACTCAGTTTATGTTCCTGGATGGGATTGCCATGGTTTGCCTATTGAGTGGAAAATTGAAGAACAATATAAAAAGAATAAAAAAAATAAAAATGATGTTCCAATTATTGAATTCAGAAAAGAATGTAGAGAATTTGCAAACAAATGGATAGACGTCCATAAGGGAGAATTTACAAGACTTGGGGTAATTGGTGATTGGGAAAATTACTATTCAACAATGTCATTTGATGCTGAAGCTCAAATAGTTAGAGAACTTGGAAAATTTCTTAAAGAAGGAAGTCTTTATAGAGGTTACAAACCAGTTCTTTGGTCAACTGTTGAAAAAACAGCTTTAGCTGATGCTGAGGTTGAATACATGGATCATGTTTCAGATACGATTTATGCAGCATTCAAAGTGAAAGTTACAAATTTTGATATAATTAAAGGTGCTGATGTAATAATTTGGACGACAACCCCATGGACTATTCCTGCAAATAAAGCTTTAGCTTACAATGCTGATCTAAAATATGTTTTGCTTGAAATAAACGATAACAAAAATTTTATTGATAGAAAAATAGTAATTGCAAAGGACCTACTAGAACCATTTAAAAAAGATACTCCTATTGAAAATATAAAAGTTTTAAACGAATTTTTAGGAAAAGATTTGAAAGGAACAATTTGCAGTCATCCATTTTCTAAAATGGGATATGATTATGATATCCCAATGCTTGAGGCTAATTTTGTTACCACTGATCAAGGCACAGGTATTGTACACTGTGCTCCAAGCCATGGACCAGATGATTTCAATCTTTGTTTAAATAATAATATTAAAGCAATTGAAACAGTTGATGGTGATGGAAAATATACAAATGAAATTAAACATTTTGAAGGTTTACATATTTTTAAGGTCAATAACTTAATTATTGAAAAATTAGATGAGGAAAAAAATTTAGTAACAAACGGAAAACTTACTCACTCTTACCCTCATTCTTGGAGATCAAAAGCTCCACTAGTTCATAGAGCAACTCCACAATGGTTTATTTCCATGGAAAGCCATGGATTAAGAGATAAAGCATTAAAAGCCATCGATAATACAGATTTTTATCCTTCCAAAGGAAAAGAAAGAATAAAATCAATGATTGAAACTAGACCTGACTGGTGTGTATCAAGACAGAGAGTTTGGGGTGTTCCGCTACCGATTTTTATTTCAAAAAAAACAGGTGATGTTTTAGTTGATGATGAAGTTTTTGAAAATATTGCAAAAATTTACGAAAAAGAAGGTTCTGATTGTTGGTTTAATGAAGATTATCAGATCTTTCTTGGAGATAAGTATAAAGCAGAAGATTATGAAAAATTATCAGATATAGTTGAGGTTTGGTTTGATAGTGGATCCACCCATTCTTTTGTCTTAGAAAAAAGGGACGACCTTAAATGGCCTGCATCGATGTATTTAGAGGGTTCAGATCAACATAGAGGATGGTTTCACTCTTCATTACTAGAGTCATGTGGAACAAGAGGTGTTGCTCCATTTGAAAGTATTCTTTCTCATGGTTTCGTAGTAGATGGAAAAGGTCTAAAAATGTCAAAATCAACAGGTAACGTAATTGCTCCACAAGATATACTTAAAAAATACGGAGCTGATATATTAAGAATTTGGGTTGCATCTTCAAATTATGCTGAGGATCTTAGAATAGATTATTCAATTTTAGATCAACATGCTGAGTCTTATAGAAAAATTAGAAACACGTTTAGATATCTTTTAGGAAATATTCAAGATCAATATGAAAATCTTGATTTTGAAAAAGTTAAGTTTGAAAATTTTGACTCACTTGAAAAATTTATGCTTCATAGAATTTATACAATAAATGAGAATTTTAAAAATAATTTTAAAGTTTATAACTTTCACAACTTATATAAAGAATTACTAAATTTTTGTACAGTTGAGCTTTCAGCCTTTTATTTTGATATCAGGAAAGACACTTTATATTGTGACTCTTTAAATTCTGACAGAAGGAAGAACTGCATAACTCTTTTAAATATTATTTTACAATGTCTCCTGAAATGGTTTGCTCCAATATTATCATTTACAACTGAAGAAATTTATCAATTGGTTAAAAAAGAAGAAGATAGACAAAGTATACATTTGCAAAATTTTGTTTCCGTTCCAAATTCTTGGAACAATGAAGAAATAAGCTCAGATTGGGAATATGTTAAAAAAATTAGAGATGTTGCAAATATTTCAATTGAAAAGATGAGAGCCGAAAAATCAATTGGTTCAAGTTTAGAGGCAACGATTGAGATAAAATTAAATAAAGAATTTTACGATAAGGCAAAAAATATTAATTTTTCTGAAATTTGTATAACTTCATCTGCCTCTGTATTTAAAGATGAAAATCAACAAAATAGTATAGATGTAGTTGCAAAAAAAGCCCAAGGAAATAAATGTCCTATTTGTTGGAAAATTTTTGAAACGGGTTGTGAAAGACCAAATTGTGGACTTTTAAATACAAATGGGAAATGAAAAATTAAATAAACTTCTTATAGGTTTTATATTTTTAGTTGTTTGTTTTGCTTTAGATAGACTATCAAAAATTTATATATTAAATATTTTAAATAATGAAGGACAAGTTGATTATTATATAAATCAATTTTTAAATATTTATTTAGTTTGGAATACAGGAATAGGATTTGGTTTATTTTCTTCAGAAGATCAACTTTTCTATAATATCTTTACTACAATTATAGTTATTATAAATTTGGTAATATTGTATTTCGCTTTGATTGAATCAAAAATTAAGTCATTTTTTTTAATGACAATATTAGGAGGTTCTTTAGGAAACTTATTTGACCGAGTTTATTACAGAGCCGTTCCAGACTTTATAGATTTAAATTACGCAGGATATCATTGGTTTATTTTTAATGTAGCTGATATTTTTATAACAATTGGTATTATATGCCTTATTTTATTTGAATTTATATTCTATAAAAAAAAAGATGAAAAAAATTAATTTAAATTTAATCTTGTTAATTGCTTTAGTGCCATTATTAACTTTTTGTGGCGGAGTTAGAGAAGCTTTAGAAGGCAAAAAAAGATCTGAACAAAGTGATGAATTTCTTGTAAAAAAAAAAAATCCTCTCCAAATGCCACCTGACATGAATAAACTTCCTATGCCAGGAGATGATTTTGAGATAGAAAGTCAAACAAACGAT
>CACJZT010000024.1 GCA_902598015.1 uncultured Pelagibacteraceae bacterium
TAATCATAATTAAACATTGATAAAAACAATATAATAATATTTTGCCATTTTTAAAGAATGAAAAATTACTCAAAATTAGGAACATTTGCTTCAAAAGGTAGACTGTTCAAAGAAGCGAGCAATCCTTTCAGATCACCTTTTCAAAGAGATAGAGATAGAATAATTCATTCTACCTCATTTAGAAGATTGAAGCACAAAACCCAGGTATTTGTTAATACTGAAGGAGATCATTATAGAACCAGAATCACACATTCCATTGAAGTATCACAAATTGCTAGAACAATTGCTAAATATTTAGGTTTAAATGATGATTTAGCTGAAACATTAAGCTTAGCTCATGATTTAGGTCATACCCCTTTTGGTCATGCAGGAGAAGAGTCTCTAAATGAATGTATGTATGAATATGGTGGATTTGACCACAACCTTCAAACACTTAGGATAGTAATGTTCATTGAAAATAAATATTTTAAATTTGAAGGTCTTAATTTAACATTAGAAACATTAGATGGTCTTATTAAACATAATGGTCCGGTAACAAAGCTAGTCAAAATAAATAATTTAATTGGGTTAAAAAATTTAAAAAATAAAATTAATTTTTCAAAAAACTCCTCTTTGGAGGCTCAAATTGCATCTATATCCGATGACGTTGCATATAATAACCATGATATTCAAGATGGAATAAAAGCTAAATTATTTACATTAAACGATCTTAAACAAATCTCTTTTTTTGATGAAATTTTAAAATCATATAAAAACAAATTAAAAAGTGAAAATAATGATATTCTTGTATATCAAACTATAAGAGACTCTATAAATTTAATGGTTCAAGACTTAATAAAAACTACGACAAGAAATATTTTAATGAATAAAATATCTACAAAAAAAGATGTATCAAATAAAAAAAATCAAATTGTTGATTTTTCCAACAAATTAAAAATAACTATAAATGAGATTAGAGATTTCCTTAGAATAACTATGTATAATAATAAAGATGTATTAAAAAAAAATAACGAAGGAAAAAAGATAATTAAAAAGCTTTTTAATGTAATTAACAAAAATCCAAAAAAGTATATTAAAACTAAATATTTAAAAACTAACAAAGAAAGAGCTATATCTGATTATATTTCTGGCATGACAGATAGGTACGCCATACAATTATATAGAGCATCAAAATGAATATATTTGAAGAATATTTAAATAAAATTTTAAATAAAATTAAATTAGCAAGTGAAGAAAAACTAATTTTATTACCTGAAAGTTTATCTGGTATAAATGTAGATATACCTCCTAAAAAATTTAAGTGCGATCTGTCAACCAATGTTGCAATGGTTTTATCTAAAACAAATAATGAACCACCAATTAAAATTGCTGAAAAATTAAAAGATATTATTTTTAAAGACGACAATAATGTTGAGAAGATAGAAATAGCAAAGCCTGGATTTATAAATATTATTTTAAAAAAAGAGTTTTGGACTTCATTTCTTTTAAATATAAATAATCTTAATAATTTTGGCGCAGCACTTAAGGGCTCTAAAAAGAAACATTTAATTGAATTCGTGTCTGCAAATCCCACTGGACCATTACATGTTGGTCATTGTAGAGGTGCTATACTAGGTGATGTTATCTCTAATTTGCTAAAATTTAACAATCAAGAAGTTGTAAAAGAATATTATGTAAATGATCATGGTAATCAAATTTTACATTTTACTAGATCTGTATATTTGAGAATAAAAGAAAAATTAGATAATCAAACCTTTCCACTAAATGAGGATGATTTATATCCAGGAGAATACATCAAGGATATAGCCCAACATATTATAGATAATAATAAAGATTTACAATTTGATGATTATGAAAAAATTAAGTTAACACTTACTAAACTAGCAATTACAGAGTCACTTAAACTCATTAAGACTAATTTAAATAATTTGGGAATTATTCATGATAATTTTGCGAGTGAGACTGAAATAGTTGAAAATAAAGAGGTTGATAAGGTTATTGAGAAACTTAAAAAAGATAAATTTGTATATATAGGAAAAATCAAAGCTCCCGAAGGAGAAGACACAACTAATTGGGTAGAAAGAGATCAATTACTTTTTAGATCAACAGATTTTGGGGATGATAAAGATAGGGCATTACAAAAATCTGACAACACATGGACTTATTTTGCTGGAGATGTTGCGTATCATAATACAAAACTAAATAGAAACTTTGATAAATTAATAAATATTTTAGGAGCGGATCATGCAGGTTATATAAAAAGAATTACATCTGTTGTTGAAGCATTATCTGGAGAAAAAAATAAATTAATTTGTAAAGTAAGCCAACTTGTTAAGCTAATAAAAGATGGCAAACCTTTTAAAATGTCTAAAAGAAAAGGTGATTACATTACCGTTGAAGATTTAATTTCTGAAGTTGGAAAAGATGCAACAAGATTTATTATGCTAAGTAGAAGCAATGATGCTGAATTAGATTTTGATTTTACAAAAGTAAAAGAAAAATCTAAAGACAATCCGCTTTATTATGTTCAATATTGTTATGCTAGAATTTCATCGGTTTTTAGAAATATAAATAAAAATATTGATGACAAGATTGATAATGAAAATAATAATATGCAATTTAATAATGCAGAAATTGAAATTTTTAAAAAAATATCTGAATGGCCTAAATGTGTAGAAATTTCCACTAAAAAACTAGAACCTCATAGGATCCCTGTATATTTATATGAGTTATCATCTCAGTTTCATTCCTATTGGAATATGGGAAAAGATGATGTTGAAAAAAGATTTATCAATGATGATAAAACAATAAATATAGAAAAACTAATATTTTTAAAATCTATTGCCAAAACAATTAAAACTGGAATGGATATTATA
>CACJZT010000025.1 GCA_902598015.1 uncultured Pelagibacteraceae bacterium
TTGAAGATTTATTAGGTGCTTTTTCTGGAGATACCGTTCTTTGAAAGATAAAGTCAGGTGCAGAGTTTTTTGGATTTTCTAACAACTTTCCTTCTGTTGATGTATGAAAAATATTATCGTCTACTGAAAAAGGTGGCGCTCCTTTCTTGTCTTTAGGTATTTCAATTTTATTTTTTTTTGCATAATTAATTAGATCTGATCTAGATTTCAGCTTCCAAATTCTCCAAGGCGCAATAACTTTTATTTTAGGACCAAAATAATGATAACCTAACTCAAATCTTACTTGATCATTTCCTTTTCCTGTTGATCCATGAGATACAGCATAGGCATTAAATTTTTTAGCAATTCTAATTTGATCTTTGGCTATTAAAGGTCTAGCAATTGAGGTTCCAAGCAAATAAACACCTTCATATATTGCATGGCCCCTAATCATTGGATAAACATAATCTTTTACAAAAATATCTTTTAGATCTTGAATAATAATATTTTTTACGCCAAGTTTTTTTGCGTTTCTGAAAATTTTATTTCTATCTATTTCTTGACCAATGTCTGCAGTATAACAAATTACTTCTGCATCATAATTTTCCTGTAACCATTTTAATATGATTGATGTGTCCAAACCTCCAGAATAGGCAAGAACTATCTTTTTCTTTGATTTCATTATTTAACTACAGCTTTTTTTAGCTGCGTTATATGCTTTAGTGAAGCCCATCAAAGAATAATGATCAATTGTTTGAGATCCAGATTTATTATATCCAGTAACCATTAATCTTGAGGCCTTTTTCATTCTGCTAACAACTTTTTTTTCAATTTTATTACTTGAAATCCATGCAAAATTATCTTGAGCTATATCAAATTTATATTTTGATTTACCAGAGCTAGCTGTAATTGAATTTTGACTGTTGTATTCATAGCCTGAGGTTGTGCTTACTTCGTCTTTAATTTTTTCAGATGGTCTAAAAGTTACAAATAATCTTGCATCTCTATCATTTTTTTTAGGAGATTGAAGAACAGGTTTAGATTGAGCAAAACATACTTTACTATCTCCATTAGTAACAACAATTGCATCCCAGTCTTTAAATGTTCCTATTTTATTTAATTCTTCTGAATAAGAAGTTGATCCTAATAAGAGAATAAAAAAAATTATTTTAAAAATTATGGACATGGATTTGGATATTTTTTTTGAATTTCATTAATTTCATTAATTATTTCTTTATCAAGATTCACTTTTACACTTTCTATATTTGTTTTCAACTGCTCCATTGTTGTTGCACCAATAATAACGCTAGACATGAAATCCTGTATCTCACAAAATTTTATACACATTTGACTCATATCAATGTTGTATTTTTCACTAATATTAAAATACTCATCAACAGCTTCGTTAGTATTTGGTTTTCGATATCTTGTCCAAAAATCCCAATCTCTTTCCATCCGAGATCCTTTTGGAAATTGCTTATTTCTATATTTACCACTTAAAAAACCACTGGCTAAAGGAGAATAAGATAAACAGCCAATATTTTCTCTTATAGATACCTCTGCTAATCCAACTTCATATGACCTATTTAATAAACTATAGGGATTTTGTATGGACATCATTCTTGGCAAACTCTTTTCCTTTGAGAGTTTGAGATAATTCATAACACCCCAAGGAGTTTCATTAGATAAACCTACATGTCTAATTTTACCTTGCTCAATGTACTTTTGTAATTCAACCAACACGTCTTCGAATTTATTCCATTCATTTTCTTTATGCACATATCCAAGTCTTCCAAAATTGTTTACATTTCTTTCTGGCCAATGAAGCTGATATAAATCTATATAATCAGTTTTAAGTCTTTTAAGACTGTTATGAAGTGCAGTTTCGAGATTCTTCCCTACAAAACTATTTTCACCATTTCTAATATAATCTCTAGCAGGACCACAAACTTTAGTTGCAAGTATCACATCTTTTCTTTTTTTTGTTTTTTCAAACCAATTTCCAATGATCGTCTCTGTATGACCAAAAGTTTCAGCTTTAGGAGGTACAGCATAAAGTTCTGCTGTATCCCAAAAATTAACCCCATTTTCTAGTGAGAAATCCATTTGTTCGAAGGCCTCTTCTTGGCTATTTTGTTCACCCCAAGTCATGGTGCCGAGGCAAATCGTGCTAATATCTATATTTGTTGTTCCTAATTTTTTATAATTCATTAAATATTAAGTATTTGTTACCTATATTTTGACTGCTTGAAAAATTTAAAATTTATTACTATATATTTAATTATGGAATTCAATAGAGACAATATTTTAAATAGATCAACGACAGCAAAAAAAGCTGTTGTGATGGATGAAGGCCTTAGAGCCTACATGCTTAAAGTTTACAACTACATGGCAACTGGAGTTTTGCTAACGGGAATCATTGCATTGCTGTCTTTTAAAATGTCAGTAGTTACAGATGCAAGTGGATCAATAG